>JAYEFY010000001.1:0-21628 GCA_034658815.1 Patescibacteria group bacterium
CCGCAAAGCTTCATGCTTATTGGGCCCACCGAATGGAAAATCTTCAATGGTTAACTTTTAGCCAAGTGTGGCCATATTCCTCGCTTTCATATTCCCCAACTTCAATACTGCAATTTGACAAAAGGATTTGGAGTACATCTTCCATTTCACGATGTAATCTTTCGCAAAGCTCTCTCTGCTTTTTGTCTAAATGTTTTTCTCCGTCGGCATCCTCAAACAGTTTGATTCCAATGATTTCGGCGATATCTTCCAGAATAATCGTACTGTTACCATATGGACATTTTGGATCAATGCCGGGTGCTCCAAACTCACAGTCCATCCACGAAACATGGGCAGCCTTAAGAAGTTTCATGTGATTCTCCGTAACTATAAAAAATTTCTTTTCCATTGTTCTGTACCCTCTTTTTTTAGGTTTAATGTGCAAATTGATTAACATCATATTAATATAGCAGAAAACTATATTTATGTCAAGCCAGAAGATAAGATCCGAGTTTATTTGTCCGCTGTGTTGAAGTATAAGCAAATAGATATTAGATGTTTTGTTTTCTTCTTTGTCATCTTGAGCGGATCCCGCGTCTAGCGGGAGAAGTCGAAAGATCCCTTCGCGGAGAATAAACCGGATTTTAATGATAGTAAACACTTCAACGCAAAGGGATCCTTCAATCCCGAGCACTCGGGACTCAAGATGACAGGAAAAGATAGCAACGAACTGGCAAACTCAGATCAGCGCATTCCAGTATATGAGAAAAAATGCCTGACGCTTTCTTATTCGGATTTTTTTGCTTCTTTCTCTGTAAGATAATATAATGAAATGAGAGGATTAAAAATTTCAGGTATGCCTGGGCATTAGCTAAAGTTTCAACTTTTACTTAAAAACAAAAATTTCCAAAGATTAAAAAACACTATGCCTATAAAAAAACCTAGCTTATTGCCTCCCGTTTATTTGCTATTGTATTTATTATTGGCAGCTGGTTTGCATTTTATCTTCCCTGTTGCGCAATTAGTCCACGCTCCTTACAACTACAGCGGCATTTTATTATTAGGCATTGGGATCGGGCTGAATATTTGGGCGGACAGCTTATTCAAGAAGACAAAAACAACAGTTAAGCCATCTAAAAGATCGTCCGCGTTGATTTTGCACGGACCATTCCGCTTTAGCCGTCATCCAATGTACTTGGGTATGGTAATCAGTCTTTTCGGAATAGCAATACTTTTGGGATCATTAGCCGCTTTTGTAGCGCCAATCGCTTTCTTTGCAACTGTAAGCCTGATTTTTATTCCGCATGAAGAAAAAGCAATGGAAAATGTTTTCGGCAAGAAGTATTTGGATTATAAAAAACGGGTGCGATGCTGGTTGTAACTGATCAGACTATTTCTTAAGTTACTGAATCGTATAACATGGCATGTCCAAAAAAATATTTTGGCCTGAAGCGTATTTTTGTCTGGAAATAATCCCTTTAAACTAAATTATGAAAAACGAAAACATAAAAATAGCCGTTACCGGAGGAAAGGGCGGAACCGGAAAATCAATGGTGGCTACCTCCCTGGCAGTGGAATTTGCGAGAAATAAAAAAACAATGCTGCTGGACGCTGACGTAGAATGTCCCAATGATCACCTCTTGCTCTCCGTGAAAAGAAAGAAATATTGCAATGTGTATCAGCCAATTCCAAAATGGGATTTTAGTAAGTGTACAAAATGCGGGAGATGCGGGAGAGTTTGCAAGCAAAATGCTATTGTTTCCGTTAAAGGAAAATTTCCGGCTTTTGTAAAAGATATTTGTATTGGCTGTAAAGCATGCATCGTCGCTTGCCCCAACAACGCGATTTCTGAAACTAAAAAGAAAATCGGAACAGTTTATACCGGAAAGAATTATAATGTGAATTTGATCACAGGAGAACTCAAGCTGGGAGAATTGGCTTCCGGTGAGATCGTCAGTGAAACCAGAAGATATTCTGAGGAGATCGATAAGCAGTTAAAAAGCCAGATAACGCTTATAGACTCAGCCGCGGGAATCGGATGCCCTGTGATCGCGTCTCTTATCGGAACAGATTATATAATTGCCGTGACGGAACCAACACCCTCCGCGCTGCATGATTTGAAAAGAGTCTTGTATCTCGCGAATCATTTTGGCATTAGATCCGGAATCGTCATAAATAAGTTCGATTTGGAAGAGAAATTTTGTTCAAAAATAGAATATTTCGCCAAGAGAAATAAAATTCCTGTTATTGGAAAGATTCCCTACAGAAAAGATTTCGTTGATTCCACGATAAGAATGAAGCCGGTTGTTGAAATAAACCCTAAATACAAAAAGGTGTTTGGTAAAATAATTAAGGCGGTAACAGTCGAAGGGAGGTGTGGAAAATGAAAATAGCAGTGAGTTCAACTGGGAAAACTCTGGAGAACGATGTGGACGCAAAGTTTGGAAGGTGCCCTTATTTTTTAATTGTAGAAATTGAAAACAGGAAGATAAAAAACGTGAACGCGATTGAAAACACGGCCAAGGCACAAATGGGCGGAGCCGGAATTTCAGCGGCTGAAATTGTCGCTAATGAGGAAGTGGAAGCGATCATTACCATGAATCTTGGTCCAAGGGCTTTTTCAGTATTTGAACAATTGGAAATCAAGATCTATCATGGAGAAGGAAAAATAAAAGATGTCGCGCAGGAATTTATTGATGGAAAATTAACGGACATAACAACTTCAACCGGATCGCGGCATAGAAGTTCTGAAAGATGATCATAAAAAAAGACTCGGCTTTTATCGCCGGGTCTTTGATTTAAAACCGCAAAAAGATACTATCGTTTTCTTGCAGACAGCTTGCGTTTCGCTACAACAATGAAATCATCAATTTCCTTTATCTTCAAGAAATATCCGACAAGCACCAACACGGCGCATCCTCCGGCGAGTGCGGCAATAAGCTGTGTGAAAACACCAAGAAATGTCCGCTCTACTCCAAATGGATCCGTGCCGATGGCATTCTTAATGACCTGCGAAATGAAAACCGCGGCTATTGTCATTATAATGATTTTAACAACAAATTTTGATATCCCCTGCCCTTTTAGGCTTCCAATTTTTAGCCGAAGTATGAAAAAAAGTATGGTTGCGTTAATGCTTGTTGAAATACTGAATGCCCATACCAGACCGATAATACCGTAATCTTTAATGAGAAAGAGGGCCAGGGCAATGTTAATCGCTTCGGCGAACAAACCCGTAAAGAAAGGTATTTTTGTGTTATGGATCGCGTAGAATGAGCGGGCAAGCAATGGAATGATACTTTGCGCCCACAGCGAGAGCGCGAATATGCCCAAGGCGGTTAAGGTAAGTTCTGTGTCTTCCCAGTCAAATTGTCCCGTGCCCAATACAACTCTGACAATTTGCGCGCGCAGTATAATGATCAGCGCCGAAAATGGAATAATGAAAAAAAGGATTTTTCGGAATGTACTGACAAATCTTCGTGTGAATTCCCGTTTCTTTTCACGCGCCCACAAGGAAGACAGTGTAGGAAACGAAGCAACAGCAAACGATATTCCAAACAATCCTAAAGGCACACTCTGGAGATTGTTCGCAAAATTGAAAACCGCTAAAGATCCGGATGCAAGTGTTGACGCAAGAACTGTAACAACCAGAAGATTGATCTGCGTTACGGCAATTCCCATCGCGCGCGGCACCATCAGCGTAAATACTTTTTTAAGATTGTCGTTTTTGAAGTCTAACCGGAAACGAAAACGTATTCCGCAACGGATTACTTCCGGAAGCTGGATCAACAAGTGCAGTATGGCACCGGCAACTACACCCCAAGCAAGACCGATAGGACCAAGCATTTCCGTAAAAACGAGAACTCCAATGATTATTCCTACATTATAAAAAATTGGAGCGAGTGAATAGAAAAAGAATTTTTTGAATGAGTTTAAAATGCCGCCCATAACCCCGGAAATACCCAGCAAGATTGGACTGAGCAACATGATCCTTGTGAGTCTCACGACCAATTCCTGCTTTTCCTGATCATAACCAAACGTAATAAGACTTATTAGTTGCGGCGCGAAAATAAACAAAACAACGGAAGTAGAAACTAAAATTACTATTCCAACTGAAAGCATTGCATGAACCAGCTCCCATGCTTTCTTTTTTTTCTTGCGGGATATAAGAGAGGTGAACACCGGGATAAACGCCGCTGAAAGAGCGCCTAGCACGATCAGTCCGTAAACAAGATCCGGAATTTTGAAGGCCGCGTAGTAGGCATCCAGAGTATCACCGGCGCCGTATTTCGCGGCTAACACCCTGTCACGGACAAGACCAAGTAATCTGCTAACAAGACCCGTCATTGCAATCAATACAGCGCTTCGCGTGATCGAGTCAGATGATCTCTCACCGTTTACAAAACAATTTTTGAGTATTCTGATCATTAATACAGATAAATTTGAAATTTATTTATCTGCCGGTGGGCAGACAATTTGATTTTTGAAATTAAATATACTTCAAAAATCAAAATGACACTGTAAGATGTAAAATTTTCAACAAAATTATTTTAAAATTTTTACTTGTCCCGCCAAAGGCGGACAGGCATTTTGAGATTTGATATTTGCATTTTGCATTCTTTTGTAGATTCAATGGCTCCTGCCGCTTTTGTGGGTTCAATGGCTCCTGCCTTGAATCTTTTGTGGGTTTAATGGCTCCTGCCTTGAATCTTTCCAGACTCTTTTATCTCATTTACCATACTTTCCCCGTCAATTCCGAATTCAGCAGCGGCATCAGAAATTTTTTCAAACCTGGCGGCCGCGCATCCGACACACGGCAGTCCATACTTGATAAATATTTCAGTAGCGCGAGGATAACGCTTGATCACTTCCAGTATGTTCGAGTCAATTGAAAGTTCAAAATTATTGTTTGTCATTTTTCAAAATAAAAATTATTTTTTATTGGATTATCTCTAAGAGCCTGTTTGAAAACCTTCTTCCGTTGCAATCCCGCTTAGGGGTTAAGCCCTGCCTGCCGTATTGGAGCATACTGGATGACCTGCCCGCCGTACTGGATGACCTGCCCGCCGTACTGGAGGGTAATGCGGTTCATTTGTTTGATACTATTCCCTCATCATTGCTTCAATAATAAGCTCCGTAGCTTTTTCTTCGTTAAGACCGCGGGTCATAAGCGTTTCAAGTTCTTTTTGATTTATCTTCCCGACTGATGCTTCATGGGTAATTCTCGCCTGATCATTGCTTACCTCCACGATCGGCACTGCTTTAGCAACCGATTTGCCCGAGACGATCTCATGGCAATCGATGTGTCCGATCGCGCCGGCGCTTCTCGCGTAGGTTTCTCCCTGCATGAATACTTTTCCCCCGTCTTTCGCTGCTGCTCTCATTTTAATAAGGCTTCTGCTGTTTTCTCCTTCAAGAACTACTTTGTCAACAATGGAAACGATGTCCTTGCTGTTTTTTCCCAATACTTTTGTCTCAATTTCAATACGGGCATTCGCTTTCAGTACCGCGTCAAGTTCAATGCTTGTTTGCCCAACTGATCCTTTTGTTAAAAGAAAATTGCTGTTAAAATATCCGCCATCCTCGACAAATAATTTGAGTTTGGGAATAACCATTGCTCCCGATCTTGAACCATGAAAGTGATGTTCTTCATAATAAAATTTCGCGTTCTTTCCGATTTTAAACACCGCTTCCATTTTATGAGATATGGAAACGGCCTTAGGAAAACTGCAGTGGGTAAATACGCAAACATCCGCTCCATCTTCAACAAGGATGTTCGGCATAATAAACTGTTCATCACTTTTCCCCTTCAAGCCAAAACAAAAAAATAAAGGTTCTTTTGTTTTTACGCCCTTTTTTACAGTTACATTCACTCTGATGCCAGCCGGCATTTCTGCGATCTCTATTTTGATCCCTTTTGGCATCTTATGTGAAAGCACCTTATTTTTTTCAATATAGAGATGGCCTTTACTATGCAAAACATGTTCAAGACCGCATATTTTCGCGGTTTTGATAAAATCTTTTGGTAGATTTGCCATAACACATTTGGTGAGATCATTTTTAAACCGGCTTCCTGCCATCTATCTGCCGCCCTAGGCGGGATCAGGAAATTTTTGGCAGAAGTCAATTTGAAAGCGATCCGCTAGTTTACCTTTTAAAACTCATTGCCTTAAATGCCAGACAACGCTCGCGTTTTCCTTCATGTTCACAGTAAGTCCTCATTACATGGCGAAACGTTCCGGTCTTAACTGATCTTCCTTCTTCAAGCAGCGTCGCGTTGTCAGCGATAAGACCGGCTTCTTCACGGTGAGTAATGAGCAAGATCGAGCACCCAATCATTTTGCGGACATTAAGCAAGAGATCGTATAGTTCATTGTACATAATTATGTCAAGCGAAGCATCCGGCTCGTCAAGGATCATCAGTCTTGGCTTTAAAATAATAACTGACGCGATCTCTATGCGTTTTCGCTCGCCGCCGGAAAGTTTTTCATCAAGCTTTCGATCAATAAATTCTTTTCCTTTGAGTCCGACAAAATTAAGCGTTTCAATAATCTCTGCTTCGCTGGCGGAACTTTTCCCCGCTTTAAGAAAGTCTCGCACGGTTAGGCCTTCAAAACGCGCCGGTTCTTGAAAAGCAAGTGTCATTCCCAATTTTGCCCGCTCACTGGTTTTTTTCTTTGTGATATTTTTCTTTTTAAATCGAATCTCTCCCGAATCGTACGAATGCCTGTTTAAACCCATAAGAGCGTACGCCAAAGTTGATTTACCGCTTCCATTTTTCCCTAAAATGCAATGGATCTCCTTTTCCCCAACAGAAAAACTGACCTTATTTAAAAGCCGTTTTTTCGATCCTTGCGATGATATTGATAACTTTTTAACCTCAAGCATTGTTTGTTGCTTGCCTATCTTTATGGAACTGCCTCCCTTAACATCCGTTCTACTGCTAGAGAATACCATTACTTGAATTAAAAATCAATTCACTGAATACACATAGTATTTAAATTTTGAATTTCAGCCTCTGGTTGGTAAAATTGAAAATTACATAAAGTAGTAGTATAATAGGACTGTTCTATACATCTTCAATATCAAGACTCCGATGAACAAGAAGCCAAATTTTACTCATCTCCACGTCCATACCCATTACAGCCTTCTTGACGGCCTTGGAAAAATCGATGATCTACTCGATAAGGTTCAGGATCTCGGAATGGATGCTATTGCCATTACAGATCACGGCACTATGTACGGCGTTCCGGAATTTTACGATAAAGCAGCACACCGCGGCATAAAGCCAATTATCGGATGCGAAATGTACATGGCGCCGCACGGAATGAGGAATAAACGGCCAAAGATCGATGAAGAAAGACACCATCTGACGCTTTTGGCAAAAAATAATACCGGATATAAAAATCTAATGAAGCTTGTAACCGAGGCGCACCTAAAAGGTTTTTATTACAAGCCTCGAATTGATGTTGATCTGCTTAAAAAATATTCTACGGGTTTGATCGGAATGAGTGGTTGTATTCAAGGCCATATACAACAGCTCATTATCGGTAAAAAATACGAAGAAGCAAAGCGAGAAGCGCTTGAATATCAAAAAATTTTTGGAGAAGGCAATTATTACCTGGAATTACAACATCTTCCGAACCTTCAAAAACAGCAAATTGCCAATGATGGAATGATCAGGATCCATAAAGAAACAAATATACCGGTCGTTGCAACGGCTGATCTTCATTATGTTAATCCGGATGATAACGAAGTTCAAGACATACTTCTATGCCTTCAATTCGGTAAAAAAGTCGGGGATACAAACAGAATGTCTATGAAGGAGAATGAGTTGTACCTTAAAAGTCCTGACGAAATGCGTGAATATTTTAAACATATTCCGGAAGCGATTACAAACACTCAAAAAATAGCTGACAGCTGCAACGTTGAAATTGAATTCGGAAAAACCATTCTTCCGAATTTTGAAGTTCCACAAGGTGAAACTACGGATTCTTATTTGAGAAAATTATGTGAAAAAGGCATTAAAAAACGCTATAGAAATGAAGCATTTACCGCAAAACACCGGCAAAGAATGAATTATGAGTTAAAGGTAATTTCAAAAATGGGGTTTTCCTCATATTTCCTAATTGTCCAAGACTTTATTAACTGGGCCAAAAAACAGGGTATTGTTGTCGGACCGGGAAGAGGAAGTGCGGCAGGAAGTTTTGTTTCCTATCTAACGGGAATAACTGATCTTGATCCGATAAAATACGACCTGTTGTTTGAAAGATTTCTTAACCCGGATAGAATATCAATGCCTGATGTGGATACCGATTTTGCTGATCATCGGCGTGATGAAGTTTTGCAATATTGCCGAAAAAAATACGGGCATGATCATGTTGCCCAAATAATTACCTTTGGCACAATGGCGGCTCGCGCCGCTATTCGTGATGTTGGCCGAGTTCTTGACATCGAGTATTCCTACTGCGACCAATTAGCTAAGATGGTTCCGGTGTTCACGAATCTCAAAAGCGCGCTTGAAAGCTCCAAGGAACTGCTTAATGAATATAATTCCAATCCGGACGCAAAACATATTATTGACGCAGCTTTACGGCTTGAGGGAGTGGCACGACACGCTTCAATGCATGCTTGCGGAGTTGTGATCACCGAAAAACCGGTAGTCGAGTATTCTCCGTTACAGTTTATGACAGGGAAAAAGGGATCAGAACCTTCCATTGTGACCCAATATTCCGCATCATCCAAATCATCTTATGTCGAAAAACTGGGGCTGCTTAAAATGGATTTCTTGGGCCTTAAAAATCTGACTGTAATCGAAAACGCGCTTAAGATCATAGAGAAAACGACCGGTGACAAGATCAGTATTGAAACATTGCCTTTGGACGATGAAAAAACATATAAACTCTTGCAGCAAGGCAACACTACCGGAGTATTTCAGCTTGAATCATCAGGAATGAAGCGATATCTTCGCCAACTCAAACCAACTATATTTGAAGACGTTATCGCAATGGTTGCCTTATATCGCCCCGGACCAATGGAATGGATCCCCGATTTTATTGCCGGAAAACACGGTAAAAAGAAAATTGAATATTTGCATCCGAAACTGCGGCCAATTCTTGAAAACACTTATGGAGTGGCTGTATACCAAGAGCAGGTAATGCAAATTGCGCGAGAATTGGCCGGTTTCACGCCGGGCGAGGCAGACGTGCTTCGAAAAGCAATGGGCAAAAAAATACGCGAACTTATTCAAGAAGAGAAGAAAAAATTTATTCAAGGATGCATCGACAATGACATCAGAGAACAGCTTGCAGAAAAAGTATTTTCATTTATTGAGCCATTTGCCGGTTATGGATTCAATCGTTCCCACGCGGCTTGCTATGCTCTTATAGGCTATCAAACAGCCTTTCTCAAAGCGCATTATCCCGCTCAATTCATGGCCGCCTTGCTGAACTCGGATAAGGACGATATTGATCGAATTGCGGTTGAAATAGAAGAGGCGCGCAAGATGGGAATCGAAGTTTTACTGCCTGATATCAATGAAAGTTTTCGCAGTTTTACTGTTGTAAAAGAAAATGATAACGAGAAACCGAAAATTCGTTTTGGTCTTGAAGCAATCAAGGGTATTGGAACTCACATTGCAAAAAAGATCATTGATCAGCGCCAGAAGAAAGGATCATACAAAGATATTATTGATCTGATGGAGCGCATTCAAGATAAAGATTTAAACAAAAAATCAATTGAAGCTCTCGCAATGTCCGGCACGCTTGACAATATAGCTGAAAGAAATACAGTTTCCCAAAACGTTGAAATTCTCCTCAATTACGCAAAGGAATTTCAAAAAAACATGCTCTCCGGACAATCATCCCTTTTCTCACTTGGCGGAGAAAAGGCAATTGAACCGCCTGAAATAGCGTTTAGAGAAGTTGGAAAAATATCGAATCATCAGAAACTTTCCTGGGAAAAAGAACTGCTTGGCCTCTATATTTCCGATCATCCGCTGAGAGAATATCAAGATTACTTTTCCCAAAATGCGATGCCCATATCAAAATTATCCCGGGAACATGTAAATCAAGTTGTTACTATCGGCGGAATTATAACCAAAATTAAAAAAGTGTACACGCGCAATAATCAGCCCATGTATTTTGCCATTGTCGAAGACGGGATTGGCAGAATAGAGTCGCTGATCTTTCCAAAAACCATCAAGGAAAAGGCCGATATGTGGAAAGAGGAAAATGTTATTCTTATAAAGGGAAGATTATCGGAAAAAGAAGGAGAACTAAAAATATTATGCGAAAACGGATCTTTAGTCGATAAAGAAAAGTTAAAAAAATACAAAAATAATAAGAGTCCTGCTTTTGATCAAAACAACACCGGCAATCCGATATTTGCCAATCAACAAAAAAACAACGCTTTTCAACGGCAGGCGCATCCTCAAAACAATTCGGTAAAAAAGGATATTACCATTTGTATCGACAGACAAAATTCTCAAGACATTTTACAAAAGATCTCTAAGATCATTTGTAATGCCAACAAAGGACAAAGCGGAGTATATATAACATCACATGAAAACAGTAAAAAGCTTGAAACTCCTTATCACATAAGCTATAATAGAGAACTTATCAATAAACTTCGCGCCATTGCGGGAGCAGAAAATGTTAAAATAATATAAAGCATAGTTTGATGTATTTACGCATAAGATTCAACAGCGTTGTTTGCACTTCTCTCTTTGTCATAAAGTTTAAATCATTATTATGATAACATCCAAAAACACCTTGAAGCGCGCAATGAAACACTGCTTGGGATTTTTTGCCACCATAACTATCCTTTCTTTGCCCTATATGACGCAAGTGGAAGCGCAAAAAGCTACCCTTTCAATTCAAAGCCAGAATAAACAAACCGTTTCAAAAAATGCGGGGAAGGTTACTTCGTCAATACATACGCAAGATCAATCCGCTTCAAAAGCGGCTGAAACAACTGTTCCAACAGCCCAAACAACAAATGACTGGAGAACTTATCCTTATGAGCGTTTACTTGGTTATGATCCGGCTCCGCAAGATGGAGGCGAATACATCGGTCTTCTTGTTTCCCGTACGCGTGAAAAATATGAACATGTCAATAGGCTGGAACTTACACAAGACGAAAAACAGCTGGTTTCGCGGAGTGCCTCTAAAAAATCCATCGCCAAAATAAACAAGGTCAGCAAAAAAATCTCTAAATATCTTAAAACACTTACCCCTATTTAGTATGAAACTATCAAAAGAAGAAAAATCTAAAGTTCTTCGCCATAGCACTTCGCATGTTCTCGCCGCGGCTGTCTTGGAAATGTTTCCGGAAGCTAAATTCGGGGTCGGACCTGCGGCTGAAGACGGGTTTTATTATGACTTTGAACTCCCGCGAACTTTGATCCCGGAAGATCTTCCACTCATTGAAGAAAAAATGAGAAACATAATCAATGGCAATTATCAGTTTGAAAAACAAGTTATACCTGCCCAAAAAGCGAAAGAATTATTTAAAGAAGCAAAACAGCCGTATAAGACAGAGCTTATAGAAGATCTTGAAAAAATGGGAGAAAACCGTGTTTCTGTTTATCGTTCCGGACATTTTGTTGATCTATGCGCCGGTCCGCATCTGGAATCTACCGGAGAAATTGACAGTAATGCTTTCCGGCTTATCAGGATATCGGGAGCATATTGGAAAGGAGATGAAAGCCGCCAACAGCTGCAGAGGATCTTTGGGGTTGTTTTTGAGAATAAGAAAAAACTCAAACAGCATCTTTTTCAAATGGAGGAAGCAAAGAAGCGAGCCCATAGAAAATTAGGCAAAGAGCTGGATCTATTTGTTTTTTCAAATTTGGTTGGAAAAGGACTGCCGCTGTTTACCCCAAAAGGGACTGCTATTTGGAAAGAACTGGAAAAATTCATTGTGGAAGAAGAAGCTCGAAGAGGCTATTTGCGTGTTCACACCCCTGATATTACAAGAGTTGCGCTGTATAAGCTATCCGGACATTGGGATCACTACCGGGATGATATGTATCCTGTAATGAAACTTTATGATGATGAATATGTTTTGCGTCCAATGGCTTGCCCTTATCACTTTGAAATTTACAACGCCCGTCCCCGATCATATCGCGAACTTCCCCTTCGTTATGCCGAACTGGTAAAACTATACCGCAAAGAAAAATCCGGAGAATTATCCGGGTTGATCAGACACGCGGGGGGCTGGACACTGGCTGACGCCCACATTATTTGCCGTCCCGACCAAATTGAAATTGAATTTGAAAATGTAATCGATTTGATCCAATATTGCATGAAAATACTTAACATCACGGAATATTGGTACCGATTCTCAAAATGGGATGAGAAAAATGAAAAAGGCAAATATATTGACGATCCGAAAGCCTGGGAGAATACCCAGCAATCCATGAAAAAGATCTTGGATAAAATTAAGTTGGAATATGTTGAAGTTGAAGACGAGGCCGCTTTTTACGGACCGAAGCTGGATGTGCAAATGAGAAATATCAATGGGAAAGAAGACACCGCCTTCACTGTCCAAATTGACTTTGCCATGCCGGAAAGATTTAAGATGAGCTACATTGACAAAGATGGAAAGAAGCAACGGCCAATGATAATCCATCGATCTTCGATTGGATGCATTGAACGAACTATGGCATTTTTAATCGAAAAATATGCCGGCGCATTTCCTGTTTGGCTTGCACCGATCCAGGTCGCGATATTTCCGATATCAGAAAAATTTTCTGATTATGCCGGTAAAATTAATGAAACGTTGTGCAAAAAAAATATTCGGCTGGAAATGTATGATTCGGATGATTCTCTTGGAAAACGCATTGCGGAAGCGACAAAACAAAAAATACCCCTTATGCTTATCGTTGGCGAAAGAGAAGAAGAAAAAGATGCGGTAGCGGTAAGAAGACGTGATGGGAAGAAACAGGAAATCATGAAAATCGACAAATTCGTCAGTCTGATTGAGAATCTTATTGAAAACAGAAAATAATCAAGCATCCGGTAGTGAGTATTAAGACAAATTTACAATTTGAAATTTACAATTTGAAATGAATTTCAAAATGAACCAAATTTTAAATTAAGATGTTAGAAATTCAAAGTTTATGAAATATTTTATTAAAACTTTTGGCTGTCAAATGAATTTTTCTGATAGCGAACGAATTCACACTCTTATGCAAGAGTGTGGTTTTAAATACTCGAAAGACATTGATGATGCTGATCACATAATTATTAACACCTGTGGAGTCAGACAAACCGCCGAAGACCGGCTCTATGGCCATGTTCAAAATATCCGTAAAAAAAATAAAGATGTTGTCATAACCGTGACTGGCTGTCTCGCGCGCAGAGAAGACATAAAAAGAAAACTTAAGAGTAAGGTAAATTTTTTCATTCCTACTGATAATATCCTTGACCTTCCCAAAAAATTAGGCGTGAACGGAAAAGTAAACAGTCGCGATACGGCGCATTACCTTGATCTTCAACCGCAATATACATACAAAGATTCAATCTTTATGCCAATTATGACCGGCTGCGATAACTTTTGCAGTTATTGTGTTGTTCCGTACGCACGCGGGAGAGAACGATCTCGTCCGGTAAAAAACATTGCCGACGAGATCGCGAAAGCAAGATCAAACAACACAAAAAATATTCTCCTCTTGGGACAAAATGTAAATAGCTATAGCTATGATGGAATTTCGTTTGTTCGGCTTCTTGAAAAACTCGTTCAATTATTTTCAGGCATGAATTTTTCCTTTCTTACTTCCCATCCAAAAGATTTTTCTGACGGTTTGATCGATACTATCGCAAAACATGATAATATTTCCAGACATATTCATCTTCCCATGCAATCAGGCAGCGATAATATCCTAAAAGCAATGAGCCGCAAATATACTTGCGAACATTATCTTAATATTATTTCAAAGATCAGACTCGCTATTCCCGACTCAACAATTTCAACTGATGTTATTGTCGGCTTTCCCGGTGAAACTGAAAAAGAATTTCAACAAACAGTTAATGTTTTTAAGATGGTGAACTTTTCCGGAGCCTTTATCAATAAATATTCTTCCCGTCCGGGAACATCCGCGGAAAAACTCGGCGATCCTGTTTTATGGAAAGAAAAAAAGAGACGGGCAGAGATATTGAGAAGCTGTCTTTAGCTTCATTTTTGTCGCAATCCCAAGCACTTGAAGCTCAAGATAAATGCGGAGTCGAAACCTGCCTGCCGGCAGGCAGGAATCCTTTTGTTCTTGTCATTCTGAGTCCCGAGTACTCGGGACTCAGAATGACAAAAAAGAAATTGTAAATTTCAAATTGTAAATTTGTCTTAATACTCACTACCGGATACTAGATACTTCATTGGGATAATAAAAAGCGCTTCTTTCCTGAAGCGCTTTTTGCAAGCATTGAATTATTGGCTATTCAGCCGGCGGAGGACTTTCTATTTCCTCAGGCGCAGGTGTCGCTTCTTTTGGAATTTCCTGATTTTCAAATTCCGGAGAAATCTCAGGCTGCTGTTCAACCTGCTGCTTAGCTTCGGTTTCATCAACAGGCAATTGCGAGCCTGACGGCTCAAGTCCGTCAAGAGCGTTCTTGTTATTTTTTAAATTAGCGACGATCTTTTTCAAGTCTTCATTATCCGGATTAAGTTCGGCAACTTTTTCAAGCTGTATAAGCGCATTTTCTTTATCTCCCTGTTGATCAAGAGCAAGACCGAGAAAATAACGGGCATTAGCATAGTCTTTATCAAGTGCAATGGCAGCTTCAAACTCTTGTTTTGCGTCGTCTATCTGATCATTCTTATAGTAAAGAAGACCGAGCCGAAACGCAATTCTCGGAGCGCGAGGAAATAGATTTTTATTTTCCTGTTCCTTCTCGATAGCCTTTCCGATGTCTCCTCCCCGTTCATATATTTCCGCGTACAACAGATTGGCCGCGGCATATTCCGGTCTTAATTTCAATGCGTAAGACAGATTTTCACGCGCTAACGCGAGATATTTGAGGCTTTCTTCCGGTATTTCATTCCCCTCCACCCTTTTCTCGGATCGAGCATTGGACAATTCAACGTCAGACAATACGACATAAATATTCGCTATTCGCTGGTATAGAATTGGATTATTCGGATCAAGTTTAATCGCCTCTTGTAAACTCTCGATTGCTTTTTCATCAGCTTTATCCATTGTCACTAAAACACCCTCGTAAACATTTGCTAGCGTAATATGGTTTTCCGCGTTGCTGGGATCGATCATAACAGCTCTATCAGCAGAAGTAAGCGCTCCCCTGATCATACCGCTTACATAATTTGAGTCTTCAGGAGTAAGATCTTGCCCCTTTTCCGCGACTTTTTTATTCGCAAGCGCGAAAAACACAACCGACAAATTACGGCGATATATGTCACGATTCGGATCCAGCTCAATTGCCTTGGAAATTTCTTTTGCGATCTCTTCAACCTGTTCGCCTTGCGCATCAAGCACGAGCGCTTTATTAAAGTGAGTACTCGCAAGATATTTTTGGCCCTGCAGATATATGGACGCAATAAATCCGATAATTATAAGCACAAAGACAAACGAAAGAGCCAAAGATGATTTCGGAGTTTCCGATGTGGTAATAAATTCATTTGATTCTTCTTTTGATCCAATCAGTGAAAGCATCACAAACAGCGCGAAACTAAACCACCATAACAGGAGAAACGTAATGTTCGCAAGATAGGCAAAGATCATAATTGTCGCAAACAGCCACACTACTCCCGCTCCTATTGTAATATAGTTTTCGGAATCTTTTCTATCCGCTGATACAAGCCTAAGCATTGTTTTGAGAAGAAGCGCCAGTCCAGAACCGACAAGAAATAAAAACGATAATGTTCCCAAAATACCCATTGTTGAAACAACCGTGATAAAATAACTGGATCCATCATTGAAATTAATTGTCCAAAAATCACCAAGGTTGTCAGGACGGGCAAGCTGATAGTCTCTTGCGTATGTTGTTGGTCCGGATCCTAAAAGAGGATTATGCTTAAACGAATTCAGAGCAATTTTCACTGATGACTTGTGGCTTAACAGTACTTCAATCGGCAGATCTTTACGGATAATCGGCTGTTGGCGCAACACCATTAAAAGCGTCAATACAAGAAAGATCATTGGCAGCACGCGGGATTGATTTCTCGAACCGTCTCCCTTGAGGATTGTTACACCGAATAATACCGCCGTGCAAAGAATAAGAGCAATCCAAACAATCTTAAAGTTGGTGACCATTAACACAAAAAAGAAGAAAAATGAAAGCACAATAAGCGCCATCTTGAATACCTTTGAAATGTCACTTAAAAACAGCGCTAGCGTCATCAAGAACAACGCTCCGACATACGCGCTAAAAATATAAACCGAACCAATTGTATTGAAGAATGAGTTTTTGGTTATATCAGCCGGCAAAACGTATACCCCCCAAATCTGTAAGATGCCGTATAAACTGACTAAAAAACCACCGGTAATAAATACTGTAATAACTTTGATCGCTTCTTTCCTTGTTTTTATGCCGTTTACAATAAGAAAGAAAAGAGCCACAAGAAAGAGAGTAGTAATAAATGACTTGCCCTCACCCCCAAAATACCCCCATAAGCTTTGTTCGGTATAGTTTGAAAAAGCCGTACTTAAACCAAAAACGACAACGAATGTCATAATTGGAATGAGGATAAAATTTCTTTTGAAACGAATTTCATTCATCCAAGCCATTTTTCCTACCCAAGCCAAAAACCCGATGCCAACAACGATCACAAGCAGAACTTGTTTGCTTAATTCCAAAACACTTGGAGACTTTGAGAAAAAGAAAAGCGGTAAAAGAAAAACAGTGATATAAATCGACATTTTAACAATAACATCGATAATTTTCATTGCCATTGCGCTACCCTCCCTTTTTCTTGGAGCTTCTCGCACTGGCACGGATGGCGGCGCAAGCGGTCTTTGTCTCATTTCTTTTGCGTACCGAGGCCTTATTCCTGATGCCGCGGGAAACTTTTGTTTTTGCCCTCCGCTAATCGACCCTCTAAGTTGAATTTTCATATCAAATTTTATTTGTTTAATTATTTTAAAAACAGTAACAGTCATGCGTGCTCTCCATTCAATAGTACATTGTAGCATCAGATAAGATATTTCTCAAGTTGTTATAATAACAAAAATGTTTTATAATTAATTCAGTAGGATACTCGGCAATAAGTTAACAATTCCATTACATAAAATGAAAGGCTTCGAAATTGTTTTTATTCCACTCACTGTTGGAATCATCGCGCAAACGACAAAATTTATCATTTTCTCAGTTAAAAACGGGATTAAGTGGAATTATTTCCTCACACACGGACATATGCCGTCGTTTCACAGTGCCGTCGCGGCTTCACTGGCCACAACAATAGGTTTTTTTGAAGGAATTGATACAGGAGTTTTCGCAATATCGGTTGTCTTTGCTCTTGTGATAGTTGACGACGCGCTAAGAGTGAGAATGTATCTGGGCGATCAAGGCAGATATCTGAATATGCTCATTCAAACACTTAATCTTGACCAAAATAAATATCCTCGACTGAAAGAGCACGTTGGCCATCGCATTTCCGAAGTTGCCGTCGGTGTTATTTACGGTTTTCTGCTTACGATATTACTTTTATTTGTGATAGGCTTGTTTTCAAACTAACTTCCTGCCTACCCTGCCTGTCGATGAGGCAAGGAGTCAATACGGCAGCAGTCCTCAAAGATAATTTCTAGCCGCCGATCTCCATAAGAATTTCCCTGATTACTTTTTTATCATTCCAAGAAATTTGCTTACTGCCCAATGCCATTGTTTCCTCGGCTCCTTTTCCGGTTATAAGTACAATATCGCCTTTTTGCGCCATGGTAAGCGCTTTTTTAATTGCCTCTCTGCGATCAAGCACTCGAAACGCGCTTTCATTCTCTTTTTTGTATTTTCCAATAACACCGCTGAAAACCTGGTCGACTATCTGTTGGGGATCTTCATTATACGGATCCTCATTGGTTACGATAACAATATCAGAGACTGAGGAGACAATGCCGCCCATGATCGGTCTTTTGCCTTTATCTCGCTCGCCGCAACTTCCAAAAACCCAGATCAATTTTCTTGATGGATCATCTTTTTTCAATTCCTTTATTAATTTCCCCACCTTTTTCAGTGAGTCGGGCGTGAGCGCATAATCAATGATCAAGTCTATTCCAAGATCATTATTTACACGCTCCATTCTCCCGGGCACAAGAGCAATAGCCTCAAGCGAATGTTTAATGCTACTGATCGGTATATTAAACGCTTTCCCGACGCAAACTCCGGCCAGCGCGTTTTCAATGTTGAATTTTCCGGACAAGCGCAGTGTGATCTGTTCCCCGTTAATTTTGAAACGCGATCTTGAAATACCTGCTTCAAACACATTCGCATATACAACATGAATGTTGCCGGCGCTATAAGCGTTTATTTTATTTCTTGATGTTGTGTATCCAAAAATTTGCGAAGCCGGAACTCTAAGAAAATCTTCCGGTTTTTTCATGTCCAAATTTATTATGGCTGTTCCGGTTTCTTTGAGTTTAGTGAAAAGTGTTTTCTTGGCCTTGCGATAACGATCCATTGAAAAATGATAATCCAAATGTTCGCGGGTGATATTGGTAATGACAACAATGTCAAACAATATTCCCCATATTCTGTTCTGATCAAGCGAGTGTGATGACACTTCCAGTATGCAAACTTCGCATTTTTCCCGAACTGCTTCCCGAAGGAATTTCTGAACATGCCATGAGGCAAGGGTGGTGTATTTTGTCTTATTTATTCGTTCTTCATTTCCGATCTTGAATTTAATCGTTGAGATCATAGCTACTTTTTTTCCTGATCCCTCAAGAATGCGAGAGATCATTTCGACCGTCGTTGTTTTTCCGTTTGTGCCTGTAACACCGACGATCTTCATTTTTTTCGCTGGAAACCCAAACCGAACATTCGCAATAACGGCATTGAATAGATGATATATATTTTTTATCCGTTGTGGAATAAATCGCTTCATGTCGGCAAGTTCTTTATTTTTATGACAGCAGTCCTCTGGCGCCTTGTAAAAACCTATACATGTAATATCGCGGTTGGTTTAAAATAATATCCCAGCAGCCCGGAAAATCCACCGGTTTGCATTTTGGGCAAAATCCTTGTTTAAACCGTGAAATGCCTGCCCAATTTTTTTGATATGCCCCGTCCTCTCCAATTTTTGTTCCGCCAAGATCGTAGTGCTTATATCTTCTTTCTTTGGCATCCATAATAGCTTGCCATTGTAAAGCGAACGGAGCCATTACATTGCGATAGTCATTTCCGGACGCGCCATGAAGATATGCGGCGACTCCTCCATAAAAGCTTACTAAATTCGCCGCTATGATCTTATTTTTAAATCGAGCGGAGTATAGGCATAAATGTTCATCCGGAACTGACGAGAGCATTTTTCGATAATATGATTCCGGGTGAAGAGTGATCTTATCGCGCTGAGCGGTAATTTTTGATAAACGGCAAAATGCGTTTATATTTTCTCCGGTTTTGATCCGCTCAACTCTCACCTCTTTCTTTTCAGCCAAACGAATGTTGTAGCGTGTTTTGGGCTTCATCGACATCAACAATTCTTCTTTTGGTCTTGATAAGCCAAGCAGGATCGTTTGAGGCGGTTCATGGCTTTTTTTTGATCGTTTAATCTTGTGCGAACTAAACAGATCTTTAAGTAGCTTAAGATCTTGTTCGTGCTGCGGCTCTATTCGTATCCACCCGCACTTCTTCTCTTTTGCGACATCTATAATCTCTTTCAGACAATGCCCGATCACTTCCCTCTCGTCTTGATTTTTGTCGTGAAGTGTTTGATTAATTATAGGTCCGCGCGGAATGAACATATACGTTCCAATAATTGGCAGTGCATGAAAAACGCAGAAAGCATTGAATAATTTTGCATTTCCGACTCTGTGTGTTTTTCTGCCAATATTTTGCTGAAAATACTCCCAATAAGGCGACTGTAAGAATCCTCCATCGAGTGAATTTTCAAAATAATAAGTTTCTAAAAAATCCATTGTTTGAAAAGCTACTTTTAAGGGATTGTTTCCAAACTAGCTCCCTGCCTACCGGCAGGCAGGCGTCGGCAAAAATTAGGAAATTTTATTCACAGCGAGGAAATAAAATTTTTAGTTATGCACCCCAGGGCACCCTCTCTGTCTTCGACATTCACCTTGCATTAGTATAGGTAACAATTTTTTTCGAAGCTGTGGATAAAATTAACAATTTTTGGTAGGAGTTAGTTTGGCGACAGTCCCTTCATGGCTTTTAACGCAAGCTTTATCTTCTCAGATATTTCTTTTGCATTTTTAGAAACGGCTTTTAAGGCTTCACGCGCTTCTGCAGCCGAATAACCCATAGTAATTAAGGCTTCTATTACTTCTTGGTCTATCGTTGCTTCCGCTTCGGTGCCTTTGCCGGGCAGTTCGTCAACTTTGCTTTTTAGTTCAAGAATTACTCTCTCAGCGGTTTTTTTGCCAATTCCCGATACACGCGTGAGAATTGATGAGTCTTCCTGGATGATTGCATTTCTGATCGTTCCCGGTGAAGCAATTGTCAAGATGCCAAGTCCTGATTTGGGACCAACTCCGGATATTGATAAGAGTAATTCAAAAATTTCCAGTTCATCAAGAGTCTCAAAACCGTAAAGAGTAATACTGTCTTCTTTAACATTAGTATGGATATACAGTTCAGCGTCATCTTTACGGGCAAGTTTTCCGAGAGCTACATCTGTGGCGTAAACACGATAACCTATCCCTTGAACATCAAGCAGAATAAATCCATTTCTGATCAAATCTATTTTGCCTTTAAGTTTTCCTATCATTTTAAGTGTTAGAAATTAGAGCGTTATTTACAATATTGCCACTCTTTTGTCATCCCGAACGAAATGAGTGAAGTATGAACGAATGAAGTCGAGGGATCACTTCGCGTAAATAAGTTCACGACCAAGGGATTCTTCATCCCGAGTACTCGGGACTCAGAATGACAAGGATGAAAGTGTAAACAATGCTAGGGTTTCTTACATTTAAGTAATAAATACTTTGCGGGTTCAATGGCTCCTGCCTTGAACCTTGAATCATTCTTACTTTACCATTATCTTTACAATACTTCCAGTTTATGTTATGTTTTTCAGTGGAGTTAATGGCTGTCGTGTTCTTCAGCTAATAAAGATTGATATATATTATTTATGCCAAATACGAAATCAGCAAAAAAATACATACGTGTTACCGCGCGAAAAACATCTCTTAACAAAATGAAAAGAAAAACGTTCAAAGAGGCAATAAAAAAAGTGACCGAACTTGTGAAGGAGGAAAAGATAAGTGAAGCGGAAAAAGCGTTCGTTACTGCCCAAAAAGCGTTGGATAAAGCCGCAAAAGCAGGTGTCATTAAAAAAAATACCGCTGCGCGAAAAAAATCGCAGTTAGCGCGAAAACTCAAAAAAGTATGAAACTCCGCGCACTCACGCGCATAGTATTCTCTGTTTCTTTAACGGAGTAAAATCCGCCGAAGCAGAAGAAACTTTACGCATTTATTATTCATCCATAGGCTCATATCCATAGTCTTCTGCGGGGCGGATGAAACTCCGC
>JAYEFY010000002.1:0-15933 GCA_034658815.1 Patescibacteria group bacterium
CAAATACTTCGCGAGGATGAACAACGCTAGCATCAAGACTTCCAATTGAAACCTCTGCGACTGAATAATTTCTGCTATTAAGAACGATAATATAAAAATGCTCTTTGTGGTAATCTTTGAGTTTGCCTTTTATTAACTGATATACTTTTTTGGGATCGGTGAGCTCTTTGCTTTTATAAGATGGGGTTTGAGTAGAAATTCGTCGACCAATTTCAAAAACAGCTTTTATTTGAGTAGCTTTAGCTGGTCCAACTCCTTTAACTGAAGACAGTTCCTCAATACTAGCCTCGGCCAATTTTTGGAGACTACCAAATTGCGATAGTAGCTTTTGTGCCGTGATTACAACCGATTCGCCGGCAATGCCGCGACCCAAAATAATCTGTAATAATTCTTGAGCCGAAAGAGCTTGTTCGCCGAACTTAACCAACCGCTCACGCGGTCTCTCTTCTTTGGGTAAGTCGTGAATAGTAAATGATTTGCTCATAGTTTTATTTGATTAACTCATCAACGCCAACCTCAAGCGCCTTGGCGATCTTGGTAAGAGTTTCGATTGTCGGGTTCTGATTAACGCCATTTTCAACTTTAACAATGGTATTGAGTGATAAATCGGCAAGACGGGCTATTTTTTCAAGAGAAAGCCCCTTTTTGCCCCGAAATTTCTTTAGATTCTCCGCAATTTTATTATTTGACATATCTTTTGTAATTGTTTAATATTATAGTATATAGATTATAATATAAAGCATTCTTTCTTGATACTATAATGATAACTGATTTAAGCAATTTTGTAAATGAATTTTTAGGGAGATCCTTTGTATCGCCCGCGTATGGGTGGAGTGGGACAAGGGCGACTATAAATTATAATAGCCCCGCCGCCGAAAAAAATCGAGCCCCGCTATCCAGCGGGATAAACTCCGCCGAAAAGCAAAAGGACCCCATAGCAATCCTTCGCTTCGCTCAGGATGCAACGGGGTAAACAAAAATTCTTTCTTTTTGCTTGCCCCGTAGTCAGCTTTGCTGTACTACTGGGGCTCTTTTGCGATTAAGAATAGAGTCCGCCAGAGGCGGATAGACTGTTTCCGCTTTTCTCCGAATAAGAGAAACGGCGGACAGGCGCCACAGAAAAATTTTCTTTTCCTTTTAAAAAAAAATTGCGCGCGAAAAAATTGCGCGCGAAAAAATTAAAAAATGTAGAGAAAGTTTTTCTGTTTTGGTTTGCTGTATCCGCTAGCTGGCGGAGGAGGCAAGCGGAAACGCACCTCATTCTTGTTCTGGATTTTCTTTGAAAAAAGTTCGCCCCAGAAGTATAAACTTCGTTTAACTACGGGGTAAAGATTTCGTTCAGAGTTCGGAGTAAAATTAAAAAAGAGACAATCAAGTCTCTTTTTTATTTGGATCCGCTTGATGGATAGTATTAGAACCTGTTTGGTAGAAACTTAATGACTAAATTTAAGCTTTATATACCAAACCAGTGATAAAATAAGCCCTGAAATACAAAATATATTCCAGATTAGAAGCCACCATGGCATCCAGTACGCGCCTGTATTTATTTCAATAAAATCAGTAATGCCAAAAAGTACTAAAATCAAAGAAGTAAACAATGCTAATTTTTTATATTTCCGGGGTATAATTTTTAATAAGGTTAATACAAATATTCCAAGAAATAGCCAGTAAATTCCCTCAATAAAATTAAAAGTTTTAAAATTCAAATCAAGTAAAAGTAAAACTGCTATCAAAACAAATATTACTGCCGCCACGATGATAATGGCAGCTTTGTCTTTATTCATAGCTAGATTCTAACACAAAACATTTACCCGCCAAAGGAGGGAAAAACATCAGAAGTGGTAGCGCTATTTGTCAATACTATGCTCCGAGGGGCGGATTCGAACCGCCAACCAATTGGTTACACTTATCCAATAGTTTCCTAAAGGGGCGGACTATATCATCTCCATATCTTTTAAAAAGATGAAGGAGTGAGGCGCTTCCCCCGTCTCTTGCGAGAAGCAGGGTACTCCCTTACGGGATAGTCTCTGAACCTGCTCCGACTTTACGCCGGAGATTGGCTGCTGATTGCCATTGTCTTGTTTATAGACTTTAGGTTTCCAGCAATTCACCTCATTATTCACTCTTGGGTTTCCCCAAGAGGCTGCGTTTGTTATTATGCAATTCTCTATGGCAATTTGCGCATACTAGAATACATTTATCCAATTCCTGTTTTGTTTTTGCCCAGCTTCTGGTTAAGCCGGATTGTGAAAGTCCAAAATCTTTTTGATTGGAATTGATATGATGAAACTCAAGAGCATCATCACATTTATTGTATCCGCATAGATTACACTTTCCGCCTTTGTATTTAATGGCCATTTTTCTTACTTTCTTTCTTCTTTTTGAAACAGCCTTTTAAATATACTCGGCACGGTCAGCATATTTTCTTTTATCTTTCATATATGTATTATACGAAAGAATGTGTCCACAGCCAACTGCTCTACCATTGAGCTACCTCGGAATGATTTTTAAAGTTCAAAACATACGTTTCTTTTTCTAAATCACACAGGTTATATTCTATACGATTTTCTTATTTTGGCAAGTATAGGACAAACATGGAAAGATCCTAGTACGAAAAAGATGAAATGATGTTTTTGCATTCATTGCAATCGCTCGTAAAATTTAGACGGCAGCCTTCTTTTTCACCAACGATGTAATACGAAACCGCCATTTTAGAAGGATTGCCCGGAACAACTTCTTTTTGAATTTTGATCGCGTTAAAACCGTTTATCTTAAGCCGCTTATTTTCCGCTCCTTCGTCAAGGTACAACTGCACTTCTCCAATATCATCAATCGCGTTTTCGTAGCCGCACATAATGTTCAATCCCATCACTTCTTCATTCATTTGCGCTTTTGAATATTCGATTTTTTTGCTGGAAAAATTGTTAAAGTTGACGCCAGTTGGAGGAGGAGGACAACAGGCATCTTCGAGAAAAAACCAATTATCGGGATATTTCAACTGGTAGCCATGTTTGGAATTTTTGTATACAGTCCAATTATCCGTTTTATTGTCCGCGGTAGTTTTTGGTTGATTTTTTTCTTGTTGCAGTTCTTCATCCGCAACCTTTTTTTCAGCAGCAACATCATCATTTTTCATTGTTGGGGTTTTTTGCGTCTTTGGAGTGCATCCGGTAATAAAAAAAGCCAGCAAAAAAATTATTGAGGTAAATATAATTTTTTTCATTTTTCATTTTTTATGTTTTTTATACTTTTTATTCTATCACACAATTATACAATTTGCTTGCCATTTCATCTAGCCAAAAGTATACTAAAGAAAACATTAAAAGATCTATGAAAAAACAACTGCAAAAAATTATTTATGACGTTTTGCTTAAGCTATGGCCGGACAGCGTGATTGCAATAGAGGACATTGAGTTAAGCTATCCGCCCAAGAATTTTGGTGATTATTCAACGAATATCGCGCTAAAACTTGCTTCCAAAGTAAAACAGAGTCCCATGGCTGTTGCTGATAAACTGCGAAAAGATCTGATGAAAAACAAGCGAGGTGATTTTAAGCTTATTGAAATTGCAAAACCCGGCCATATTAATTTTTATTTATCGGAGAAGTATCTGCAAGATTTAATTGGTATCATCAATGAACAGGGAGAAGAATATGGAAACAGCAGGGAAAAAGGCGAAAAAGTGATGATCGAATATTCTCAGCCGAATACTCATAAAGAATTTCATATCGGGCATTTAAGAAATGTGTCAATAGGAAACACTCTTGTAAATGTGTCGAGAAAGGCCGGATACGATACAATAGCTGCCAATTATATAGGGGATACCGGAACGCATGTCGCCAAATGCTTATGGGCTCTAAATAAATTTCATACGAGCGAGTCGTTTGAAGAAAAAAACAACAAAGCTGAATTTTTAGGAAAAGTTTATTCTGACGCGGCTCAAGCAATAGAAGGGAGCGAAGAAAACGAAAAAGAATTTAAGGAAATTCAAAAGAAATTTAACGAAGGTGATTCAAAATTGATTGGCTTATGGAAAAAAACACGGCAATGGAGTTTGGACGATTTTGATTCTATTTATAAGAAGCTGGGAGTTTCTTTTGATGTTTGTTTCTATGAGAGTGAAGAAGAAATTGAAGGAAAAAAGATATTGCCGGAGCTGTTGGAGAAAAAAGTTGTTAAAAAAAGCAAAGGAGCTGTTATAGCGGATCTGGAACAATATGATCTGGGAATATTGGTTTTAATGAGAGGCGACGGGAGCGTTTTGTACGGGTTAAAAGATATTCCGTTGGCAATTAAAAAATTTACCAAATACAAGATTGACAGAAGCATTATTGTAACTGATATAAGGCAGGATCTGTATTTTCAACAAGTATTTAAAATTCTTGAATTGCTGGGTTTTGATAAGAATACCATTCACATTGGCTACGAGTTTGTGTCGTTGAAGGACGGAGAAGAAATGTCATCAAGAAAGGGCAATGTTGTTTCTGCTCGCGAATTGTTTTCTCAAGTGGAAGAAAAAATAAAGAAGCAATTTCCGGAATCTGTAGATTTGGAAAAGATCAGCCTTGGAGCAATAAAATTTTTTATATTAAAACAATCAAGCCGAACAAAGATAGAACTTGATATTGATGAGTCAATAAAGATCAACGGAGATACCGGACCGTATGTTCAATATGCACTGGCTCGGATGAATGGCATTTTGGAGAAACAGAAAGAGATTGAGCTCAAGGGCGAAAAAAAGATTGAACTGTTAGAACACGAAAAAGAACTGGAGCTTATTAGAAAGCTTTTGAAATTTCCAGAGCTTGTTGAAGATATAGCGCAAAGTTATGAAGTTCATCAGCTGCCGTACTATGCCATAAAATTGGCCGACCTATTTCACAGTTTTTATCATGAATGCAAAGTGCTTGATGAGAAGAACGCGAATCGTTCTCTTGCCCGGATCGAATTGGTCAAGGCAGCAAAGACCGTTCTTACGGAAACTTTAAGGTTAATGGGAGTAAGCGCTCCGAATAAAATGTAAGAGAATGGAAAAGAACCATATTATCGCAATCATCGGGAACTTTGATCGCGGTTGTTGCTAGAGTTGCCCTGTTTTTGGTCTCTTTCGTGTAGAAAAGCCGGTTGACTGTAAGCCAATCGGTGCGTGAGAGTGGAGCGCTTCTTACTCAAGTGTTTTGATGTTTTTCAAAAAATCTTTTTCGGTTTCCAGTATGTCTTTTCCTTCTACGCGCACTCTGAAGACATTTTTAGCTGTTTCTGTTTCGTAGATTCGCGCGAACTGTTGAGCTTTGGAACTGTTGGAAAAACGAACCTGAATAAAAGTCGTGTCTGATGACTCAGGATAGATTACCGCGAAAATTTGGCCTTCTATAAAATTTTTCTGTATCTCTTCAAGAATATATGGAACGTCGCTATTACTTGCCCGAGACTGGACAAAATCTTCAGTTGAAATAAGAGACCAAGCAATTTTTCGTTCTTCATCCCAATTAAGGCGCGCCATTACCCGCCCCCACAGCTTCAGAAAAGAAAACGACTTTGTTTTAAAAAGATGGCGGATAATTGTTGCCTGGTCGGCATCGTATTTCATCAACTTTGCGGCAGTGATCATTGCTTTTGGCGTTGTCGTCGGTTTTTGGAAACTTTCCGTTTCAGCGATAATTCCCGTGAGTAGCGCCTGGGCAATCGATCTATCGATATGTTTTATATTGTGCTCAATAAATAAATTCGCGCATATTTCAGAGATTGACGAAGCGGTCAAGTCGATAACATTCACTTGGCCGTAATTTTCGTTGGCGCTCTTGTTATCAATGTTGATCTTTGGAACTTCAAAGAACAGGTCGGTGTTCGATTGATAAAGTTCGCCTAATGATTCTAAATTTGGCACTCCGATAACAATGATCAGATCATGTTTGAAATCCGCGGGAAGGAATGAAAAGTCTCGCGGATCGATAGAGCCTTTTTCCGGAGTGACCTTGATAACAAATTCATTATTGTTTTGTTCACTTTTGATATCAATTATCTTATTTCTTTCAGTATTGAATACAAGTACAAATTCTCGGAGGCCTGATAAAGAATCAATGGTAGTATCGGGCGCTTTTAAAAAAGACAACCGTTGCGGAATGTCTTCACCGGAAACATAACTTATGCTTTTATGGTGTTTTTTGATGAAACGAAAGATAGCAAAAGCCGATGAGATAATATCATCGGACGGTTCGGGAGGGATGATCAAGAGAATATCTTTTGATTTATCGATAAGAGAAATACAATTTTTCGTGTCCATGTCTTTTATTTTTGATCCTAGCTTGTGCCGGCTTTAAAAATTATATGTAGGAGCTAATTTGAGGCGATCCTACGCAAGGTTTAACAGGATAGCACACAAAAAAATATTTGTACAGTGTTTCTTGAATTTACATTTACATTGTTTCTTGAATTGAAGGTTGAGGTTTGCTAAAACATGTCAAAATTAAGAGCATTGTCTATTTTCCATACATGGAGGAGATGGTAAAAACTCGATTCCGCTTAACGGTGCTGGGATCACAAGCTTCATACTGATCCAATGCTCTCGCATCGAACTGAGACCTCTGAGAGCAGTCCGGCGCAGTTTAAAGAAACATACAAACTTAATTTGTTTCTGCATTACTATAATTACCAAAAGAAACACCGGGGATTGGGAATGAACGGACTGACTCCCATGCAGAAGTTGCAAGAAGCAAGAAGTGTAAACTTGACGCTGCAATGCTACACCGTTTGACAATTTTTTCTAATTGTGTTATTATTGGGACGTGTGTATAAGACTATTTTAGCGGTGCTTCCATGGTATTATCATGCCTGTATTAACTTACGTTTTTTGTTCAATTATAATTAAGGTTCTATTTTCAAACCGGATCCTGCCAGAGATTTACTAATCCCGAGTACTCGGAACCAACGCCTGCCTGTTAATAGGCAGGGAAGCCAGTTTGGGAACAGTTACAACAAAACACGTCCATGAAAAGTATAACAAGTACGAAATTAAATAGAATTACCGAGGAACTTCTCGACAATCTTAAAGATCGTCCACGAACGATTATTGAAAAGCGTTTCGGATTGCAAGGCGATGCGCCAATAGTGCTGGAAAAAATTGGTGAAGAGTTTGGTATAACCAGAGAACGAATACGCCAGATTGAGAGTGATAGTTTCAAAAAACTTCAAAAATCAGTGAAAAGTGATGGGTTTAATGTTGTTGAAAACATGGCATTAGAGGCAATTAGGAAAGCCGGCGGTTTTTGCGAAAAGCGCTTCCTCAAAGAAAAGATCAAAGAGCATCTTACGCGGAAGCAACGGAATCAACTCATGTTCATTCTTAATAGTTCTGAAAAACTTAAGTTTAGAAAAGGGAAAATCGATAAGAAAGGATTCTGGCACGTTTCAGAAGATAATAAAATTGACTCAAGGGTCGTAAAAGCGCATGCTTTGATCGTGAAGTACATAAAGGATAAAAAACAGCCTGTAACATTTGAGGAAATTCTTAAATACGTTCGTTCTGATCAGTCCAAAGGTGAGTTTTTCACGGGTGATCATGCCAGTAAGCGTTTGAGTATGATTCTTCGCGCAAGCAGACTTATTGATAAAAACATTCTTGGTGAATGGGGCTTAAAGAATTGGAAAGTTATCTCACAACGAGGTGCCAGGGAAAAAGCGTATTTAGTGCTTAGAAAATACAACAAGCCGCTGCATTTTCGAAAGATCACAATTTTCATAAATAAGCATTGGACGGAAAAGAAGGCGCTTCCTCAAACAGTTCATAATGAGCTTATCAAAGATGATCGATTTGTGCTTGTCGGCAGAGGAATTTACGGTCTGTGTGATTGGGGATATCAAGAAGGAACTATTTGTGAAGTAATTCATGCTTTTCTTGCAAATTGTGGAAAACCAATCGACAAAGAGGCAATTATCTCATATGTTCTGATGAAAAGACAGGTAAAGCGCACGACAGTGGCAGTCACTTTATCTGACCGTACTCATTTTTACAAAACTCGTGATGGGCTTTTCTCACTTAAGCAATAAGGGATTGTTTCTAAGCTAGCTTCCCTGCCTCATCGCCTGCGAAGGATGGGACCTTAGTCCCGAGTACTCGGGACTAAGGAAATTTTTCCTGCTAAGCGGGATCACGCTATTCGAGAGCGGCATGATCCCAAGTGATCGAGACAGCCAAAATACGCTTATCCGCCTCTGGAAGAGAAATTGCAGCAAGATAGGGTTTTTAAACAGGATCTAACAGTGGAAAACAAAAAACAGAATGCCGTCACAGTCTCAAAAGAAATATACAGCACAATTTATCATGGCAGGGGCGACTGTGCTTTTAGTTGTTGTTGCTCTTTTTTTAATGATAGAAAGCGGCGATATTGTTTTTTTAAAGATCATTGGAGAATTGCTTGCCGAAACATGGTGGATTATTCTTCCAATTCCAATCTGGAAAATTTTCATGATGGTATGGGACGAATATATGCTTTTTAAATGGGTGCAGGGAATCAAAACTGTGTTACTCGAAATTATCCCGCCGGCGGATGTTGAAAAAAGTCCAAAGATCATGGAGCAAGTGTTTAGCGGATTGCATACTTGGTCAACTCCGAATCTTTTTGAAATATATTGCGGATGGAGAGTAGGGCAAGATAAGTTTTCTTTTGAGATAGCTTCTAACGAAGGGAGAGTCCATTTTTATGTCCGATGTCCGGTCATAACTCGTAATAATATTGAGTCGCAAATTTATGCCCAGTATCCTGACACGGAAATATATGAAGTCGATGACTACACCAATAAAGTGCCTAGAAATCTTCCCAATCAAGACTGGGATGTGTGGGGCACCACGTTAAAGCTTGCCCAGCGAGATGAATTGCCGATTCGAACGTATAAAAATTTTATTGAGGATGTTACGGGAAAAATGATCGATCCGCTTGCCTCTCTGACAGAAGTTATGAGCGCTTTTGGCGCCGGACAGTACGGGTGGCTTCAAATAGTCTTTAGTCCGGCGAATGAGGTGTTGTGGCACCCGAGTAGTGAAGAGTATATTGAAGAGTTGATTGGCAGAAAAAAGGTAGCGGAAAGAAAGTCTCTCTTTAGTTATCTTGGAGAGATAGGAGTAATTCCCGGAAATATTTTTCGAGGGATTTTTGCTCAAGATCTTGCAGCGCCATCAGATTCTTCAGAGACAACAGTCGAGGAAGAGTTCAATATAAACAGATTGTCGCCTGATGAACAGGAAAAAGTTAAAGCAGTGTATAATAATATATCGAAAGTGGGATTCAAGACAGCAATAAGGTATGTATATATCGGAAAAAGAGAAAATTTCAACAAAGCGCTTGGTGTTGCCGGCGTTATAGGAACGATAAAACAATTTTCTGATGTGAATTTGAACGCGTTATATCCGGATCCAAAATCCAAAACAGTCGCGAATTACTATTTTGTCGATTCTCGCAAGTCGTACCGCCAGCGCAGAATAATGCAAGATTACCGAGATAGAAGTTTTACGATGGATACTTTTATATTCAATATCGAAGAGCTTGCGACTATATTTCATTTTCCGGATATGTCAGTCAAAGCGCCAAATCTTACACGCATTGAAGCAAAGAAAGGAGGAGCGCCGCAGAATCTTCCCATTGAATTTGAGCCATCAAGTTAATTATTTTACCAGTAATAACATGCTTGCCAAATGCGCGGGCATTACAACTCATGTTTAACGACAAAGCTATCAATTTTTTTGCTAGAACCGACTATCGAAACAAAGAACGTATTTTTGGAATAAAAGCCGATGACAGGCGCCGTCATATGTATGTTATCGGAAAAACAGGAATGGGAAAAACGAATATGATCCAGAATATGGCAATACAGGACATCAGAAATGGGAAGGGTGTTGCTATTGTCGATCCTCACGGCGAATTTGCGAATGAGTGCCTTAAAGCGGTTCCAAGCCATCGAATCAATGATGTTATATATTTCAATCCGGCGGATACCGCGTATCCCATCGCGATGAATATCATGGAAAAAGTAGATCCGGAATGCCGTCATCTGGTTGCATCCGGGCTTGTTGGTGTTTTTAAGAAAATATGGGCCGATTCATGGGGTCCGCGCTTGGAATACCTGCTTAGAAATGCCATTCTTGCGCTCCTTGAAGATCCCACATCAACACTCTTGGGGGTTAATAGGATATTGGTTGACAAAGTATATCGTGCAAAAGTGCTTGAAAATGTAACTGATCCGGTCGTGCACGCGTTTTGGACTGATGAATTTGCAAAGTATCATGATCGATTACTTACTGAGGCTATCGCACCGATTCAAAACAAAGTCGGGCAATTTCTCTCAAGCGCTTTGATACGAAATATTGTCGGTCAAACGAACTCAACGTTTGATATAAGGGAAGTGATGGATAATGAGAAAATTATTATCATGAATTTGTCAAAGGGAAGAATAGGTGAAGACAACAGTGCCCTGCTTGGCGCAATGATGATCACAAAAATACAGCTTGCGATAATGGCGCGTATTGATATGCCCGAACAAGAGCGGCGGGATTTCTATCTTTATGTTGATGAGTTTCAAAACTTTGCCACGGACTCGTTCAAAAATATTTTATCCGAAGCAAGAAAATATAAGCTTAATCTGATATTGGCTCATCAGTATATTACACAGCTTGATGAAACTGTCCGTGATGCTGTGTTTGGCAATGTTGGCACGATCATCTCATTTCGCATCGGAGCGATGGATTCAGAGACACTGGAAAAGGAATTTGAGCCGACATTTTATGCCAATGACCTTGTTAATCTTACAAAATATCATATTTACCTTAAACTTATGATCGATGGAATCGCGACAAACCCGTTTTCAGCAGCGACAATTGAACCTATTAATATGAGCGGAACAGAACAGAATATGGAAAAGATCATTAGGTTATCTCGAGAACGCTACGGAACACCGCGGGAAATTGTAGAAAAAAAGATCAATAGTTGGAGTGGAATGTTGAGTGCGGAGACAAAAAACAATATAGACAATTTTGCAAAACAGCAACACAATACGCGACTCTCTTCAAAAACAGAGCCGGCATTAAATGTGTCTAATGGCAACATAGTCGATAGTAAATGGAAACAACAACAGAATAAATCGGAAATAAGGGATGATGCTATTCAACCAAGACCAAATATTAAAGAAGAGTATAAAATGCATGACTCAAAATGCTGGGGATGCGGCATGAGCATACAAATTCCTTTTGAGCCTGACGGGGTGCGCCCTGTGTTTTGTAAGGATTGTTTAAAAAGTTACCGGAGAGAACAAGTAAATCTTCAGCAGCAATTACGAGAAACTGAGCAAGCTGAACAAAACCGGCAGCAAAACAGACCGCAAAATTACAGTCAAAACAGTCAAGAAGTCGAGAATCAGGATAACTTTGCCCTGCCCGAACAAGAACGGCGCGTAAAAGATATTATTCATTCTGCCTCATCGGCAGACAGGCGGCAGTCAAGACCGGAAAAACAGAAAATTGATAAAGACGCGGTAAGAGAACTTATCTCAAAAGCGCTAAAGGACAGAGCAGGGAGCTAGTTTGGCAGCAATCCCTAAAAATAAGAAAGCATGGACAGAGCGCGAATTATGTAGTAAAGTAACTTTTGCCGCCGCCTTAACGCGAAGCACAACAAGAAACAATCCCATAACGCATCAGCCATGAAGGATGTATTGGTAAAAGAACTAATTAAGCTTGGTCTATCCGAAAAAGAAGCTAGTGTATATATAGCCGCGATCCAGATTGGATCGTCTCCGGTTCAGAAGATTTCCCAAAAAGCAAAGGTCAACCGAGCGACAACTTATGTTATCATTGACAGCCTTACGCAAATGGGTCTGATGTCGACTTATGACGAGGGCGCGAAGACGTATTATGTCGCGCAAAAACCGGATCAGCTTATAAACTTTTTTACGAACAAGGAGTCGGAGCTGCATGAAAAGATCAAACGTCTGGAGGATGTGCTGCCTGAGTTGAATATGCTTTATAGAAATCATTCCGATAGGCCGCGAGTGAAATATTATGAAGGGCTTGAAGGTCTCAAGGCAGTGCAAAGCGATTTTGCGGACAGTTTGGAAAAAGAAGATGTCATGTACATATTTTTGCCTTATGATGAATTTGAAAGATCTGTTCTTAAAAAAAGACTGAACAGGATTCGCCAAAAGCGCGTTAGAAAAAAGATTCGCGTTAAGGTGATCTACACTTCGCGTTTTGGCAGACAAAAAGAGTATGAAAGTGACGGAAAGAAAAGATTGCAAGAACATTTATTCGTTGACCGTAAAAAGTATCCTTTTCAGGGAGGAATGAACATTTACGGAAACAAAATATTCATGATCGATTATCTTGGAAGGCTTGGAGGAGTGGTAATTGAAAATAAGATCCTGGCTCATCTCTTAAAATGTATTTTCGAAATGATCTGGAGTAGGAAGAAAAGTGAGAGAAAGTAACAATTTTTTAATGGCGGTTCAGTTGTCTTCATGCCGGTTTAATGCCAAAGTATTGAATTGGCATTGAGATGGACGGAAAAACGAAAATAAGGAGGCAAAGACAATGGATGGCTAGAAGTAAGAAACGCAAAAAAGAGCGGGGTGCAACAACACCTCGCTCGAACGTTTTTGTGTCCAGGGAGTAAAGTTTAGGAGCAGTCCCATGTTAAAGAACAGTAGCGGTTTCAAAATGAAGAAAAAGAATAGAAAGAAATCGGCGCTTATAGCAATAAGTAGCGGAGTCGACTCGGCAGTATCAGCGCTTGTTCTTCGAGAGCGAGGGTTTGATGTCTATGGAGTGCATTTTGTTTTATATGATAGCGATCATTCAGTGGAACAAATAAAGGTAATTGCCGAAGCGGTCAAAATGCCTCTTTTTATTAAAGACGTCTCAAAAACATTCAAACGGGAAATAATTGATTATTTTATTAATGAATACAAAATCGGAAAGACGCCAAATCCATGCGTCTTATGCAATCGCCTTATAAAATTCTCAAATCTTGCTAGGTATGCCGATATAAAAAATATTTCTTATATTGCAACCGGCCATTATGCCTGCATTGGAGAAAACGGACATTGTTTCTATCTTAAAAAAGCAAAAGATAGGTCGAAAGACCAGTCATATTTTCTATACCGTCTTACCGAAAAAGAACTGCAACGGACAATATTTCCGCTCTGCGGCCTAACAAAGGCCGGAGTTAAGCAATATGCCAGAAACCATAATGTGCATATTCCAGAACGTGAATCTCAAGACGTGTGCTTCTTCCACGCGCAAGAATCTCTTGATCGTTTTCTGGAAAAGTTCATTGAAAAAAAAGAAGGATCGATCATTGATGAAAAAGGCAATGTTTTGGGAAGACATCATGGCTGTGAACTTTTAACTATTGGTCAGCGTCACGGTTTGAATTTAAGCGGAGGCCCTTTTTATGTAATTGATAAATCAATTGATCGAAACGAGATTGTAGTCACAAAAAATGTTGATCATCCAAGACTATCAGTAACGAAAATTATTTTCAAAGATGCTGTGTGGATAAACAACGAGCCGGAGAAGGGCAGGAATTATCAGATCAGGACACGATATCAAGGCAAACAAACATATGGTATACTTAAGAAACAAAACGGACAATGGATCGCGGAGCTGCAAGCGCCGCAATGGGGCGTTGCGCCGGGACAATCGCTGGTTGTATACGCCGCTGATATTGTGATTGGAGGAGGTATTATCTCTGAGATCATAGAAAGTTGACGACATCGGTATGGGCTTACTCTAATTGAAATACAAGGGATTATTCCCAGACGACGAACGCTCTGCCCTTCACAGGCGGCAGGCAGGCGATGAGGCAGAGAAGCCGGTTTGATAATAATTTTATAAAAACTAAATTTACTATATGGAAGATAAAAAACCTCTGCTGGAGGAAAAAAGAAGTTTGAATAATAAGCTATTTGCGATCAAAGCTGAATTGCTTGGCATAGAATCAGATACGAGAAAGATCGGTCGAGAGAGGCTTGATATTGAAGTTGCCAAGCGTCAAGCCCAAAAAAAAATGAAGCGTTTGAGCATGGAAAAAGAAAAACTTGAGGATAAGCTGAAAGAATTTGACAAAAAAATGCGTTTCAATGAAAACGAGAAATATAATTTAACAAAGAAATTAGACAGAGTGGGCGCAGAATTGAAGATCATTAAGGAAAAAGAAAGTAAACCATAAAGATTCTGTGTGAATTTTATTCTATTTGAATAAGTCGCCGGTATTTTGCCGGCGGCTTATTCACTTTTACAAAAGACAATGAATTTTCTATTTTTTACCAATGCCTGCTTGCCGCCTGCCGGCAAGGCAGGATAAGGCGGGAAATTAGTTCAGGCACGATCTTTTAAAAACTTGATAATGGGAATCGATACAAGTCCGCCGGCAAGAGCTGTTGCAAGTTGCGGCCATTGAAACATAACAATCAAATTTAAGCCGATGTGAGCGGATAAAAACGTCGCGGCAATAAACAAGAATCCGAACTTAACCAGGCTCGCGGAAATTATTCCAAGGAACAATTTCTTCTTCAGCGCCATAAATACGATCACCAAAAGAAAATTTGCCATAATAATGTAAGGTATCATAACAGCCATTGGCGTTGGGAGTAACCCGCGTATCAGCGCAACTGTAGATGGCATTGCCGCGATCGCAAATGCATTCACGACTCCCAATCTCCATCCGGCAATGAATAAAAGTGCATTGACGATTGTTCCCGTTATCCACTGATTATGCGGCGTGTGCGCGAAAATTGCCGGTGCGGCAACAGCCAATAATATCAAAATCACTGTCCATGCCAAATCAGAAACTCGAAAGCTTGCTATAGGGATATTGTTTGAAATGGTGGTGGCCACTGTATCTTCTTTGTTCATTTTTTTGTTTGATGTTTATTTGAAGATGTATTATTTTACTCGGTCATAATATTTACTTTAGCGACAATGCCATAAATTTCATCAAGCTTTTCTGTAAGCGCGCCGATTTCTTTTACTGTTTCTTCGACAACGATAGTGATCATTGCCATACAATGCTCAACACAATGTTTTTGAACATTAACGCCAAGACGAGCGATGATCATATCTCCGTGTGCGGTAAGTATTTTATTCACATCAGGCGCTTGCGCATGCCTATTCTTGACCAAGATCGTAATTGCGGCCAAGTGATGTTTATTCATGTTTTTTTCCATAGATATCAATTATATTTTATATTAACTCATAATGAATTTTTCCAATATTATTATACCACAAACATCGCGATGTGGTATAATGACCATACTGGGATTATCAAAAACAAATAAAATGACAATTGAGAAAACATTGCTTCAATTTGAACCGGAGAAAGAAAACATTTTGCCGGCGATAAAAAAAATTCAAGATGAGTTCGGTTTTGTTTCAAAGGAATCAATTGAAGCCTGCGCTGATTATTTTCACATTAAGCCGTCCGCGGTCTATAGTACCGCAAGTTTTTATGACCAGATCGATTTTAAGAATCCGGTATCAGTTGTTATCCAGGTATGCGATGGGGCGAATTGTTCAATTAGGAAAGCGGAAGCGGTCATAGAAGAGATAGAAAAATTTACCGGAATGAAGATCGGTGACGAGTTTAATCAAAATGTGCGCCTAAAGCGCGAGAGCTGTTTCGGACTTTGCGCTCAAGGGCCGATAATGAAAGTGAACGGAGTTATTTTTGAAAAAGTAGATCCAAAAAAAGTAGATGACATTTTGCGTCCCTATTTCGAGTCGAATAGAACACAAATAGTATAAAGAAGCAGTCATTAAGGGAATTTTTTATGAAAATACTTACGCGGCACTGGGATATAGTTGATCCGCGTTCAATTGAAAGCTATCGCAGAAAGGGCGGTTTTAAGGCCTTACAAAAGGCGTTGCGCATGCGTCCTAGTTTTGTTACTG
>JAYEFY010000002.1:15943-54104 GCA_034658815.1 Patescibacteria group bacterium
GGGTGGGCGTTTTGCCAATTTTTTTTTTCACAACAAAAAAAAAAAACCCGTCTCACCGGGGGGGGGGGGGGGGGCAATTTCCCATGGGCATAAAATGGGAAATTGCTTCAAAACAGCACTGCAGGGAAAAATATTTTATTTGTAATCTCGATGAGTCAGAGCCGGGAACATATAAGGATAGGATTCTTGCAGAGAAAAGTCCGCATCAGATCATAGAAGGAATTCTCATCGGCGCCTATGCTGTCGGCGCGCGAAAAGGATACATCTATATCAATGGAAATTTTTCAACTGCCCAATATCTTCTCAAGCACGCGATTGATGAGGCGCATGCTCATCAGTTTCTGGGAAAATGTATCATGGGGAGCCTTTTTGATTTTGATCTGGAACTGTTTGTCGGAGCCGGAGCCTATATTTGCGGTGAGGAGACAGCATTGATCAATTCGATTGAGGGCAGGCGAGGCGAGCCTCGCGGCAAGCCGCCGTTTACATGCGCTTGCGGACTGAACAATAAGCCGACAGTTGTTAACAATGCTGAAACAATTTCCAATGTTCCGTGGATAATAAACAACGGCGGTGATAAGTATGCCACTATCGGACTAAAAAATTCACCCGGGACAAAGTTGTTTTGTGTTGATGGTTCTGTTAAACATCCCGGAATTTATGAAAAACCGATTGGAACGAGTGTGAGAGAGCTTATTTTCAACGCAGGCGGGGGAATGATTGCCGGAACGGAATTTCGGTTCGCGCAAATCGGCGGTTCATCAGGGCATCTTATTCCGCAGGGATTGCTTGATGAACAGCCTCAATATGGAAAGAATCCAAAGGTAAGCATGGGATCCGGAGCAATTCTTGTTATTGACAAAAATCAAGATATTAAAAAACTTTTATTGAGCTGGATACGTTTTTTCCAGAGGGAATCTTGCGGGAAATGTGTTCCTTGCCGCGAGGGCACGTTTCGGCTTAAAGCAATCATTGAACGTTTAAATAACGGTAATTTTGATCAAAATGACAAGGAAGACTTGCACAAACTGATTTGGACGCTAAACAATACTACGTTTTGCCTGCTTGGAAAGTTTTCAGTTACAGCGCTCCAAGATGTGATCAAGTATAAATTATTAAAAGATATTCTTTAGAACATATGCAATTAAAGATAGACGGAAAAATTTATGATTTTAAAAAGGGCGAAACAATTCTTGATGTTTGCCGAAAAAATGATATCAAAATACCAACATTGTGTTTTCACAGCGATTTGCTTCCTTCTAAAGGCGTATGCCGGTTGTGTCTCGTAAAAACAAACCGGCACAAGGGACTGATGGCTTCGTGCCAGACTCTGGCTGAAAATATGATGGAAGTTATCGCCAACGACAATGAAATTGAAAAAGCGCGAAGAATAAATCTTGAGCTTTTATGGGCGGATCACGCCGGTAAATGCGCGCAATGCCAGCGAAACGGGAATTGTGAATTGCAGAAACTGGCGTGCGATTTTAAGATCGATGTTGATGACTTTGTGCCAAATGTGGAAAAATTTGAAAAGAACGAACAATTGAAAGTTCTCAAGGAAAGCTTGAAAAACAGAATTGTTGACGACGGAAATCCGTCAATATTTCGTGATAGCCAATATTGCATTGAATGCCGGCGATGCGTTGAAGCCTGTAAAAGCATTCAAACAATCGAAGAATATGGCGTAAACCATCGTTCGATCGAAACGAGTGTTGGCACTGCATGCGAGATGCCAATGGACTGCATACTTTGCGGACAATGTTCGCTTTATTGTCCGACTGCGGCCATTACGGAAAAAGACAATACCGATGAACTGGAAAAAATGCTGGCTGACAAAAATTCAATGACAATTTTTCAAGTAGCGCCATCTGTCCGTTTTACTTTGGGCGAAGAATTCGGGCTTGAGCCCGGAAATATCGTAGAAAGCAAGATACCGTCGGCACTCAGGAGTATTGGAGCTGATCTTGTTTTCGATACGGCTTTTTCAGCTGATCTTACCATTGTGGAAGAAGCGCATGAATTGGTTGAAAAAGTCCGGGCGTTTTTGTCAGGCGACCAATCTGTCAAATTTCCAATGTTCACAAGTTGTTGCCCGTCATGGATACTATATGTCGAAAAGTTTTGGCCGCAATACAGAGACCATTTGTCGAGCGCGAGATCACCCCAGCAAATGCTGGGCGCGATGATAAAAACCTATTTCGCGCGAAAAAAGAAAATGAACGCGGAAAATATTCGAAGTATTTCAATTATGCCGTGCACCGCGAAAAAATTTGAAGCTCAGCGTGAAGAAATGGGCAGAAATAACATTCAAGATATTGATCTTGTTATTACAACTCGTGAATTCGCACGCTACTTGAAAAAGAAGAAGATAGATCTGTTGAAACTGGAAGACGGGGAATTTGATAAAGCACTGGGGATCTATACCGGCGCCGGCATTATTTTTGGGACAACCGGCGGCGTAATGGAAGCGGCGCTCAGGAGTGCCTATGAAGAGCTTACTTGCGAGGAGTTTCCGCAACTTAACTATAAGCCGGTCAGGGGACCGAAGGGAATAAAAGAAGCCGAGATCATTATTCCGCGCGGAAAATGCAATTCACAGCCGATCACGATCAAAGTGGCTGTCGCGCATGAAATACGCAACGCAAAAAAAATTCTTGAATCAATGAAACAAAACGAATGCGATTATCATTTTGTTGAAGTGATGGCATGTCCAAGCGGATGTTTGGGCGGTGGGGGACAGCCGATTCCCACTAATTCAGAAATTAGAAAAAAAAGAATGGAAGCTATATACAAAAAAGACAAAAAATTATCGATCCGAAAATCACACGAAAATCCGGCAGTCAAAAAAATATACGAAGAATATCTCGAGCATCCCGGAGGAGAAAGATCGGAAAAATATCTGCATACTCACTACATTGACCGATCAAAGAAATGAGTCAAACGCGCCGGAACGGGCTTGCAGTTCCGAGTGCCCGGGATTCTTAGCGAGAAGTCTGTTCCGTTAAATAATTTTTGTAGAGTAAAGGTTGCGTTGCGGTAAACTAATGAACCCCGAGTACTCGGGATCAGAGGCTTGCTCCAATATAAGGGAGAATTGGCTTTGTTCAGGCATAGATCTTATCCGATGGGAAATCCTAAAAGAACGATATCAAGACAGAAACCGAAAAATTCTATGATAAATTCGGCAATGAAGATATGAACCCGTAGCATTTTTGGAGCCAGTTTCAGATAGATTTCAATAGTGTATAAAGATTGCTTAAACGCTTGATCTTTGCTAAAATAGCAAGGAAATAGGCATTATTAGACGTTATCTTGCATGAAAATACCTGAGAAAACCAAGAAAAGGGCGGAAAAATTATGTGAGACCATCGATGATTATCGTTATCGTTACCATGTGTTGGATGATCCGACCGTATCTGATGAGATCTACGATTCGCTAATGGAGGAATTGCGGAATATTGAAAAAAAATATCCTCAATTCAAAACATCCTATTCTCCGACACAGCGTATTGGAGGCAAACCATTGGATTCATTTAAAAAAGTCCGGCATAAGAAACGGCAGTGGTCGCTCAATGATGTATTTTCCTTTGATGAATTGAAAGAGTGGGAAGAGCGAATAAAGCGAATTTTGAAAAAAAAGAACATTCATGAACGCCTCGATCATACTGTCGAAGTAAAAATTGACGGCTTGAAAATAATACTTGATTATGAAGGCGGATTTCTTGTGAGAGGTTCAACTCGCGGAGACGGCGTGATAGGGGAGGATGTTACGGAAAACATTAAAACGATTCGCAGTGTGCCGTTGCGCCTTTCCAAATCTTTGAATATAACCGTTGTCGGAGAATGTTGGCTGCCAAACAGCGAACTGCGGAGAATAAACAAGGAGAGAAAGAAACAAAAAATGCCGGAGTTTGCCAATTCCCGCAATGCCGCCGCGGGCTCTATTCGCCAGCTTGATCCAAAGATTGCGGCATCACGGAAACTGGACTCGTTTATCTATGACATTAATTCCATTGAGGCATCGTCAAGAATGAGTTTTCCCAAAACGCAAATTAAAGAGCTTGAATTATTATCATCGTTAAAATTCAAGATAAATAAGCATTATCGGCACTGCTCGTCTCTTGATGAAATAAAAAAAATATACGAAGAATGGGTGGAAAAAAGAGGCCGGCAAGAGTATGGGATCGACGGGCTTGTGGTGAAAGTGAATAAGAGATATTTGCAAAACATTCTGGGCCATACCGGAAAATCTCCCCGCTTTGCCATTGCATGGAAATTTCCCACGGAAAAGATGACAACAGTTGTTGAAAGTATTAAAGTACAGATCGGAAGAACAGGCGCGCTTACCCCTGTGGCTGTCTTAAAGCCGGTGCGTATTGCCGGTTCGGTTGTGTCTCGCGCGACTCTTCATAACGAAGACGAAATTCAAAAGAAAGATATACGAATCGGCGACACGGTTGTGATCCATAAGGCCGGCGATGTCATACCGGAGGTAGTTGAAGTCATCACTAAATTGCGCACAGGCAAAGAAAAGAAATTTACAATGCCGAAAAAGTGCCCGATTTGCGGTGGTAACATAGTAAGGGAAATTATTCTGGACAAGAAAAAAAGGAAAAGTTCCGCTCATTATTGCATAAACAAAAACTGTTTTGCGGTTGAAAAAGAAAATATCATTCACTTTGTGTCGAAGAAAGCTTTTAATATTGACGGCCTGGGTGAGAAAATTGTTGAACAGCTTGTCAATGAAGGGCTGATAAATTTGGTCGCGGATATTTTTACGCTCAAACAAGGAGATCTTGAGCCGATAGAACGATTTGCGGAAAAGTCAGCGGAAAACCTTGTGCAAGCGATTGAAAAAAGCAAAAGAATTGATATTGAAAAATTTCTGGTTGCGCTTGGCATCAGGCATTTGGGGGAAGAAGGAGCTATATTGATCAAAAACAAACTTAATTTGGCGAAGAATGAAAAAGAAATTAAAAATCCGTCTGATCTCGCGAATTTTATGGGTGAAATTTCAGTGGATGATCTTGTTTTAATAAACGGTGTTGGTAAGAAGATGGCCGAAAGCGTCATGTCTTGGTTCAAAAGCACTCGCAATATATCGCTTCTCAAGCGATTGGCAAAGTACGGTGTTAAATTCAGTATTGACGGATCAAATAAGCAGAGTAAAAGGCGGCAGCTTAAAGGAAAGACGTTTGTATTGACGGGGACCTTGGATAATTTGACAAGAGATAAAGCAAAAGATTTAATAAGGGCGGCGGGAGGAAAAGTATCCTCGTCCGTTAGCTCAAAAACCGATTTTGTCGTTGCCGGGAAAGATCCCGGAAATAAAGCTGAAAAAGCCAAGAAGCTTGGAGTGAGAACAGTCGGTAAAGATAGATTTCTTAAGATCATAAAAAGTAATAATTGACACCTATTTTTATGTCAAACAAAGCAATTATTTCGCAAGATGAGGTAAAAAAGGTGGCAGAGCTTTCCCGTATTGCACTTACTGATAAAGAAGAGAAAAAATTTGCCAAAGAGCTTAATTCCATTTTAGACCACTTCAAAGACCTAAGTAGTGTTGATGTGCAATCAGTCGAGTATTTTAACCATTACTCGTTAAAAGAAAATCAGCTTAGAGATGACAAAGTTAGCGAATTCGGTGAGGATGAAAAGGAGAAGATAAGAGAGCTGTTTCCGGAAAAAAGCAATGATCTTCTCAAAGTTAAAACAGTCTTGAATCCGTAATATTTTTTTCGCTATTTTTAAAGCAGAACGTCAATAATATGATCAAGGAAATACACAAAAAGCTTCAGGAAAAAACGGAAACATCAGTTGGTCTTACCATGCGATATCTTAACGCGATCAAAAAAAAGGATCCGGAGATACATGCGTATCTGAATGTCAACGAAAAGCAAGTTCTTAAAAAAGCCAAAGAAACCGATGAGAAAATAAAAAAAGGAGAAAGGATTTCACTTTTAGAAGGCATACCCTGCGCGATCAAGGATAATATCTGCATTCAAGGAGTTCCGGCAACGGCGGCATCAAAAATCCTTGAAAATTATATCGCGCCGTATGATGCAACGGTAATCAAAAAGCTGAATGAACAAGGAGCAATCTGTCTCGGAAAAACGAATCTTGATGAATTTGCAATGGGTTCGTCCACTGAAAATTCCGCTTTCGGTATTACAAAAAATCCGCATGATAAAACGCGAGTACCCGGGGGTTCTTCAGGCGGTTCGGCATCTGCTGTTGCCGCCGGTATGGCAGTATGGGCGCTTGGTTCCGACACGGGCGGATCGATTCGCCAGCCAGCCAGCTTATGCGGAGTTGTCGGGTTTAAGCCGACATACGGGAGAGTGTCGCGATATGGGCTCATTGCCACGGCTTCAAGCTATGACCAGATTGGGCCGATCACTCAAACAGTTGAAGACGCTGCGATTGTTGCCGATACGATCTGTGGTGATGACGAATACGACAATACGGCGGTTAAACGCGAGAAAGAAGGATTTTATGACAATTTAAAACCTGAATTAGAAGGCGTTAAGATCGGCGTTATCAAAGAATTTTTTGGAAAAGGACTTGACCATGGTGTTAAAAAGATAATTAAAGAAAGAATTTCTTTTGCGCGAGAACAAGGAGCCGAAATAATTGAGGTAGAACTTCCACACATTCAATATTCAATGGCGGTATATTATTTAATGATGCCATCGGAGGTGAGTTCAAACCTTGCCCGATTTGACGGTATTCGCTATGGATTTAGCGATGCTGTTGACAAAGATTCAACGAGTAAAGCAATTCTCGATGTATACTTGCAATCACGCGCGAAAGCTTTGGGAGATGAGCCCAAGCGCAGAATGATCCTGGGAACATATGCGTTGTCGGCGGGTTATTATGACGCATATTACAAGAAGGCCCAGCGGGTTCGTGAATTAATCAAGGTGGAAATGAGAGATGTTTTTAAAAAAGTTGATGTACTTTTGTCTCCGACCTCTCCAACTCCGGCGTTCAAGATTGGAGACAAATCGGATGATCCGCTTGAAATGTATCTTACCGATGTATATACAGTTTCCGCTAATGTCGCAATGATACCGGCAATATCTATTCCAGCCGGATTTATTCAAGAGGATAAAAGTAAATTGCCGGTAGGAGTGCAGTTGATGGGAAAATGGTGGAGCGAGCAAAAGCTTTTTAACGTCTCAAAAGCGCTTGAAATTTCTTAAAGATCATGAACAGTTCATTATTGGGAAGATATGCGGAAAAAATTGCTGCTAATTATCTTGTTGCTCAGGGTTACTTGATTCTTGAAGCGAATTACATGAATAAATCAGGATATCGTATTGGTGAAATAGATTTGATTGCGAAAGATAGAAAAGGATGGTATATTTTTGTAGAAGTAAAAGCTCGAAAGGGTGATCCAAACAGTGTTGTTCCGGAAGAGAATATCACAGCTTCGAAAATTCGGAAAATAATTAAGACCGCGAATAATTATCTCTTGAATGAACATAGACTGGGTTGTCCTTGGCGAATTGACGCAATCTCCATAATTCTTGATTTTAAAACCAGAAAGGCGCAGGTCAGGCATTTGAAGCATATTCGTTTTTAGGGAACAGCCCCATAAGCAAAAAATACCCATAACATCTAATTTTTTGATATGAAAAATTCACTTGAAGAGCTCTTTGGATCGAGGGAACGCTGGCGGTTGATCAAATTATTTCTTTTGAATGAAAAAGAAAAGTTTACCGCACAGGAAATTGCAAAACGTAATAAGGTTAACGGCAGGAAGACAGTTAGGATACTCGAACAATTAACTAGAGCGAATTTTATTTGTAAACGAATGAAAGATAAAAGGAAATACTTTATACTTAATAGGCAGTTTCCTTTTTTCCGTGAGTTAAAAGATCTAGTGGTTCGTTCAAATATTTATCCGCAGTGCAAAAGTCTTGGTAAAATCAAGACTTTAGGGAAGATCAAACTTGGTTTAATTTCAGGAGTTTTTATCAACTACCCAAAATCAAAAACAGATCTTCTTATTGTCGGAGACTCAATTTCGCACGCGAAAATGAAGCATCTGCTTGAAGATCTTGAGGCGGAAATGGGAAGAGAGATAAATTATTCTCTTATGAGCTCATCAGAGTTTAAATATCGGACGAATATGTTTGACAAGTTCATCATGGAAATTCTGGATTCCCCATATGAAGTGGTTGTCAATAAAATAGCGAACGAGATCCGGCAGTTATTAAAGGTGAAAAAAGGCGGTAGTTCATAAAAGAACCGTTGCCGGATCGGTTTTGGCAAGTGACTGTTCCAATACTAAGGCATAACCAAAATTGGCAATATTTTTAGCAGGAGTCAGTTTGGAAACGGCTCCATGAAGCCGATAATGGCATGAAACTTATAAAGGGTTTGCCCCCGAACACCAATTTTACCGCAGAATCATAAGTTCAGTTAAATTTTCCAAAAATTTTCTTGTCCCAAGTACTTGGAATCAAAGCCTGCCTGCTCTACTGGCAGGTGGCAGGCAGAGCAGGCAGGCTCCAAAAATCATTTGAAAAATTTATCTTGAAATTCTGATTTTTCGCTAACACCTGCCTGCCGGTAGGCAGGAAAGCGTATTCGGGGACAATCCCATAAAAACCTTGTTTTTAAATATCAAGCGGAGAATTACAAATTTAATCAAAGTGTTAGCCTGTATATTTTGGAGAAAAAAAAAGCTTGCTCTCTTGGCGTATTCCGGGCTTATTATCAATGGAGTGGCATGGGGATTGCTTTTTTGGGTTTTGCCAAGGGAACAAGCGGGTATTATTATGCACTACAATGCTTTTTTAGGCATTGATTTGTTTTTATCTACGAGTGATCCGAGTCGTTTTTTTGAGATTTTTTTTGCTCCGATAGGCGGAATTTGTTTTTATTTGATGAATCTTATCGTGGCAATGATTTTACTGCTATTCACTGAAACGAAGCAAGGCGCGCAAAGAGTGGAAACGGAAGATATTTCCAAGCAACAGAATGATCCAGACCCGGGGGGCACCTACCGATTTGGCGCGTATCTTGTTTTGAGTGGGAATCTCGTTTTACAGATAGCAATTCTAATATATAGTGTTGCAATTGTTATGGTAAATTATTAAAAGACAGTCCCATTAGGCCAAATCTCCATGGACAATGTTTATAAAAGGGATTGGACATATCCCGATCCAAAAACAACTGATCCCAAAGAACGCAGATCACAGCGGATATTTGAAGTAATTCCCGGCTTATTGACATGGGCAACACTTATCGGCATGTTCTTGTTTTCTTGGCTGTTGCCGCTTTGGGTCGCGATTTTTATTATTCTTTTTGATATGTACTGGCTTTATAGAACTATTTATATAGCCAGTTATTCAATCATGGCATATCGAAAAATGCGCCGGTGGAAACAAATTGACTGGCGGTATCGTCTCAGGAAGATTTTTCAAGGGGACGCTCTTCTCAGTGAATTGAGGCAAGAAATAAAAGATCTGGAACAAGAGAGGAAAAATAAGAATATTAGCCGAAAGTTAAGACGGCGGCTCAAACAGCGGATGATTGAGAGAAAAAATTTTCTCAAGAGCGCATTGCATGATCTGCGGCACAGAGATGCCTTCTTGGACTGGGGGAAAGTATACCACGTTATTTTATTTCCGACGGCCAATGAAGACGCAAAGATTATTGCTCCGGCAATTGAGAAAGTGAAGCAGTCAAATTATCCAAATAATAGGATTATTATTTTACTTGCAATGGAAGAGCGCGAGCCGGAGGAGGACAGAGAGAAAAAAAAGAAGATTCTTTTGAAAAGGTTCAAGAATACGTTCTTTGATTTTCTTGTTACGGTGCATAAAGTCAAAGACAATGAAATGAAATGTAAAGCGTCCAATACATCCTATGCCGCGAAAAAGCTCAAAAAATATCTTGAAGAAAAGAACATACCTCTTGAGCATGTAATACTTTCAAATTTTGATTGTGATACGCAAATTCATCCGCAATATCTTGCCGCGCTGACTTACGCGTATGTCACGGAGCCAAATCGGCTAAGAAGAGCATATCAGCCCTTGCCGATGTATCATAATAATTTATGGGATACCATTGCTCCCGTGAGAGTAATTGTAACGGGTTCGTCTTTTTGGCACATGGTTGAATCAATGAGACCGGATCATATGGTGACGTTTTCATCGCATAGCGAGCCGTTTAAAACTATTGTCGAAGTCGGATATTGGCCGGTGAATGTTATTTCCGAAGATTCAGTGATTTTCTGGAAAGCCTATAATTATTTTGACGGTGATTATCAGGTAAAACCGATTTACCTTCCTGTTTCACTAGACGCGGTTCTTGGCAATAACTATTGGCACACAATTAAAAATCAATATAAGCAGAAACATCGCTGGGCTTATGGGATTGAAAACTTTCCTTTACTTGCCAGAGCTTTTTGGAAAAATAAAAAGATCGGTCTGGGCGCGAGATTAAAATATTTGCTCATAATGCTGGAAGGCCATCATAGTTGGGCGACAGCCCCGTTTATTTTAGCGCTTCTTGGCTGGCTTCCGCTCATATTCGGGGGAGAACGTTTTAATGAATCGGTATTGGCGCACAATTTGCCGTATATTACTCGATACCTTATGACAATTTCCATGATTGGTCTTGTTGCGGCAATGTTCATGGGATTTCTTCTCATGCCTCCTCGTCCGAAAAAATATTCAAAAAAACGGTACTCTTATATGTTCTTCCAATGGTTTTTGGCTCCGTTTATTGCTCCATTTCTTGGCGCGTCGCCTGCTGTACATGCCCAAACGAGGATCATACTTAAAAAATATATGGGTGAATTTTGGGTTACTGAAAAAATTCGCAGACAATAGTTCTAAGCAGTAAATTTTTATGGTAAGATGTTTGTAGTGTATTTTGGAGGCGCTTTTGCTTTTAGTCTTGCAGTCAGCGCTTTATTTGTTCTCTTGGGAGGCAGAGAAGGGAAATATCGCGATCTTTTCAGACGTTTTGGCGGAGTGGGAATTATAGCGGCTTTCATTCTTGGAATTCTTAGCGCTGATGTTCTGATTAAAACTCCTCGAGTAGTCGCAATGCTTCTGGGTACATTTTTCATTTTGATCTTTGGAGTTATTGACGATATTAAAAATATTTCATGGAGATGGCAGCTTTTATTCCAGGTATTTCTCGCGCTCACTCTTATTGCCTTTGGATGTTCAATTCAATATATTTCCGGACCGTTTGGAGAAATGATACGAATTGATAAGTATATCTTGATATTGGGAGATCTCTCTCTAAATATTATTAGCGCGGCGCTGATCACTGTTTGGGTTATTTCAATTATCAATGCTGTAAATTGGGCTGATGGTATTGACGGACTGGCCGGGACAATATCTCTTTTCGGATGTGCCGCGCTGGTGTGGGTAAGTCTGATGGAACAAGTAAATCAGCCGGCGATAGCGATAATGGGACTCATTTTTGCCGGAAGCGTAATTGGGTTTTTGTGGTTCAACATTCCTTCCGCAAAAATTGAAGCGGGATCAAGCGGAAGTTACGCCATCGGATTTATACTTGCCAGTCTTGCGATCATTGCCGGAACCAAGATCGCCACTGCAATGATCGTTTTAATTGTTCCTCTTGTCGATTCATTATGGGTTATTCTGGAAAGAATGCGAAATAAAGAACAGATAACAAAAAGAGACAAGCGCCATTTGCATTATAAGTTGCGCGCGCGCGGATGGTCCGACATAAAGATAGTATCAGTTTACAGCGTTTTCATATCGTTGATGCTGTTTCTCTCGATCTTAGCGCCGACTCGTATTCTAAAATTAGGCACAATTGTATTGGAAATTGTTTTGATCATAGGTTTTATTTACTATGTTAGTCGCTCTAAAAGTAACAAGTTTTTGCAAAACTAATGAAACTTAAAGCAAAAGATTATCTTTTTATCGGACTGGTAATTATTTGTTCAGTGCTGTTTGCATATCAAAAGTTGTTCAATTCTGATGATGAAAATAAGATCATACCGCGTCATATTACAGCTATGGTCGGCCATACAACAATTAGAGCGGATGTTGCGCAAACACCGGAAGAAATGCACGAGGGCCTTGGCGGCAGAGAGTCAATGGGAAAAGATAAGGGAATGCTGTTTATACATGAATTGCCCGGCAGACACAAGTATGGGATGAGAGGGATGTTGTTTGATCTCGATCTCATTTTTATCAAAGATGGTGTTGTTGTTGATATTGCCAAAAGCGTATCAACAAAATATAAGGGGAAAATAGAAGGTGGAGACGACTATAATTACGTTTTAGAAATGAATGCCGACTGGGTTAGGAAAAATGATATCAAAATCGGCGACAAGTTTATTTCTGAAGACCTATGAATCGAAAAAATGTCAAAGACAGTCATTTGTATTTATGGACAATCCATTCAAAGTATAAATTAGTGCAATATTCGATCAGTCCAAATAATGTGAAAAGAGCGATCAGGTATCCTGATCGAAAACAAGAAGGAGTCGCGGAAAACACGATTGCCGTAATGAAGCGGAAGGATACGAGATCCGCCAAGAAGGAACTGTGGGTGATGTATCAAAATGTCGGAGAAAAGAAAAGAATAATTTCGTCCTGGATATATCCGGGAGAAAGTCCCAAGGGCGATGAAATATTCATTCCGGATGATGTCTGGGATGAAATTAAAAAGTTTTCTGGCGGATAATTTAATATACAGAAAAAGTATACGACAAGGAGACATTAGATGATAATTATTAATTGCAAAGATCGAGAAGGCGTGGCAGGGGTGAAGCAGTCTGATAATCTTAAACGCCCATTTTATGTAACGGTATTGCCGTCATATTGTCTAAAATGCTGGATGCCACCGAGGGGAAAAGAGTGTGTCACAACTTGCAATTTCTCGAACTCCAATATTGGCGAATAGCACATGGATCCGGCAAAGCTCTGCTCCTGCCATGGATAAAGAGAATATTAAAAAGGACAGTAGAGTTATGAGGAAGGCAATCATTTTTTTCTGTCTGCTGCAAAATGAGGCGACGCAAAACATGTCGCCTCTTTTTTACCCACGCGTCAGAAAGACCTAGGCATGAGCCCGAGAATGGATAAGGAAACCCAAAGGGTTTTGAATCTCAGCTTCTAGTTAACCTAAAGAGTATTTAGGTTTGAATGCAGTCCAGCTAGGTAGGTAAGCATTGACATGAAATTTGATCTAATGTAGAATTATTGAAGAATATGAAAGAGTTAAACATCAAACAACTTAAGAAAGAGTGTGAAAGCATCGTGAAATAAGATCGCCGCCGTGGCGATTTTTTTGTAAACAGTTCATTGTCAACAAAGGGAGGAGTGCTAATGGAAAAGCATAAACCGGTCAAGAACATACTTAGCATCAGTGATCTGAACTACGAACAACTTTTTAATGTTATTCTGCCTAAATGCGAGAAGGAGATTCCTTTTGTGGAAAAAAGAATTCCACGAGAGAGTGATCCGACAAAAAAAGTACAGCTGCTTTTTACTGAACCAAGCACGCGAACACGCGGATCGAATATTGAAGCCGTGGAGCTTCTTGGATATAGATACGACCAAGTGATTGGGGAAGAAGCGAGCGCGCTGGCCAAAAGAGAATCGCTTGCGAACACTGCTCGTATGTTTGCGAAATATAATGCCGGTGTTATTGTCGCGCGTACAAAAATAGAAGGCGCGCAAAAGTTTATGGCAAAACTTCTTGAAAAAGACGAATGCCAGTGCGCGGTGCACAACGCGGGAGACGGAACCAACCAGCATCCTACCCAGACGATCCTGGATCTTTTGACGCTCAAACGGCATCTTGGAAGATTAGACGATCTCACAATTGGTTTTTTTGGGGACTTAAAATATGGCAGAACAGTCCATTCGTTGCTCTCGGCATTATCGTATCGGTCAGGTATCAATGTTGTTTTGGTGGATACGCCAGAAACAAAATTACAGAAGCAATACAGGGAATTATTTCCTGCTGTAACCGAATCCGATGAGATGGAAGCGCTTGTTGATTGTGATGTCGTTTATGGCGCGCGTATCCAAGAGGAGCGCTTTGATTTTGATCCAATAATATTGGCACGTCTCAGAGCCAGATTTACCGTTACTTCTCAACTATTGAACAGTCTGAAAAAAAATGTTATTATCATGCACCCGATGCCGTATGTACAGGAATTTCCACCGGACGTAAGAAAAGATAAGCGAATAATCATAGACGATCAGGCGTGGTGCGGAGTTCCTGTCAGAGTCGCGCTTCTCAAGCTAAGTTTCGAAAATCTTGAAACAAAAGTTTTTCCGGAAGATCGTCCGGATATTGTACTGGATACTATAGAAGACGTTTCTCTGGCTGAATATCGTTTACATAAAGCGCGTAAAAACGAAGAAGAAAATCAATATTTCTATCCAATCGATTGCGGCACTGTCATTGACCATATCCCGGTCAGTACCGGACCGAAAATCAAGCAATTTCTTATTGCGAGAGGGCAATTAAAAAATGAAGGCCCGGTTCATCTTATTGATAGGATTAAGAAAACGCGACACGAAGAAAAGGAGGTGCTGATCCTAAGGAATAATTTCTTGGAGGATAGAGTCAAAATGGCCATTGTGTCATTGTCGCCCATGGTTACTTTCAATGAGATCTCAGGTGAAAAATTCCGTAAAATTAAGGCAAACATTCCATCAAAAGTGTACGGATTTGGAAAATGTCCGAACAAAACATGTATAACAAACAACGATCCTGAAGCGGTTCCAACATTTACCCATACGACAGCCGGTTCTCTGAAATGTTGGTACTGTGAAAAGGAATTTCTAAGAGATGAAGTGATTTGATTCGGCAGTCAGGAAGGATAATATTGATGGTGAGGGATTGACAAAAATATGCCATTGTGCTATAATCCAACAGATTAGAACAAAAGTGGAAATGGCACATTGGGAATAACATCAAACAAGGAGGATCAAATCATGCGAAGAAAGGTCACATCATTAGTTTTGGCGATTATTTTTTCATTGAGTATGGCCGGTGTCAGCCTGGCAGCGAAGTGCAAAGGCACAGTTCAATCGATCGAGGAAGGAAAGATAGTTATCGTGATCGACGGCAAATGCAAGCTCAAGGCCGGTGAAGCCGTAACTGTCAAGACAAAGAAGAAGGCCATCGAAGGCTGCTAACATCCCTGAGGAGCAGCCAAAAACTGAAAAAGCCGACGCGATCAAATAGACGCGTCGGCAACTTTTTTTATTGGAGATTGTTTTTAAACTAGTCTCATTGACAAAAGAGCGGCAATATTGTAAATAATGCTCTAATTTCTAACATATTAGGCCAAAAACTTTTTTACAGCTATTTTAATTTTGGGATATTGATTTTGCCAAATAATGCGTTTGTCCCGTTTAAACCATGTTCGCTGCCGTTTTGCGTAGTTGCGTTCAGCTAGAAAGACTTTTTCTTTCAGCTGTTTCTCGTCAATCTTGTTCCGTAAAAATTCGGGAATCCAAAAGTAAATTAAACCGAAAGATTGGATTTTTCTCCAGCTGAGAGCATGCTTTTTCTTTAGATATTTGACTTCCTTTACCATTCCGGACTGCCAGCGATTATCAAGCCGTTCTTTGATCTTTTTATCCAATTTTTCCGGCGGCCAGTCAATGCCAATTTGCAAGAATTGATATTTCGAGCCGGCTGTTTTCTCCAGTCTCGGAATTTTTCCCAGTTTTTTGCAAATCTCAATCGCACGAATAAGGCGAACTTTATTGCGGCGATCAATTGATCTTGAACGCTCAGTGTCAAGTTCTTTCAGTTGCCCAAATAACTGTTCAGCTGTTTTTTTGTTAAGTTTTTTACGAAGAACGAAATTGGGTTTTACTTGCGGCAGTGATCTATTATCAACGATGGCCGAGAGCCAGAAGCCGGTGCCTCCGCAAATAATTGGCAATTTTCCACGATTGACAATGGCGTTAACAGCCCTAAAGCAATCTTTTTGAAAATGCGAGATATTATATTCTCCGCGCGGGCTGCGAAAATCAATGATGTGATGCGGAATTTTCTCCGAAACAAAAATTTTTCTATTCTTTATTTTTTTCCATTTTCCCTTGACTTTGCCTGTTCCCAAATTCATATTTTTATAGATCTGTCTTGAATCAGCAGAAATAACCTCCCCGTTAAAATCTTTGGCGAGTTTTATGGCAATATCTGATTTTCCGGAAGATGTCGGTCCTAAAATAGCGACAACTTTAAATTTCTTGATCATCATCTCGATGTTACCAAACAAAACAGTATTAATCCAATAACGATTATAGTCTATGTTGGGTGGTGTGGATAATTTTGTTAAATAAAGCGCATATGATGTCGAAAAGAATAAAAAGTGGTAGAATAGAAGTATGCAAAAAGCACGCTATGATAAGCGGAAAAATAAAAATATTTTTAAACCAGCTATGACACAGGCACAACCCTTAGATTTAATTGAAGAAATTGTTTCTGAAAGAATCAATGTTTTCACAACCAAAAATTCAGTCATATACAGAGGTAAGATCCCATCTGATGGGAGCTATCCTTTAAAAGACAATTTCTGGTATAAGATTCCGGACGTAGTTTGCGTTTTTACGGACTTACGAGGTTCAACAAAATTTTGTGCGATTGCCCATGAGGAAAGTACGGCATCTGTTTACGAATTCTTTACCGGAGTTGCAATGAAAATATTTCACGTTTTTGGCGCGAGTTATGTGGATGTGAAAGGTGATGGAGCTTTCGCGCTTTTTAACAAGGACGAAGTTTTTAGGGCGTTTGCAGCGGCCATTAGCTTCAAGACTTTTGCGGCAGAAAAATTTAAATCTCTAATGGAAGAACAGGTCGAAGAATTCGATATTGGTTTTCATATCGGGATCGATCAAGAGTCCATTCTTGTTAAGCGGGTCAAAGTAAGGGGCAATCAAAACAAGGTTTTGAGAAAGAATGAATTTTGGGTGGGAAAACCGATAAATATGGCCGCGAAGCTATCATCAATGTCAAAAGATAACGAACTTTGGGTTTCTGATAGATTTTTCAGTAATTTAAATGGCGAAGAGCTGGTAATGGGATCTCAATGGTTTTGTAATGAACGGGAAGGCGATGAAAAAGTCGATCTGTGGAAAAGAATAGACCTTTCTGATGATGATCCTTTTGATTTTAATAAGGCCTATGTAACCGAAGGCATCTATTGCCATAAGCACGGAAAAGAATGGTGTGAAAAGATTTTAGCGTTAGACAAAAAATATTTTGGATAAAACACTGATCTCGATTTGGCAAGAACTCCCCGTGCATAAAAGCGGAAAGTTTTTTGAGTTATTTGCTTTCGCACCTGCTTGTCCTTCCTACTCTGCTTACTCTGCTTACCGGCAGGCGGCAGGCAAGCGGCAAGCAAATAGGCGGCAGGCAGGGAAAACCATGGACGTGAGCAATAACTATCACTCTCGTTTTTATGTGTTATAATAAATCAATAAAAGTAACATTTTGAGAGGAGGTGAATTTAATGAGTAGAAATTATTATCTTAACGCGGCAGTCGATTCGAATTTTAATCCTCAAATGGGCGAGCAAATAGGCGGGCCCGGCACAGGAGTGATATTTGCGATTTTGGGTGGTGTCTTTTTGTTTATGCTGATTGTTTCGCTGGTATTCTATATCTATCTGGCAATTTCGCTTATGAAGATCGCAAAGAAATCCAATACTCCCAACGCATGGCTTGCCTGGATTCCGATACTGAACGTAATTCTTATGCTGCAAATAGCCAAGAAGCCCTTATGGTGGATATTACTGTTTCTTATTCCGATAGTTAATATTATTTTCTCAGTTCTTGTATGGATAGAAATTGCAAAGGCGGTTGGCAAGCCGGAATGGTGGGGAATTCTCATTATCATTCCATTTGTAGGTATTATAGTGCCCGGATATCTGGCTTTTTCCGGAAGTGATCAGAATACTTCTCCACCGGAGCAGAATAGTAATCAGGGAGGACAAATTAAACAGCAGGTCGAGGGAAAATCTGTTAATGAAGTAAATAATATTAAAGATGCCGACTCCGATCAGCAATAACACGGCAATTTCTAACAATTTTGGTTGAAACGTGACTTTTCAAGCAGTCGTTTTGTTTTATATTATCATTGTTATTTTACCTGTTCTTTTTTGGATCTGGTTCTTTCGGCGTTTGGATAAAAAAGATCCTGAGCCAAGATCATTACTGGTAAAGCTTTTCAGATTGGGATTTATCGCGATATTTTTGGCATTTATTATTGAGATCGTAGTTGACGGAGCGCTCACGGTTGATCAAATAGCTGAACGTTATACGGAAAGCGGGTTTCCGATATTAGACGGGGCGTTCCTGCTTGTTTTACTGTCTTTTTTTCTCGCCGGTCCGATAGAAGAGCTGACGAAGTATCTTGTTCTTAAGCATGCCATATTTCGTAACCCGCACTTCAATCAGGTTGCCGATGGTATAATTTACGGCGTAACGCTTGCGCTTGGCTTTTCATTTATCGAAAATACGGGGTATTTTATTGATCTATATTCCACGCTTCCCAGTGAAGAATTTGTGATCATCACCGTTATCCGCGGAATTTCCACAACACTGCTTCATGTCGCCGTGACAGGGATCATGGGATTATATCTGGGTTGGGAAAGGTTTTCAGGAGATAAGACGTCATTTCTTTCACTAAAAGGTGTTGCGATTGCCGCGTTATTACATGGAATCTACAACGTTTTTGTACTCTTCCCGTATGGCATTTGGATCAATTTTTTATTGGTCGTTTTTATCCTTGGATTTTTAATTTACGAGTTTCGCAGAAAACAAGTTACCAAAATTTGGTTTCAAACAGTCAGCAACCAGGAGTAGTCCCAATGCGATAAAATGCCTAAAACCGGCGTGTTAGTGTATTAATTGCAAATTATACGAATGAAATAGGAGCTGTTAATATTTATGCTTTGCTAATAAATAATAATTTAAAAACATGAAAATATTTAGTCCTTCCTTTGAAAATAATGAGAGTATGCCGATAAGGTATACCTGTGACAGCCGTAATATAAATCCGTCGCTGGTAATTAAGGATGTTCCCGAGAACACACAAAGTCTTGTGCTTATCGTTGATGATCCGGACGCGCCTTCAAAAGCATGGACTCACTGGACGGTGTGGAATATTGATCCGCGAATTGGGCGAATTGAAGAGGGAAGTGTCCCCGAAGGCGCGATTGAGGGAGGGACGGATTTCGGAGTTATCGGTTACGGAGGTCCGTGTCCGCCTTCCGGCGAACATCATTATTATTTCAGACTCTATGCGCTTGATTGCGTGCTTGATCTAAAAAGCGGAGCGCCAAGAGATCAATTAGATGAAGCGATGACGGGGTATGTTATTGATGACGCAGAGCTTATGGGATTGTATTCAAGAAGCCGTGAATTCGGAAACAAGAAATTTTAAAGCCATTCCCATTCATGGAAAAAATTTACAAGCTATCTGGCTTGTCGAGTATTATGCTAAAAATATATTAACAGTTTTTCCTGAACTTAAAAAGGAATGAATAAGCGTGGACAAATACAATGTATTATGTTTGATATTGGCAAAACCTTGGTCGGTTTTGATTTATTGGTCTTTGCCAAAAAAATACAGCCATACTCCAAGCTTGAACCGCAAGAGATCGTAAAACTTGTTTTCAAAGGGAAAGAGTATTTTTTATTTGAAAAAGGAAAATTAAACAGAGAAGATTACATCAATAAAGTGTTTAAAAGAATTGGAGCCAATGATTTATCCCACAATACTTTTATTGATGCTTTTACGTCAGTATTTTTTCCGAATGTTGGAATTAGACCAGTACTGAGCGAGCTTCAAAAAAATACAAGACTATTTTTGATTTCTAATATATCTGAATTGCACTGGGAAAAATATTTTCGGGATCATCCCATTATCAAAGATTTTTTTCCGGAACCCCGGCAACAAATATTGTCATTTCAAGTTGGATGGAGAAAACCGGACAGGCACATTTTTCAAAAAGCCATAAAGAGTGCCAACGTACAAGCAAATGAGGCGCTTTTTTTTGATGATAAGCAAAAGAATATTGACGGATTCAAAAAAATCGGCGGTCACGCGCAATTGTATGATTGCACCCAAAACTCAATTGACGAACTTCTCGCACATTTACGAAATTACGAAGTAATCTCATAAATTGTAAGAGGCGGCAAACGATAAAAAAACCGGACTGCTTCAAAAACATAAAAGCGCGTGTAGCGCGCTATTTTAATGGAGTTGTTGTCAACTAAGTTAGTCTGACAGTGGTTTTCCCATTACTTCCTTAACAGCAAAAAATATTTCTGATGAAAGTTTTCTAAGATCTACCTCACTTTATTCATTGTTTTAATGCAACGCGTGCATATCTTCAATCTTTTTCCATCAATTCTTTTTGTTTGAAGATTTACTTTAAATTTTCTCTTAGTGGCAATGTTCGAGTGCGATCTGGAGTGTCCGGATCGCGCTTTCTTGCCACAAATGTCACAACGTGCCATAATCAAGTCTTGAATGGTTATAAAATGTAGTGTAAGATTAACAAGTAATAAAATATCAAAAAAATGCGGTCTTGTCAATCACATCGAATGTGCCTGACAGTATCTTTTTATTTGTAATGATTTTCGATGGACATAATTCTTCAGATCACAATTCTCATTTTTTCTGTTGTTATTCACGAGGTTTCACACGGCTATGCGGCATATTTTCTTGGGGATCCGACCGCGAAATATGCCGGAAGACTTAGTTTCAATCCGTTAAAACATCTTGACCCATGGGGTTCGGTTATAATCCCCCTGCTTTTGATAGTATCGAACGCAGGAGTGATATTCGGCTGGGCGAAACCTGTGCCGTACAATCCGTACAATTTACGAAGTCAAAAATACGGTTCCGCGATAGTAGGTGCCGCCGGACCATTATCAAATTTAGCGCTAGCGCTTATTGCCGGTGTTTTGATGCGAACTTTTTTGGTTCTGGGGATTCAGGACGGATTTTTCTTGCAAATACTTGCAACGGTGATTCTAATTAATATTCTCCTATTTGTTTTCAATCTTTTGCCAATTCCGCCGCTTGATGGTTCGAAATTGCTTTTTGCCGTTTTGCCGGTGTCCGAGCATACAAAAATGGTACTTGACCAATACGGATTTGTTATCTTATTAGCTTTCTTATTTCTTTTTTTAGATGTGTTGCGGGCAATAATATTTTTCGTACTGCAATATTTTACCCAGTTTGTTGTAGGCATCGGTTTAATGGATTTTGTTAGCTTTTAGCTGTATACCTGTTTAAATTTTCTTATATTTCTTATATTTGACAAAGCAAAGGGACGATGATACTCTTATTTTGTATTCCACAGACTTTAGGTGCAGCCGGTTGGGTTGCGTAAATCCCAAATAGGAATAAGGAAAGTCACTACGAAATCCCATTCTTATTTTTTGTCTGCGGAAACGCAGATTTTTGTTTTGATTAATAAATGAACGCCACAAATGTTGACACAAAAGCAAAAAAAAGAAATCGTAAAGAAGTTATCGGAAGGCATTGAAAAGAGCCAGACGACAATGATCTGCGATTATAAGGGGATGACTGTTCCTGAGATCAGCGAACTGAGAAATGAACTTAGAAAAAATAGCGCGTTGATGCAAGTTGCCAAAAAAACGCTCATACAGATCGCTTTCAAAAAAATTGATTCTGTTCTTGATCCTCGTAATATGGACGGACAACTGGCGGTTGTTTATGGCGGAGAGAATGAGATCTCATCGCCAAAAGTATTGTATGAATATTCCGAAAAAAATGAGAAACTCAAAATACTTGCCGGAATCTTAGATGGAAAAGTTCTTAGCGTTGAAGATATAGAAGATCTTGCGAAATTACCGTCAAAAGAAGAATTACTCGCAAAAATTGTTGGAAGCATCAGTTCTCCGATATCCGGTTTTGTGAATGTTTTGGCTGGAAACGCGAGAAATTTCGTTTGTGTTTTGAACGCGATAAGGGAATCAAAGGAGAGCGCGGTGAAGTAATTCTTAGATTTTTTGTTTAGTAATATGGAAACTATATAATTAATTATACTAACATTTACACAAATGGCAGAAGAAAAGAAAGTTTCAGAGACCGAAAAGGAAAAAGTCTCAAAAGAATCAAAGGAGGAGGCCAAGGAAATTGAAATTCCTAAAAAGTTCAAAAGCATTGTTGAAGAGATCGAGAAAATGAGCGTTCTTGATCTGGCGGAACTGGTAAAGATCTTTGAAGATAAATTTGGTGTTTCCGCGGCGGCTCCTATGGCTGTTGCCGCTCCGGCAGCGGTTGGTGAGGCTGCTGAAGGCGAAGCCGAGGAAAAAGCGGAATATGACGTTGAACTTGTCGCTGTCGGCGATTCAAAGATCAATGTGATCAAAAAAGTTAAAGAAATAACAGGAATTGGGCTTAAAGACGCGAAGGACATGGTTGACGGCGCGCCTAAGGTCATTAAAGAAAAAGTAGCCAAAGAAGAAGCGGAAGAATTCAAAAAAGGGCTTGAAGAGGTAGGAGCTACGGTTGAGTTGAAATAAGCTTAGCTTTTATTTGTATTACTATGTGAGAGAGAAAGTGCGGGGACTTCACTTGAAAGTCCTTCAAAAAGCCCGAAGAGGGCTTTTTGGTTACGTTGCTTTTTTATAAAGCATGCCGTGAGAACATATTGTATTGAAACAAAAAAGGCGGGTACACATACTTTGTGTTCCGCCTTTTATTTAATCAATCAACGAGTGGACTTGTTTTTTCAGCTCTGACAAAGCAGTTTCAGCTTTCTCTTTCTTCTCTCTTGTGACAGACCGCTCTTTTCTGAGCTTTTCCATCGCTTCGAAATTTGAAATTACTTCTTCTGAAAGAGTTTTCCTGAGGTTGTGATTTGCTTGCTCCAGTTCATCTTTTTCCACAGATTCCACAGAGTATTTTTCTTGTAAAACATTACACTTTTCTTGTGCTAATCTGTCTTCAAATGTTGTGTCTATCACACCTACTCTATTTCTATCTATACCTCATTTCATTTCAAGCCTCCTTTTTTCAGGGTTTAAGGGTTTTACAAACATTGCTTGGAATTTGAAGAATTTGTTTGTTAATGTACAGCGCTTGCTTTTGTTTGCCATATTCATTGTTTTAATGCAAGAAATTTTAGCTTCGCATAATTTGCGTGTTCAATTATTCTCAGTTATACTTAAAACAAACAATGGCAAAAATCATTTCACTTGTGAATCAAAAGGGCGGAGTTGGAAAGACAACTACTGCGATCAATATTGCGACATATCTTGCGGCTCAAGGCAAGAAAGTGCTTCTTGTTGATTTGGATCCGCAATCAAACGCGTCCAGTGGCCTTGGCATTGATGTCAGAAATTTGGAAAAAAATTTGTATCACGCACTAGTGCTCAATGAACATCCAAAAAATATAATTTTGAAGATGAATGTGCTCGGGCATGACATTATTCCTTCCAGTCAAGATCTTGCCGGTGCGGCCATTGAGCTAACAAATGTAGAAAATAGGGAATATCAGCTGTATAATGTTTTAAGGCGAGTGCGAGAAGATTATGACCATATCATTGTTGATTCTCCTCCAAGCTTGGGACTTTTGACGGTCAATGGTCTTGTGGCGTCAGATGAAGTGATAATTCCCGTGCAGACTGAATATTTTGCTCTTGAAGGATTAGGGCAATTGCTCAATACAATTGATCTGGTGCAAGAAAATCTTCAACCGAAGTTACAAATGGGAGGCATTTTGATGACGATGTATGATAGGCGCAACCGTCTGGCGCGCCAAGTGGTAAAAGAAGTAAGAGAACATTTTAGAGACAAAGTGTTCAATGCAATTATTCCCCGCACGGTTCGTCTAGCTGAAGCTCCAAGCTTCGGCAAAGCGATCATGTATTTTGACAGGTTCAATAAAGGCGCCAGAGCATATAAGCAGCTGGCGGAGGAAATAATAGCTAAAGAGAAAAAGTAATAACGGACTATTTTCAATAGGCAATCGCGCTGTTTAGAATTAATATTCAAAGGGATTGTTTCCAAATTAGTTTTCTGCCCTGCCGCTTGAGAGCAGCTGGGCGTTGGTCCCGAGTACTCGGGATTAGTAACAATTTTTAACGGGAGCTCGTTTGGCAACAGTTCCTTAAAACAAAAATGGCTCAACAAGGAGGACTGGGAAGGGGACTTTCTTCACTCATACCCAGCAAAAAGCAAAAACAAAATGACAACAAAGAAAATTACTTTGGCAGTGATGTTAAGGAAATAGCCAAAGACGATTCACAGGGTGGTGAAAAAAGTACCGGAGTGGCGGAAGATCAACAAGCACAATCCAAGCAAAAAATTGGCAATATCGCGCTTAAAAGTATTATGGAAGTTCCCATTGATGCAATATCTCCAAATCCACATCAACCGAGAGAAGATTTTAATGAAAGCGGGCTTCAAGAATTGGCAAATTCAATCAGAGAACACGGCGTTTTGCACCCGCTTATAGTAAGCGTAAAAGGTTCCGGCGGATACGAATTAATTGCCGGTGAACGGCGTCTTAAGGCGAGTAAAATTGCCGGTCTTGAAAAAATCCCGATTGTCGTGAAGGATGTCAATGAACAAAATAAAGCCGAACTTTCATTGATTGAAAATATTCAGCGCTATGATCTTAATCCGATCGAGGAAGCGAAGGCTTATGAAAAACTGCGAAACACTTTCTCAATTACGCAAGACGAAATAGCATTAAGAATTGGGAAAAGCAGGAGCACGGTATCAAACATATTACGCTTGCTTTATTTGCCAATTGAGATTCAAAAGGCTCTTATCAATAAGGTGGTAACGGAGGGGCATGCCAGGTCAATTCTCGCAATTTCAAATCCGGAAAAACAACGCGCGCTTTTTGATCTGATTGTTCGTGAAAGTTTAACAGTTCGCCAGACTGAGGATAAAGTAAGGGAAGTAGTCACCGGCACACGTGTCCCGAAAAAAAGGCATATCAATCCAGATATTCAAAAATATGAAGAACAACTGTCACAGACCCTTGGAACAAAAGTACGCATTAAAAAATCGAAAACAGGCGGGCAGATAATCATCAATTATTATTCTGATGAGGAATTCAATGCGCTTTTAACTAATTTATCTCAAGAACGGTGATTGAATTTGAGGAGCCGGGAGACGAATACGATTTGGAAAAAGTTAAAAAATCTAATTTGAAGGTAAAAATCAGAGTCGCCACTCTGTTTATTGTGTTTTTGTTATTGATTCTTTTCTTAGTAAAAAATAATTTTAACTTCAATTTTTTTAAAACGGAAGTTTTAAAAATTGAAGAAAAGTGCGACCCTAAATATTCTTATAACCGGAATGATGCGGAAGAAATATATCTTGAAAAAGCGAACATGATACTTGAAAAAAATCATTCTCAGTTTAGATCAATAGAAGGATTTGATAAAGCGCTTATAGAAAGTGAGCAAGTCGGGCTTAAAGGAGCTTCCAGGCCGGTAATAAAATTTTTTTTCAAAGATAATACCGATATTCCGGTAAAAATTCCAAAATATATTTGCGGGTATCGAGTAGAGGTCTTTTTTCAATAATCTGAATCTGAATATGGCAAAACAGCTGCAAATAACAGTGTATACAGACGGAGGTTCTAGAGGAAATCCTGGTCCTGCCGCTGTTGGTATTGTTATCAAATATGATACAAAAACAAAGGAATACGCGAAGTGCATAGGAAAAAAGACTAATAATGAGGCCGAGTACGGCGCGCTTATTTACGCGCTTGAAAAAGTAAATAAGCTTATTGGTAAAACAAAGGCAAAACAAGCTGATGTCGTGTGTTATAGCGATTCCGAATTGATGGTTAGGCAGCTTAATCACCAATACAAATTAAAAAACGAAACCATAAAAGACTTATTTATCAAAATCTGGAATCTCTCACTTGATTTTAAGTCAGCAAAGTTTTATCATATTAGGCGTGAATATAATAAACAGGCAGATAAATTACTTAACCAAGCTCTCGATCGAGAACATTCCAAGTTTTTATTTTAATATTCTAAATACGTAACTTAATTGTAAGACTCAACAGCGTTGTCTGCACTTCTCTCTTTGCCGCGAACTTATTTACGCGAAGTGAGATCCCTGCCTGCCGCCTGCCTGCCGCCTGCCTGCCGGCAGGCAGGGCAGGCAGGGCAGGCAGACCTTGACTTCATTTGTTCATACTTCACTCATTTCGTTCGGGATGACAAAAGAGCGGCAATATTGTAAATAACACTCTAATTTCTTACAATTTATTCCATGAGAATAGTAATCTTAGCGGGAGGAGGGGGGTCAAGAATGTGGCCAATGAGCCGCTCGGATAAACCAAAACAATTTTGCAATTTGATCTCCGAGAAAACGATGCTTGAAGACACACTTACTCGTTTTTCAGATTATTCTGAAGATAAACTTTTTATTTCAACAACAGCTAAACTGTTTCCTAAAGTCAAAAAATTATTGCCTTTGTTTCGAGAAGAAAATATTATTGTTGAACCAGCGCAAAAAGATACTGCTCCCGCGATGGGCTATGTAGCATTTCGTTTGGGCATTCTTGACAAAGATGAACCGTTAGCATTTATCCCATCGGATCATTATATTGGCAGAACCGATATTTTTCTCAAATCGATCAAGGAAGCTGAAAAAGTAATTAAAGAAACGGGAAAACTTTTGGATATTTCCGTTCATCCGACAATACCGACAACAACTTTGGGATATACTGAGATTGGGAAGAAAAAATTCGAACGAAACGGGATCGAATTTTTCGAATTTTTGGGCCATGTTGAAAAACCAAGTTATAAAATAGCCCAGCAATATCTTGAAGAAGGCAATTATCTCTGGCACGCGAATTATTATATGTGGACTCCTCGCCTATTTCTTGAAGCCTACAAGAAATATGCCCCCGAAATATTCGAAAAGCTTCTCAAGATTGGAAAACTGGTAAAAAACGGGGAAGAAGATAAAATCGAAAGAATATACTGCGAAATGGAAAAAATATCGATTGACTATGCTATCACAGAAAAAATGGATCCGGAAGAATTGCTTATTATCAAAGGAGCTTTTGAATGGAAAGATATTGGCGCTTGGGACACGCTTCACGAAAATTTGATAACCAAGACAGACGAGCGGAGGAATTTGGTAAAAGGAGCGTGCCTTAATATAGATACGTCGAACAGTATTATTTACAGTAAGGACAACAAACTTATTGCCACAATCGGTGTTGATGATCTGGTGATCATCGATACTGACGATGCTTTACTCGTATGTCCAAAATCAAGAGCGCAAGATGTAAAGAAAATTGTCGAAGAGTTAAAGAAACGAGGCGGAAAGTATATATAAATTTCACAATGGAACTATCTGAAGCGCTGAATAGATCGCAAAGCGTGTTTAAGGTGAAAAAGGGAAAGCTGAAATACAGCCAAGGCAAGCTGAATCAATATTGCCGAGTTGGTAAGTGCGTTGTTGTCTAATGTATAAGTCCGCTAACATATTGAAAATTCAAGAATTTAGAGTCCCTTTTCCAAATTTTCAGGAATTGTGAATTTCATACTCTTGTTGACAGATAATACCCGTTGCCGTATACTAAAAATACTAAGGTGATGTTTGAATGGATTCCGGTCGCAATGACGGGAATTTATTTTTTAAGGCAGCGTACTAAACGGTAACAATGATCTAATTTCTTAAGCGACAAAAATGGGAAAAAATAAGAGAATAATCAAGGATTCATCGGCGCTTGGCCAATTTAGCAGTGCCATCGCACAAATTTGCGAAGAAAAGGGGATTGATAAGGATCGAGTAATTGAATCGGTTGAAGCCGCTCTTGCCGCTGCGTATAAAAAAGATTACGGGAAAAAAGGCCAGATAATTATTGCTGAACTTGATGAGAAGAACGGAGAAGTTGTGTTTAAACAACTTTGCGAAGTTGTTGATGAATCAGTACGGACAATTGAAGAAGAATATATGCCGGAGGGTGTTCACGAAATTCCAAAAAATGCCGTCAAAAGCAAAGAAGTGATCGATCGGAGTCGAGACCATAGCATTGAAGAAGGCGTGGCTCTTCCAAAATTCAATCACGAAAGGGACGTTCTCCTTGAGGATGCGCAAAAAGTTGACGAGACGATCAAAGCGGGTGAATTTTTAGAAATTCCGCTTGAAACAAAAAATCAGTATGGCAGGGTTGCTTCACAAACAGCCAAGCAAGTTATCATCCAGCGAATTAGAGAAGCAGAGCGCGATTCAATGTATGACGAATACAAAGGGAAGGAAGGAGAGATCATTAATGGTATTGTGCAACGGATTGAAATGAATAAAGTTTATATTGATCTTGGCAAAACTGTTGGGACATTATTTCCTTCAGAACAGATTCCGAATGAACAATATCGAATTGGCCAGCGGTTCAAGGTGTACATTGAGAAAGTTGAATCTGATCCAAAAGGTCCAGGCATAACATTAAGCCGGCGACACCCAAATTTACTTCTAAAGTTGTTTGAACTTGAAGTTCCGGAGATATTCGCGGGAACAGTTGATATTAAGGCTGTCGTGCGTGAAGCTGGAGCTCGATCAAAAGTCGCGGTGATTTCAAATGAAGAGGGAATCGATCCGATAGGTTCATGTGTTGGACAAAGAGGTACTCGCGTACAAGCAGTAATTGATGAAATGAACGGCGAGAAAATTGATATCATTGAATGGAGTGATGACGTGGAAAAATTTATTGCCAATGCTCTTTCACCGGCAAAAGTAGTGAAAATAGACGTGAAAGAGGATTCTAAGGAGGCAGCAGCCTACGTTGTAAAGGACCAACTTTCTTTGGCGATTGGCAAGAAAGGACAAAACGTCCGACTTGCCGCGAAATTGACCGGATGGAGAATTGATGTGAAAACAATTGAAGACGATGAAGCTGCTTCCAAAAAGGAGGACGATGAAAAGGGTGAGGGAATATCTAAAGACAATAATAAAAAGAAAGAGGAGGATAAAGATAAAGGCCAGGGAAAATCTGCGGAAGAAACGCAAGAAGAAGAACAAGAAAAAGAAACAGAGAAAAAGTCGGTAAAAAAAGGAAAAACTAAAGAAAAAAAAGAGAAAAAAGATAAAAAACAAGTTGAAAAGACAAATAAAAGATTAAAGAAAGAGAAAAAAGAAGAAAGCAGCAAAAGAGAGATAAGAAAAAAAGACAGAAAGAGGAAAAGTAAAAAAGAGGAAAACGAAGAAAAATCGAAATAATTTTTGAATGGCTGGTTAATTCAAATAAAAAGTAAACATTACTCAAATGAATTTATGGCATGATCTTGAACTTGGCGAAGACGCTCCGCGTGAATTCAATGTAATTATTGAAATTCCCAAATGGTCGAAAAACAAATATGAAATTGATAAAAAAACAGGTCTTATTAAACTCGATCGGGCAATGAAGAGCGCGCAGGATTATCCTTTTGACTATGGATTCGCGCCTCAGACGCTCTGGGAAGATGATGATCCGCTTGATGTGATCGTCTTAACGACTTACCCTCTTGTTCCCGGCATCTTAGTGATAGTTCGTCCAATTGGTGTGATGAGAATGATCGATAACGGTGAAGGGGATGATAAGATCATTGCTGTTCCGGTTGAAGATCCTCGATGGGATGATATTCAAAATATCGAAGATATTAATAAGCACACTGTAAAGGAGATACAGCATTTTTTTGAAACATATAAAACGATTGAAAAGAAAGAAATTAAGATAGGTGGCTTTGAAGGTAAAGAAGCGGCGGAGAAAGCGGTGGAGAAAAGTGTGAAATTATACAAAGAAAAATATGGAGATAAGTAATAAAACGTTTATTTGCCATGGCACAAAAACAATTATCCAAGAACAATAATACAAGCAAGGCAATTATTGAAAAACTTCCCGAGTCGGAGGTTAAATTAACGATCACTGTTCCGAAAGAAGTGTTTGAAAAACACATTGAAGATGTGATCAATAGATACGGGCAGGAGATCAAATTGGACGGATTTCGCTCCGGAAAAATTCCGACTAAAATTATTGAGAGAACGGTAGGCAGTGAGAAAATCCTTTATGAAGGAGCCGAAGAAGCGGTAAAAAAAGCGTACGTGAACGCCATTCTAGATGAAAAAATTGGGGCGATCGGAGAACCAAAAATACAGATTGTTAAGATCGCGCGAGACAATGACTTTGAATTCACGGCGATTGTCGGTATTCTTCCGGAAGTGAAATTCAAAAAATGGAAAGATGACGTTAAGCAAATTAACAAGAAATTCAAAAGAAAGGAGATTAAAATTAACGAGAGTGAAGTGGATCGGGAAGTTGCTTTCCTGGCAAAACAAAGGGCGAAAATTATTACCGTTAGTAGAGAAGCGAAAAAGAATGATCAAGTTGAGGTTGATTTTGATGTATCACAAAATAATGTTGCCTTAGAAAACGGAACCGTGAAGAAGCAGCCGATCGTTATTGGCGAAAAACGTTTTGTGCCCGGGTTTGAAGAAAAGTTAATTGGAATGAAAGCGGGAGACGAAAAGGAATTTGATTTGACATTTCCAAAAAAATATCACGCGAAGCATCTTGCAGGAAAGAACGCGATATTTAACGTAAAAGTAAATCTTGTCCAGGAACGACAAATTCCTGAAATAAACGATGAATTTGCGTCGGGAATCGGTAAATTCAAGAATTTGCTGGAGCTGAAGAAGAATATCCATAAGGGAATAGAACATGAACAGAAGCAAAAAGTTGAAGATGAGCAAAAGAGGGAAATTATAGACGCGATTATTGAAAAAGTAAAGCTGGACGTTCCGGAAGTATTAATTAGCCGGGAGATTGAAACAATGATGGCTGAGCTCGAATCGGATATTGGCAGAATTAATTTGAACAAGCAACAATATTTTGAACAGCTTAAAACCACTGAAGAGAGACTAAAAGAACAATGGAGAGAGGATCAAGCGCCAAAACGCGTCAAAGCCGCGCTTGCCATTCAAAAAATTGCCAAAGAAAATGAAATTATCCCCGAAACAAAAGAAATCGAAGAAGAGATGAACAAGATATTGCAATATTATAAATCACTCGGGCAGGTCGAAGATAAACTGGATAGCCAGCGGCTTTTTGAAGCGACAAAAGGCAATCTAATAAACAAAAAAGTGTTTCAGTATCTAATGAAGATATAATTAGATCGAGAGTGGACTGCAATAATATATGCTTATAATATCTATAAATCATAATTTTCAACAACAATGCTTATACCTACGGTTATTGAAAAATCCCAATTTGGCGAGCGAGCTTATGACATCTATTCGCGTTTGCTCAAAGAGCGGATCATTTTTCTTGGAACTCCGATTAGTGATCAGATTGCTAATGCCGTTATTGCCCAGCTTCTCTTTCTTGAATCACAAGACAAGAGCGGAGACGTCCGGCTCTATCTGAATTCGCCCGGAGGAAATGTTTCGTCAGCGCTGGCGATTTATGACACGATGCAATTTGTTAAATGCGATGTTTCAACGATATGCATGGGCATGGCGGCATCAGCAGGAGCGTTATTGCTTTCAGCCGGCAAGAAAGGAAAACGTTTTGCTTTGCCGAACAGTGAAATAATGATCCATCAAATAATGGGCGGCGTTGAAGGGCAGGCGACAGATATTGATATTCACGCGCGGCATATTCTTAAACTTAAGGAAAGGCTCAATAAAATTCTTGCTAAGCATACCGGTAAGAAATTGAGTAGAATCGAAAAAGATGTCGAGAGAGATTACTTTATGAGTGTCGAAGAGGCGAAACAGTATGGGATTATCGACAAGATCATCAAGCGATAAGGATCCCAGAGCCTGTCTGAAAATCCTCTTTCATTGCGATCCCGAGTACTCGGGACAGCCAAAATATGCTTGTCCGCCTCTGGAGGAGAAATTGACACTAAACATATTTTTAGATAGACTAAGCTGTGTTTTCAGCTAATTAACCCTAATTATTTATTTAAATAGAAACATGTTAGTCATTCGATTTTCACGCGTTGGAAAGAAAAATCATGCTCAATACAGAGTGGTGCTTGCGGAAAGATCATTTCCGGTTAAAGGGAGGTTTATTGAGCGGCTGGGAAGTTATGATCCGCATCTGAAAAGTGCGTCTCTTAACGCTGATCGTATCAAGTATTGGATCGAACAAGGAGCGGGGTGTTCGGATTCGGTGCATAATCTTCTCGTTAAAGAAGGAGTTATTAAAGGAGAAAAACGAAAAGTTTGGATAAAAGCCAAGAAAAAGAAAAATGAAGAAAAAACAGAAAAAGGAGAAAAGAGTGAGACCAAGAAATTTTCAACGGATCCGGATGTCCAAGAAAAAGAGGAAGTGAAAGAAAAATCCGAAGAAATTAAAGAAGAAATTAAAGAAGAAAAGAAAGAAGAAAAGCCCGAAAAGGAAGAAGGGTCTGAAGACAAAAAGGAAAAACCGGCGAAAGAAGAACCAGCGAAAGAAGAAATTGTGAAGGAAGAAAAAGCTGAAGAGAAGCATGAAAAACAGGCAGGAGAGAAAAAAATTGAAAAAAAAGAGAAAGACGCAAAAGTTAAAGATAAGGGAGAAGACATAACGAAAGAAGAAAACACAGAAAAAAGGAAAGAAGAGAAAAAATAGGTGGTACGCGATATTTTTATAATCCGAAAAAATAAAGATTTTTAGAAATCATCCCATTGATTTTCTTGCATACTCTTGTAGAATAGAAGCATGAATACACGGACAAAGAAATGGTTAAAGCCATTGTTTGTTATTGTTCTCGCAATTGTAGCGGGAATTATTGCGAATCCGAAACCAACCGGTATTGAGTGGCTTGACGCGACTGTCAGTAAAACAAAGATCAATATGGGACTCGATCTTCAAGGTGGAGTGCGTTTGGTCTATGAAGCTGATATGGTGAATATTGAAAAAGGGAAGGAGTCGGAAGCATTGAGTGGAATACAAGAAGTTATTGAGCGGCGCGTCAACGCATTTGGAGTATCTGAACCGGTTGTTCAGCCGTCGCGTTCCGGCAACAGTTATCGTTTAATTGTTGAGCTTGCCGGGATCAAGAATATCGAAGAAGCTAAAAAACTCATCAAAGAAACTCCTTTTTTGGAATTTAAAGAAAAAGGCGAGCAAAAAGAAGAGCTTTCAGAAGAACAACAGAAAATAGTTGATGAACAAGCGGCGGAAGCTGAAAAACAAGTTGAAGAGGCTCGCAAAAATGCTGAAGATGTATTGCCGCGCGCGCTTAACGGAGAAAATTTTGCGGAACTGGCAAAAGAATTTTCCGATGATCCGGAAAGCGCTGAAAAGGGAGGCGATCTCGATTTTTTCAAAAAAGGTATGATGGTGCCGGAATTTGAGGATATTGTGTTTAAAGGCGGATTCAATAACGGTGATATCTATCCGGAGCTGGTTAAAAGCCAATTTGGCTGGCATATCATTAAAAAAACGGATGAGCGGGGTGAAGGCGATGATCGTGAGATACGGGCATCGCATATTCTTTTTCAAGCGGGAGATCCGGAAAAATTAAGGCAAATGTTTACCGAGCAGCTTCTTCAGCCGAAATTTGAGCCAACCGGTTTGACAGGGAAAGAACTTAAACGATCACAAGTGGATTTTGACCAGCAAACCGGGCAGCCGGTTGTATTGCTTCAATTTAATGCTGAAGGCAAGGATCTTTTCAAAGATATCACCGAACGCAATATAGGAGAGCAAGTGGCAATTTTTCTTGATAATCAAATGATCAGCGCGCCTGTTGTTAATGACGTAATTCGTAATGGAGAAGCCGTTGTCAGCGGCCATTTTACGCTTGATGAAGCGCAAAAGTTGTCAAGAGATCTTAATGCCGGCGCTCTTCCGGTGCCAATCACGCTTGTAAGCCAGCAAAGTGTTGAAGCGACACTAGGGAAAGCGTCTCTTGATAAAAGCCTTAAAGCTGGACTATGGGGATTAGTTGCGGTAGCCGTGTTTCTAATAGCGTACTATCGGCTTGCCGGGATTATTGCCGTGTTTGCCTTAACTATTTATTCTCTGCTTATGGTCTCGGTGTTTAAGCTGTCATCGTTGTCGCCTTACGGTATTACTTTGACATTAGCCGGAATCGCGGGTTTTATATTATCGATCGGGATGGCGGTTGACGCGAACATTCTCATTTTTGAACGTATGAAGGAAGAAATAAAGCGAGGAAGGGATCTAAAGGCATCGCTTAATGAAGGATTTAGAAGGGCATGGACTTCAATTCGCGACGGCAACTTTTCGACGATTTTGACATCATTGATCTTGATAATGTTTGGTTCAGGTTTCATTCAAGGTTTTGCAATTACGCTTACGCTTGGCGTCTTGATGTCGATGTTTACGGCAATTGTCGTAACAAAAATTGTACTTATAGTAATAACAGGCTCATGGTTTGAAAAGCACAAGGCTCTGGTTCTTACATCTGCTAAAATAAAATATCAGAAACCTAAAACGTGAAGAAAAAAAGTGTTTATGTGATTATGCACAACATACGCAGCTGCTACAATATCGGTTCACTGTTTCGAACGTCGGACGCGCTTGGAATTGAAAAAGTCTTTCTTGGCGGATACTCGCCGCGTCCCGACCAAAATAAGTCAATTTCAAAAACCGCGCTGGGGGCGGAAAAATGCGTGGAATGGGAAGCGCATTGGCATACGCATGCAATTATTGATAAACTTAAAGCAGATGGTGTTCGAATCGTCGCGCTTGAACAAGCAGAGAAAAGCATTGATCTTAATCAATATCAACCAATTTTTCCAATGGCAATTCTTGTTGGAAATGAAGTAAAAGGATTATCGCGAAGCATTTTATCACGAGTTCATGATATTGTTGAGATTCCGATGAAAGGAGAAAAAGAGTCACTTAATGTTTCTGTTGCGTTCGGCATCGCGGCCTATACGTTAATAATGGAAGAATAATAATATACATGAAAAAAACAAAACTTGCTATTTTTGATATTGACGGCACTTTGTTTCGAAAGAATCTCCATTTTGAGCTGATTGACGAACTGGCTTATCGAGGAATTTTCAAAAAAGAAGTGCGGAACGAACTTGTCCATGCCTATGGACACTGGCTTGATAACGAAGGAACTTATGAGTCCTATCGAAAGAAACTTGTGAGCCTATACGGAAGGCATATCAAAGGATGCAATCAAAAAGATATCCTTAGTGCGGCAAAAAATGTTGCCAGTTTCAATGCCAAGCGCGTATATATGTATGCGAAAGATCTTTTTGAAGAGTTAAGAGGCAGTCATGTAATGTTGATAATTTCCGGTTCACCAATTGAGATTGTCACCGAGTATGCGAATATTTTTAAATTCGACGCGTATTATGGCAGTGTGTATGAAATTGACAAGAATGAAAAATATACAGGCAGGCCGATTTTCGAGCCAACAAAAGATAAAGGCGCGGTTGTTGAGCAATTCATCGCTGAAAATAGGATTTCGCTTCAAGGGTCAATCGGTATCGGCGACACGGAATCTGACGCGAAATTTCTCGAGCTTGTTGACAGACCCATTGCGTTCAACCCCAATCTTAATTTGAAGAAAATTGCCGAGAAAAGAGGATGGGAAATCAAAGTTGAAAAGAAGGATGTCCTCTATGAGATCAAGCCGGAAAAATTATCAAAATAAATTATTCTACTGATTTTAAGTAATAACAAGGAACTATTCCCAAGCTAACGAAGCCAGTTTGGAAATAGGCTCGTTAAACATTTATGAACGAATTTTTTGAATTTTTCATTGAACGCTTGTTGTGGCTTTGGCTGCCGATCTATGCGCTCTACCGAATCTTCAAGGATCTTATTGATGATATTGAGAGCGGTGAATTAGCCTAGTACCAGTTTTTCCATCATTTCTTCTTCGGAGGAATAGGACAAAAAGGTTTTGTTCTATTAGTTCGCGGTTGTATATTAATGGAAAGTGAGTATTTAATCTTCCACTGCCAAATAAAAACATCCGGGTACGCACCAGGCAGCGATGGTGTTCCCACTCCTTCTTTAGACGACATTACTATTAATTATATTGACCATCCCTGCCTTAGTGCCGGAACAACTTATTATTTCCGTGTCAAAGCCAAAAATAATTGTGGGGATTGGTCCGTTGTGGGCAACAGCGACGGGGTACTTAACTTAACCTCCAGAAAAGCCAAATTTTGGGGAAACTTTAAGATGAGAGGATATCTTAAGTTTAAGTAGCCTGTTAATGATCAATAATCAATTTTCAATGGTCAAGCGATACAATATAATGATCATTGATCAACTCTCAATGATCAATCAATAATCAAACATTATAAACAATGATCAATCAACATTCAATGATCAAATAATAGTCAAGTTACAATTATCAATTTATTTCATTGAACATTAGAGAAGTGATCATTGGTTGATAATTTCAAGTATTGATTATTTCAAGCAGGCTCCAATATAAAGTGTGTTCAGAAACAGTCCCATAACCAGTTGAATGCGGTACCAGAGCCATGAAAAAAACTAATTCGTTTAAAGATGTTGTTATATATTGGATTCCGGCTCTGGCATGGGCCGGGCTTATTTTTTATTTATCGGACATATCGGAACTGAAAACCGGCCTAAGCACTCCTTACGAGATTGCTGTCCGCAAAGTTACTCACATGCTTGAATTTGGAATTCTATCCGTACTGGTAATGAGAATTGCGTACAAGAGATACAATATTTCACTTGCAATTTCTTTTTTAACGGCTCTGGCCGTAACAACATTGTATGCTGTTAGCGACGAATTTCATCAAATATTTGTCATCGGACGCGATGGGAACGTAAAAGATATCTTTGTGGATTTTCTTGGGGCGTATATATTTTTGCATTTTGCGGCAATGAAATACTCGGGGCGCGTTACCAAAAAAACCGTATCCAATGTTTTAATTGCCATCACACTTTTCATTTTTCTTGTGTTTATGCTGGTTCAAGAATCAATCAAAGCACAGGAAGTACAACTTCAGCAGGAAATTTCACGCACGGATAGCAATTTGACAAAAGAAAAGCTTGATCAAAACCAAGATGACGCGCTGGTCGTTATTGAAAAGCAAGAAAAAGAAAGAGAAAACACTCAGGCAGAAAAAAAGGAAACTGAAAATTTGGGAATAATAAAGATCAGGGAGAACGCTGAACATCAACTTCCATTGAGTGTTCTTATTGATGTGCCGTTTTCTTCACAAGCGCCATTCGGAATTTGGGATGATGTTCATGAAGAAGCGTGCGAAGAGATGAGCTTGATTATGGTCAAATATTATTTAGACGGAAATACTCTTACACCCGCCATCGCGGAAAAGGAGATTCAGGATATGAAAAAATTTCAACTAGAACAATACGGACACTATAAGGACAGTACCATGGAGGAGCTTGTCAAGATGGCTGAAGAATATTACGGCATACGCGATCTTAGGGTCATTTATGATTTTGACAGGCAGGAGATAAAAAAACAACTTGCGCGCAAAAAACCGGTTATCGTGCCAACTGCCGGACGGCGATTGGGAAATCCCAATTTCACATATCCCGGACCGCTTTATCATAACCTGGTTCTTATCGGTTATGATGAAAACAATATTATTACCAATGATCCGGGAACAAGAAAAGGAAAGCAGTATCAATACTCAATAGATATTCTTTATAATGCCATTCATGACTTTAAAGACAGCAAAGAAAAAATCGAACAAGGCAGAAAAGCCATGGTTGTGCTGGAATAAAAAAATAAATACTTATCCACGCGCCAGAAAGTCCCAGTCATGAGCCTGGGAATAAATGGGGAAGCCTAAAGAGCTTTCAGCGCGGGGTTTCCTGCCTACCCTGCCTACCGGCAGGCAGGCGCTCCCCATAAAACCCCGAACAAAAAGAGGCCGCTGCCGCTCCAAAGGGAAATCTATGCGCGGCTGGGCTGTCAGCGCGTCCGGGGTTCAATATAATTCATCTACCGGTAATTGGAAATGGACTTGTGAAGGAAGCGGTGGGAATGGTTTCTGCGAAACGAAAAAATACCGCGGGTGGAAGAGATTGTTACGCAGTTGACAAGAAGATTCGCTGAAAGTATATTCCAATCCTAAGATGTCCCTTTTTACTCATCTGCGGTAATGATGTTTCTTTTTAAAAAAATTAATTACTTTTTAAACAATTTATCTTTTTCTTTTTTCATCTTTTCTCCAAATTCAATGT
>JAYEFY010000003.1:0-5907 GCA_034658815.1 Patescibacteria group bacterium
AAAACAAGAGCTTGCACGGCGCAAACAAGAACCTCAAGAAATAAAAATGGAATGGGAAGTAAAAAAGCGGACAGTGTCATCATTGTGGCAATCAATACTTCACCCGCAAAGATATTTCCAAACAAACGAAACGACAGTGAAACAATCTTTGCTATTTCGCTGACTATTTCGATCAAACACACAAAAACTTTTATCGGATTCACAAAAAGGACGGCTTTGTCCTCCTTAAATTTTGAAGGAATCTCATATATTGCCTTAAAATTAACGAATTTATTGAGATGTTTCCATATGCCGATCGAAGTAATTCCGAAAATATGAGTCGCAAGCATTGCTACAACCGCGAGCGCTAAAGTGGTATTCAGATCAGCGGATCCTCCGCGCAAAAAAGGCACAAATACATTGTGCCCTTCATGGTTTTCTACAAACCCGATCGTTCCGAATCCCGGAAGAATCCCCAGATAGTTATTGACAAGTATAAATAAAAAAAGGCCTAGCACGATCGGCATGAATCTTTCAGATTTCTTTCTGCTCCCTGTAACGCTATCCGCAAAATTTAAAGTGTTTTCAAGAATAATTTCAAAAAGATTCTGAAGGCCTTTTGGCACTCGAGCGATTCTTTTGCCGGCAATAATAAAAAACGCAACTAAAATTATTACAGTAATAACGCTGCTTAATAAAGAGTTTGTTATCGGAAAATCGCCAACGTGAGCAATTGGTTCCGCAAAAAGCGTCATTTCATGCTCAATTTCACTGTGTGCTTGCATTTCTTGTTGTTGCGTATAAAACTGAAAAATTAAAATTCAAGCAATTTTTTACATAGAAATTGTTCTTTTCTAAACAAAAAATTACTTGAAGTTGTTTTTCTCCCTCCTTGAAGATCTCCCATGGTCTTTTTTAGCTGTTTTAGCGGCGTTTCCCATTGTTCTCATGGCTTCTTTTGTTATTCCAATTATTGAAATAACAAACGCGAAGCCGATAAGCGCCAAAAAAGACCAGGGATCAATATTATATTTGTCGTCAAGCCATTTTCCAATAATGAGAGCAATGATAACCGGACCTGCGATCCAACCGTTTAGTTTTGCGAATAAAATAATATTTGACTGCCACCGGGATGTGTCATTTTGCTTATATTTTGAGGTGCTGTTTTCACAGCGTTTCATTTCATTCATCTTTTCATTTTCACACTGCCAAACCAAGCCATACGATAATATTGTATCTCAACTTACAAAAATGTCAATGAATTTTAACATTATGGGGCGCTATTTACCGGCCAACTTCAAAAGTTCACCGGCTATTTTTTCAGTTGCGTCCGCCTGGTAAAACTTTCCTATATTTTTGGAAAGTTTCTGATTGAGATCTTTATCGCTTATAATTTTTTTCAAATTATGAAAAAGCATTGTTCTCCTAAAATTGCTTTCTTCCAGTACAATCGCTCCTCCGACTTTTGACACCTCAAAAGCATTAATGCGCTGGTGCTGGTTGGCGCTTTTAGTAATCGGCACCAAGATACTTGCCTTGTTGTTTGCCGCAAGTTCTGAAATGGCCGTCGCACCGGCACGCGAAATAACAATATCGGCCAGCGCGAAAATATGTCCTATTTCATCTCCAATAAAAGCAATGGGATAATAATCACAATGCCCTATTTTAAAGCCTCGTGTTTCCGCTTCATATTTCATCAGGTCAAAATGTGACGATCCTGTTTGGTGGATAACTTGATAGTGCTTTAAAAGTTCCGCGAGATTAAACATAATTTTTTCATTAATTAGCTGGGCACCCTGTGACCCGCCAATGACGAAAACTACCGGTTTCACCTCTTTGTGAATTCCAAGCAATTCCCTCGCTTTTTGCGGATCTCCGCCGATTACTTCCTTGCGAACCGGCACACCGGTCAAAATAGTTTTATGAACAGGAAAATATATGCGCGCGCGTTCAAAGGTAATCGCGATTTTATTGGAAATCGATCCTAAAAATTTATTTGCCAGTCCCGGAATAGAATCCGATTCATGTATTAATACCGGAATTCTGTAAAATCGAGCCGCAATAACAACCGGCACGGAAGCGAATCCGCCTTTTGAAAAGACTATGTTAGGCATATACCGCAACAAGTGCCACAAAGCTTGTAAAATGCCGATTGGCACTTTTATAATATCAAGAACATATTGAAAAGTCATATAGCGGTGCAATTTGCCACACAAAACCCACTTATGCGGTATCTTGTGTTTTTTCATTACTTCCATTTCAAGATCAGTCTTTGGGCCCAGAAAGAGAAACTCCGATTTTCCTTTATAATTTTCACGAATATATTTCTTGACAGTTGTAAGCGGAAATAAGTGTCCGCCGCTTCCTCCTCCGGCAAGAACAATGCGTAATGCCATGAATATTTTTTATGTATTAGCTTTCTATTATTATAGCAAATTTTTACTGCAACAAAAAGAGCACTATCTCATTTTGTTATGTAATTACCCTGAATCACGAAATGCCTTTTATTTTCTCTCCTTAAATAAGGAGGGGTAACCCTGCCCGAACATACCACTCGGTACAAGATGGCTTGCTTTAACGATTTGTAGTTCAAAGTTGAAAATTATTTACATAAATCCTATTTTTCGATCCTCGTCTTTCGTCTCGTCAATTTTTCCAAACTGCCCTTCATATTTTTTCAGATTTTCGCCAAGTGCTCTGACGACTCGCTTGAAATGTCCCGGCGAAATGATAACACGGGCATTCAGCGTTCCGGTTGGAGGAAAAACATTGAGAAAATCCATGACAAATTCTTCCTTTGTATGCATTACTTGCATCGTGTTCGCGTACTTCCCTTTTAATTCATCATCATTGGCCTTGATTTGAACTTGCTGTTTATTCTTCGGTTGTTGATTTGGTTGTGCCATATTTTTGTAAAAAGCGGTTAATTATTTCGGTTGTCTGTTGAAATTCAAACATATCATTATGTCCGGCTCCATTAATTTCAATATAGCGATTGTTTTCACCGCCTATTGATCCGTACAATCTTTTTGAGCGATCGATCCTAATGATCTCATCTTCTGTTCCGTGTATGATCCAAATATTTTCTTTTCCTTGCAGTAATTTTATATTATCATAATCTTCCATGACCAGCATTTTTGCCGGATATAAAGGAAAAGCATCTTGTGCCACGGAACCCAGCGTGTCAAACGGACTGATCAGTAACATTCTGTCATAAGAGCCTTCCGACGCGTGGAAAGCGGACAAAGAACCGCCAATACTTTCCCCTATAAGCAAAACTTTATTGAAATTCTCCCCTTTAATGAAGTCTACCATATTTCGCACGTCTTGTAACAGCAATTCTTCTTTTGGCTTTTTATCATCGTTTGAATAACCGGCATATTCTACGATTAGAAATGAATGTCCCGCGTTTTCGATCATTTTTTTAATATATGTTCTACCGCAAGCCGATCCCGCGTTTCCGTGATAAAACACCGCAAGAGTATCGGAATTGCGCTTGAAATACGCTCTTGTGCCGTTAATATTCAACTTTTCCGCGTCTTTAAACCCGGCGCATTTTTCAAAGTCCCGCATTGTTGGATAATAAACGAATTCTCGCTGCCGGAAAAACAGGATCGCTCCGAAAAATACATAAATACCAATGCATATTCCAATAAAAATAATGATCCTTTTGAGCATAAACATTAAAAGTGAGAACGGAAGGTATTTTTCCTGATATTCTCAACAAATTAACTCAATCCTTGTCCCCGTTTATATTTTCTTATGGGAACAGCTTTATAGTTTGGTAACATATTCCTGAACTCAATTTCTAAAAGAGCGAGACAAAACACCTCGCTCTTTATTAAAATCTACTTTTTCTCACCACTGTCGTCTTTTTTCTTTTCGTCTTCTTTTTTGTCATCATCTTCAACTTCAGCGTCTTTCACCTTTGGCTCGTTTTTCTTTTCGGTACCGGAAGGCGCAGTGTTCTGAGCGCTTTGTTGTGCTTGCTGAGCCGCTTGGTAAAGTTCTTGCCCGATTTTCTGTGCTTCAGTTGAAAGTTCTTCGGAAGCTTTTTTAATTGCCTCAATATCATTTCCGTCCTTTACTTTTTTCAACGCTTCAACTTTTTCCTCAACCGGTTTTTTCTTATCCGCCGGGATTTTGTCCCCGGCGTCTTTTAACGCTTTTTCGGTTGTGTAGACAAGCGCGTCGGCTGTATTTTTCACTTCGATCGCTTCCGCTTTCTTTTTGTCATCTTCCGCGTGAACTTCGGCTTCTTTCTTCATTTTTTCGATCTCATCTTTATCCATATCTGAAGATGCCTCAATACGAATTGACTGCTCTTTGCCTGTCGCTTTGTCCTTGGCTTTCACACTCAAGATTCCGTTTGCGTCAATATCAAATGAAACTTCAATTTGCGGCACTCCGCGGGGAGAAGGAGGTATGCCATCCAGCATAAATCTTCCCAAAGTTTTGTTGTCAGCTACCATTTTACGCTCTCCTTGGACAACATGAATGTCCACCGATGGCTGACTATCAGCCGCTGTCGAGAAGATCTGTGATTTTGAAGTCGGGATTGTTGTGTTGGATTCTATAAGCGGAGTCGCAACGCCTCCCAATGTTTCAATTCCCAGCATTAACGGAGTAACATCCAGAAGCAGTACGTCTTTGACGTCTCCTTGCAGTACTCCACCTTGAATGGCTGCGCCCATAGCGACAACTTCATCGGGATTTACGCTCGTATTCGGCTTTTTTCCGAAATATTCCTCGACTTTTTTTTGCACCAAAGGCATGCGCGTCATGCCGCCGACCATTACAATTTCGTTAATATCACCCTTTTCTATTTTAGCGTCTTTGATGGCTTTTTCAACGGGTTCCATGGTTTTTTCAACCAACTCGCCAACAAGCTCCTCAAGCTTTGCCCGTGTGATTTTCATCACTAAATGCTTTGGTCCGTCATCACCGGAAGTGATAAACGGCTGATTGATCTCAGTTTCTTGAGCTGTTGAAAGTTCTACCTTAGATTTCTCCGCCGCTTCTTTTATTCTCTGTAAAGCTAAAGGATCGCTTGAAAGATCAATACCTTCTTGCTTTTTGAACTCGCCAAGTATCCATTGAATGACTTTTTCGTCAAAATCGTCACCGCCTAAAAACGTATCTCCGTGAGTTGATTTCACCTCAACTGTATCATCACCGACTTCAAGGATCGAAATGTCAAATGTTCCCCCGCCGAGATCATAAACAGCGATCTTTTCGTTCTTTTTCTTATTGAATCCATAGGCAAGAGCGGCTGCCGTTGGTTCATTGATAATTCTTTTAATTTTGAGTCCCGCGATCTCCCCGGCATCCTTCGTGGCTTTTCGCTGAGAATCATCAAAATAGGCCGGAACCGTTATCACAGCTTCTTCGATTTTTTCCCCCAACTTTTTTTCGGCGTCAGTTTTGAGTTTTTGAAGCACCATGGCCGAAATTTCTGCCGGACGATAGTCCTTTCCGTTCATAACAACATTTACCGCGCTATTTTTACCTTCTTTGATCGTAAATGGAAGCTTCTTCGCCGCACTCTGAATTTCCTTATCACTGAATTTTCTTCCGATAAGGCGTTTCGCGGAATAGATCGTACTTTCCGGATTGGTAACTGCCTGCCTTTTTGCCAAAAGACCGACAAGGCGCTCACCGTTTTTATTGATCGCAACCATTGACGGTGTTGTACGATTTCCTTCTTTATTTTCAATGATCTCAGGTGTTCCGCCTTCCACAATGGCCATTGCGGAGTTTGTAGTTCCCAGATCGATTCCAAGGATTTTTGCCATTATTGTTTTGGATAATAATTAAAATAACTAAATAATCAATGCCGCTATTTTACCGGCAGAAAGACAAATGATATCTGCCGGCAAAGTAAGCAATTCTGAATGTTCACAATTTTCAGCAGCGCCTGCCTGCTCA
>JAYEFY010000004.1:0-19368 GCA_034658815.1 Patescibacteria group bacterium
AAAGAAGACAATTCAGCTGCCGGAAAAACAATCTTACTTCCTGATAATGGCAACCTTATAAAAGATAAGAAAAACGATAAAAGAAGTAAGACTGCTGAAAGGCTCTATCGCGTTGCAACCGTTCAAGAGCCGGAGCAAAAAGAACTTTCCAGCTTGCTGGAAAAACACAAGAAGGAACTTAACCGCGATACTGACGTTTTTCATAAACAGATTGCGAAAAAAGATGCCAGGCAAGCTAAAAAAAATGGCTTAAAACAAGTTAAGGCAGAGTTAAAAAGAGATTTTGAAAAATTGATCGCCAAAACTGCAAAAAAGAAATGGTTTACAAAATTGTTGCCAAACAAACGTCAGCTCGAAAAAGGAAAGGAAGTTTTAGCATTGCATATGAAACAATATTCGAAAGAACTGGAGAACCTTAGACAAAAAAGAAAAGATTCCAAACTTACATTTACCGATCTTCTGAAAAGCAGATATATCTTCTCAACAATCATTATCACGATCATGTTTGTTTTACTGCTTGTTCTTTTTTTGCAAGAGAGCCAGTCAAAATACTCAGAGATTGAAAACAGAATTCAGGAAAATTCACAACAACAAGTAAATAATGGAGATGTATATATTTCCAATAAGGAAGTTGAAACAGCGCTGATCGGAGAAACAAATTCCGAAATAATTGATATTGCGGGATACAAAAACAACATATATGTTATTACACAGGATAATTCTTTCTACCAGTATGATTCCAATATTAATGAATTTGGCGGCATACCAATATCTGATGAAATTTCCGATGTTGTGGCGATTGTGCCAATGCCCGATCTGAATCTCATTTTCTTTGTATCAAATGACTCCGTGCATTCTTTTAGTCCTGTCATGAAACGATCTGACAAGCATTCAATAAAAATTCCAGCTAACAGTGATATTATAGGAGTTGGCACTTATCTTACGTTTTTGTATATCTTAGACAAGAACTCCGGTCAGATATATCGTTATCCGCGAGCTGAAGGAGGCTTTGGATCACCGATAAAATGGTTCTCTTCGGAAATTACGACAGACAATATCACTGATATCGCCCTTGATGATTCGATCCGTGTCGCATATAATGACGGGTCGATCGAGCAATACTTTAAGCGCAAACTCGTTAGTTCCTTTCTTATTGACACACAGCCAAAAGTTGTTCCAAAGAAAATTCAAACAAGCAATGCTTCTGATCATTATTACATTCTCGATAGCGAAAATCCCAGAGTGATAAAGATCGGAAAAGACGGCAACAAACTTAAAGATCAATTTTGGAACAGACAATTTGAAGATGCAAAAGATTTTTGGATTCACGATGGCAAAGAAGGATATGTTCTTACGAAACACAATAAAATACTGCAGTTTAAACTGCAGTAGCGTTCAAAAGTTGTGTTCCTGGGACATAATGATCATTATGTCTTTTTATTTTTGCGATTTAGCAACAATCCCATTATATATTCGGTCTGTCAATTTCCCCTTCGCTTAACGGCAAGCTTTCGTCTCTTTTAACAATTTTCATAATATCCTTATCGATCTTTTTGAACTCTTTATTGGATCTGTTGTAATGATTTACGGTTGTATCCAGGCTTTTACCTATTTTTTGGTGATATGCCTCATATATTTGAAGATGTTTATCAAGTTTTCCAACATTTTTTTGTATCTCCTGCGCGTACTCCTCAAGCTTCAGCATGTTAAGCCCTTGCAATACAGTCTGAAGATACGCAAGAAACGATGTCGGGGAAACAATGATAACGTGCTTCTCTTTAAACGCGTATTCAATAAGATCGCGGGATGAAATTTTCTCTGTTCCAATTTTGTTAGTAAGCAAGTCGTAATAGATCGACTCCGACGGTATGAACATAAACGCGAAATCAACCGTATCCTCATTCGGCTTCACATATTTTGATGTTTCATCGATTCTTCGCTTCAGATCATGTTTGAATTGTTTTTCAAGCTGTTTGCGACGCACTGCGTCATTACAATTCAGCAGTTGTTCATAAGTCTCAAGTGAAAATTTTGAATCAACGGGAATTATCCTATTTTTCACAAAAATAACGGCATCAACAATTGTTCCGTCTTTAAAGCCGTGCTGCATCTCATAGTTATTCGGCGGCAATACATTCTTTAATGTCTCTTCAAGATAGTACTCGCCCAATACGCCTCGCTGTTTTGGATTCTTCAAAATATCCTGCAAATTTTTCAACTGTGAAGAATAATCAGCCAGCTGTTTCTGCGTTTCGTCAACCTTGGTAAGTTTCTCGGTAACATTACGAAGCTGCTGATTGATCTTATCAACTTGCTGCCGGCTATTTTTTGTTATGGATTGGATAACTTGAATGTTTTCCGATGATTGGTCCCTGGTTATTTTGTGCGATTCGGACAGCTTCCGATCAAGTTCCTGCTTCGTTTCAGCAAGCCTTTGGTCAAGTGTCTGAATTATCTGCCCTATCTGCTGCTGAAGCATAAGCAATTCTTTTCCGCTATCCCGCGTTTGGATGTTTGAAAGCTTTTTGTTTATAAAAAAAATTACGGACACAATACTAACAATGAACACAAAAGATAATACGATTATACCAGCATCCATTCTCTATGAATTTAATAATTGAAAGGCATGCAGACGATCCCACTGTTCATCAACTGCGTTCTGTATTTTCCTCATCACTTCTTTTTTATCTTTTCGCTTGAACAAATGTTTGAATCGTCCTTGTGTTTTGTAGAATTCTTCAACAGGAAGAGATTTTGACGGTTCGTATGATATGGAATATTCTCCATCAACAATTTCATACAGCGGCCAAAAATTCGTTTCTGTTGCCAACTTAGCGATATTTATCGTTTGAGAAGGGTGAAATTTCCACAGTGCGACACATGGAGAGAAAACGAGCAAAAATGTCGGGCCCTTTGTTTCAAGCGCTTTTTTGGCTTTCTTCTGAAAATCAGCCATAAAACCGACACTGGCCGTTGCGGCGTATGGCAAATGATGGCTGGCAACAATTGACATCAGATCTTTTCTCTCGATCGATTTTCCAATTGACTTTTTCCCCCGCGGCGTTGTTTCAGTATCCGCTCCCAAAGGCGTGGCCCCGCTTCTTTGGTTGCCGGTATTCATATACGCGCCATTGTCGTAGCAAACATAACAAAAATCATGTTTACGTTCCAACGCCCCGGATAGTGCCTGAAGCCCGATATCGTATGTTCCTCCGTCGCCTCCAAAAGCGACAAATTTCACGGGTTTGCCGGTTTTCAGCTTCTTCTGCTTTTTCAGTGATCGATAAGCAGTCTCTATTCCCGATATCGTAGCTCCCGTATTCCCGAATGCGCTATGGATATACGGAACATTCCATGCTGTGTTGGGATATATCGTTGAGGTCACTTCCATGCATCCGGTAGCATTGGCAACAACAATATTATCATCCGTCGCGTTCAAAACAGTACGGACAATAAGACCGATCGGACAGCCGGCACAAGTGGCTGCAACAGTAAATTTTTGAGTCTTCTTGTTCATAAACCGGCTTATTTTTACTTTTATAACTTACATTATAAAACCGCTGTTGTTTTTTCCTTTGAAAAGATCGATGATTTGTTCTTCATATACATCTCTTCCGCCGAGCCCGTAAACAATACTTTGAACCTCTTTGCCGATCGCGAATCCTACTTCACCGGCCAAAACCTGTTTCGTTCCAAACGCAAGATTTCGATCAAGAACAATTACTTCTTGTACGTTCCTTAGCGCCTGCTTCACGTCATTGTATGGAAAAGGCCTGAATAACGTTATCTTTACCAAACCGACCTTTCTTCCTTTATCTCTCAGCTTGTCCACTGCGTCTTTAACGGTTCCGCAAACCGATCCTATCGCAACGATAACCGTTTCAGCATCATTGGTCTTATACCGCTCCACTGAAACACACTCTCTTCCCGATAATTTTTTAAACTCTTCCGTTACTTTATTAAAAATATCCGGCACTTTGCTCATGGCATCAAAGATCTGTTTTCTAAACTCGAAATAGCTGTTTTGAAGCGCGACCGGACCGAATGTCTTTGGGTTATCAAAATCAAGAAGATGCTGCCTGGGAATATAATTGCCGACAAAATTCTTTACATCGGCATTGCGAAGAAGCTCAAGATTTTCAACGCTGTGAGAAGTAAAAAAACCGTCCATGTTCGTTGCAAGAGGAAGCAGCGCTTTTTCAGCGATCTTACAGCCAATGACCATATTATCATAGGCTTCCTGCGCATTTTCGGCAAATAGTTGGATCCAGCCCATTTCCCGCATTACCATTGCATCCGAGTGGTCTCCATGAATATTGATCGGTCCTGAGATTGCGCGATTTGATACAGCCATGACAATCGGCAAGCGCATAGATGAAGCAACGGGAAGCACCTCGAACATGTACATAATTCCCTGAGAACTTGATGCCGTCATTGTTCTCGCGCCGCATGCAGAGGCGCCGATACAGGCGCTCATAGCGCTATGCTCGGATTCAACCGGAATAATTTCAGTGTCGATCTCACCGTCCGCTATCCTCTTCGCAAAATATTCGATAATTGGCGTTTGAGGCGTGATCGGATATACTGCCACCACATCCGGATTTATTTGGCGCATCGCTTCACCCACCGCGTGGCCGCCGGTTAGAGCAATTAAAATGTTGTTTTTCTTGTACATATGAGGTAAAACAAACCGGATTATATCGTGTTAACTTAATAAAACAACACATAGAACTTATTTATTTTAGTTCTTTTTTTCGTTTTCCCGCCGCATTTGAATCGCCTTCACGGGACAAACCTCCGCGCATATGCCGCAACCCTTGCAAAATTGGTAATTGATGGCCGGTTTTTTCCGGCCGTTGTTTTTTTTCATTCTGATTGCCGCTTCCGGACAATGCTGTTCACACATGCCGCAACCGATGCAAGTATCTTTATCTATAACGGGAATTTCAGTTTTCCAGTCTCCTATTTTTGGACGATTCTTTGGATCATTTTTAATCACAGCCCCAAGCTCACCGCCCAATGGCGGAATTTTTTTTGGCAAGTAAAACTTTCCTGATTTCTTGATGGTTAGCGTCATTAGCAAATGTTATAGGCTTTTTCTATCGCTTTGATATTTTTATCTGTTTTTTCTTTTCCTATCTTTTTTTCATATTTTGAACGAAACGCCTCAGTGATATTTTCGATCTTTACTCTTTCAGAGACAAACGCGAATTTGCCTAAAATGACAGTATTCGGCCTGTTCTCACCGATAATATCCAGAGACATTCCCTGAGCGTCAACCGTAACAATGTTCCCGTTAAATTTCATCTGTTCTGAAATTTCTTTTTTTGTCTTGGCCGTATTTATGATTATTGCTTCAGTTCCTGTTATATTTTGCGTGACATCAACGCTATCTAATATTGTTTCGTCAAGAACAAGAACACAGTCCGGATCCACAACCGGCTCGTGCGTCCTGATCGGCTCATCGGATATTCGAACATAAGCGCGCATCGGCGCCCCTGTCCGCTCAGGCCCGAAATTCGGAAATGCCTGCACAAATTTTTTCTCTCTCACTGCCGCTTGAACCAATATCTCAGCTGTTGTTTTCGCTCCCTGCCCACCGCGGCCGTGAATGATTATCTCGTAACGATTTTTGTTTTGCATTTATTTTCATTTACCTGCCATCATAGAAAACTATGGATATGTGCCTGTGAATATGCAAAGACTTATTTTTTAAGTTCATCATTTATTATTGAGCGCAACTTGTCTTCCCCAACAATACCGCTTACAAATTGCTCGTTAATAAACGCTACCGGCACACCCGAGGTGCCAAAGCTCTCCGCTTCCTCCTTGTCCCTTTGAATCTCTTCAAAATGGGATTTATTATCAAGGCATTCATTGAATTTTTTGGCGTCCATGCTTAAAGAGCGCGCATATTCCTTAAACCGGCCTGTTCCATCCGCATTACTCCACTCGCTTTGTTTGTCGTATAGTATCTTGCCCATCTCCCAAAATTTCCCTTGATCCCGGGCACAACAAGCCACAATTGCAGAGATTTCACCCCGAGGATGAAGCTCTATTGGCGCATTCTTATACACAAGCAAAACTTGATCATCATTAAATTCCTCTGTAACCTTTGTGATCTCGCTAAAAAACCGCTTGCTATATGGACATTGAAAATCGGAATATACCACGATTTTTACCTTGGCATCCTTATTTCCGCGTTGTGCGTCATTTTCGGAAATCTCCGGAGTTTCAAGATACCGCCCGACAGGTATTCCCAATTCTACAGCGTTAAGCACAAATTTATCCTTTTTCTTTTCAAATAGGACTTTGGCCTCTTCATTATAAAATTCGGACTCCTTTAAACTACTTGAAAAAACAAATGCCGGAATTGATTTTAAATTATAAGCTTTGATAATTTCTTTTCCTTCGGGAGACGAAACGTCAACTTTTTTGGCAATGAGCGTTGGGATGAATCGTTTAAGCCACACAAGAGCCATTGACGGATCACAATTTTCACAATCTTCCAGCTCGTCATCTTTCACTGTCAATATTTGAACCTCAATTGCAGGCTCTTTAAATGCAACCCACGTTTTGTCTCCTGCCACAAACACATTCGTCTTTTGCAAGGCTTTTTCCGAATAGCCGCTTCCGCTTGCAAATTGCACTATGTCAACAAAAAAGCTTCCTGTGGCAACCCCTGACAAGACTATCACTGCCGAAATAAGATTTTTTATCACTTTTTTATGCTCGTCTTTCCCTTTGCGTTCATTTAATGCTGTTTCGTCTTCAGTTGATTCGCTTTGCGACCTATCCGCCAGTTCGATACTTTCCACTTTCTTGCCTAGCAGATTATCAATATCCGTATCTTCTCGCATATTTTCATCACTATCTTTTTTGTTTTGCTTCTCACCTAGTGATCCGGCTTTTTGATCTTCATTTACATTATTATCCTTTGCTCCCTCCAAACTGCTTCGTTTCTCCATAAAAATATGGTATTTTATTTAACATTTAAACGTGTAAAAGCTTTCAGTGTTATTTAAGATCTTCTTCGCCTTTTTTTTAATCGCTTGTTTCATCAACAGCATCCTGCTGTTCATCCGATCGTTCATCAAAATTCAACAAATCAAAATCGCTTTTAAGATTGTGAATTCTATAATCATCAAAACCCATTGTTACCTTCTGAACCGCATGAGTTTTGAGCGTTATGCCAATGAGCACTCCGATAACAAACAGTGCAATAAGCCTGGTGCTAATAGTCCGTTTGCTTTCTTTATCCACGATCTTATCTTCATAAGCATCACTTTCTTGTATTGAACCGCCGGTATCCGTTATTCTTTCATATTTTTCTTGTGCTTCTTGAATATGTTCTGCTTCTTTTTTTCCCTCCGTTTTTTCAGTATGTTCCATAAAATATGGTTTTGTTCCAAAGTCTTCTAATGTTTAACACTTGTCAAAGTGTAACACACACAATACGCGTTGGCAACTTCACTTCAAGACACTTCTGTCTTTTGCTTTTTCAGATAATTTTTTGATCTTCCTTTTGTCGAATATTATCTATGAAATTGGACAGGCTCACACCGTTTTGCTATCGTTATGATATAAGTATGATTTACCGCCATGATAAAAAGCGCCGCCATTTGTCCGCATCCGCCAATTATCATTCCTGATATCGGAGGCGCTCAACTGTCGCTCGTAAAAAAAACAGTTGCGGGAATGGAGGCTTGCGCGCAGGAAATTCATCACTCGCAGCCTGATACCATAGTGATCATTTCACCTCATGGTCCCATGAGGTACGACAAATTCACAATAAATCTTGAAGACCGGTTCAGGGGAGATTTTTTAAATTTTGGAGGCAGTTCAATGCAATATGTCTTTCAAAATAATATTCCGCTTGCGAAAACGATGCTGCAAAAAATGAAAGCTCGCCATTTTCCGGTTGAAGTGATAAGAGAAGCGGGGCTTGACCATGGAACGCTTGTTCCCTTGCATTTTCTTACGAAACCATATGACAAAAAGCCGTCTATTATTCCTCTTACTTTTACCGCTCTGGACTGGAATATGCACTTTGAATATGGAAAAGAGATCGGAAAAATTCTTCAAGACACCGAGGAGTCAATTTCCATAATTGCCAGCGGTGATCTGTCGCACCGATTAACCGAGGACGCGCCTGCCGGATTCTCACCCTATGGAATAAAATTTGACCATGCTATTGCCGAACTCCTCGCCAAAAACGATATTTCAAAAATATTAAATCTAAATCCGGATTTCTGTGATGAAGCCGGAGAATGCGGTTTGCGTTCGATCATAATTACATTGGGCGTCATTAGCGAATTAAAATATTCTTTTAAACAACTCTCTTACGAAGGGCCGTTCGGAGTCGGCTATCTTGTTGGCCAATGGAGGATCAATTGATCGGAAACAGTCCCCTACAAATAAATTTTTTCCATGCACTACTATAAAGTTGCTCCTATTGCGCGAATTCCGCTTTCATCTCTCCAGTCATTTACATATCATTCAGACGAAAGCATCCCTTTAGGCTCACTAGTCGAAATAACTATTGCCAATAAGCACAGACGCGGCGTTGTTATTGAACAGACCCGAAAACCGCGATTTCCCACAAAAGGCATTTTGAAAACGATATATGAGGAACTTTTTACGAACAAGCAGCTCGCGCTTGCCGACAAAATTTCAAATTATTACTTCACTCCGCTTGGAACAGTATTAAAATTCTTTGTTCCAAGAATTTCCAAATCTAAAAAGCGGAAACAAAAAGTCAAGTATGGCAGTGGTACCAAAGCTCCGCGGCTTACCAAGCCTCAGAAAAGAGCCATTGATAAAATAACATCGGCTTCCGCAAGCAAGTCCGTACTTCTTTTCGGACCCGCCTCTTCAGGTAAAACTGAGATAATTCTTAATCTTGCGGAAAAAACCGTCAAGGAAGGAAGGCAAGTTTTAGCGCTCATACCGGAAATGTTCTTATCCTGCCAGGAAATTGAGCGGTATGCGCGCAGATTAAAAAAATATCGAGTTGCGTTATATAATTCGCAGTGCGCTTCATCTGAAATTCGCTATATTTATGAAGGCTTGCAAAATGGGAAAATAGATGTCGTTATCGCGACAAGGACAGGTGTTTTTCTTCCCTTTCGTGATCTTGGCCTTATAGCTATGGATGAAGAGCAAGATCAGTCCTTCAAACAGTGGGATCAAATGCCTCATTATCACACCCGTTGCATTGCCGAATTACTGAAAGATCAATACGGAGCCCGCCTTATCTGCATATCCGCGACACCGTCACTGGAAACAATGCACAGCGCGTTGGAGAAAAAAATTATGACGGTAAAATTGCCGCGTTTATCAACGGATTCTTTTCGTGTAAAAAAGCCTCGTATCAAGATAGTTGATATTCGTAAATATTTTAAAAAATTTGAACCGCTCACAATTTCAGACGAGCTTAAACATCACATCGACCAAGTTAATAAAAGTGACTCGTTAGCGCTTCTTCTCGTTCCACGGCGGGGAAAAAGTTCAGGTGTAATATGCAGCGACTGCAAGCATATTCAAAGATGTCCAAAATGCGATCTGCCTCTCATTCACTCCAAGGACAGCTATCATTGCTTGCATTGCAATTATCGCAAAAGTACTTTTTCCCACTGTGAAAAATGCAACGGTCTTAAGCTTGTTGATATCGGCTTTGGCACTGAGAAAGTCGCGGAAACCATAAAAACCATGTATCCGAAAGCGCAAGTTATCACTGTTGACGCCAATACGCTTTCAAACAAAAAACAGCGCGATGATATTTATTCAAAGATCTGTAATAATAAGATTGATATTGTCGTAGGAACATATGCGATCGCTAAAGGATTTGATATCCCGCGCATAGGCCTGGCGGGAGTTATCAACGCGGACAATTGGGCGGGAAAGACTGATTTTCGGTTTGATGAGCGATGGATACGTAATCTTTTCCAACTTGCCGGACGGCTGAATAGGTATGGGAGCGACCAAAACGGGACGCTTATCGTTCAATCGTTTTCTGTCGATGAACGTTTTGAGCCGCTCTTGAAATGGGACTGGAACACTTTTGTTAAAAAAGAGCTTCAACAAAGAAAGGCGCTGAAATACCCGCCGTACCGCCAAATGATAAAATTGACTTATAAAGACAATTCCCGCAAAAAGGTTGAAAAAAAGGCCGATATCCTGCATAATGAACTTCTGGGAGCTGTAATTGAAGAGTTTGCTGTTTCGGAACCATATTACGGAGCAGTAAAACAGGCCAGAGGACAAATCAAAAAACATTTGTTGCTGTCTTTCCGCAAGTCTTTGCCTGCTGTTGTTATTGGCAAGCTGAAAAAACTTCCTTCCGGGTGGACAATTGACAGAGATCCTGAATTTATTTTTTAATCCTTTCTATTCTACAAAATGCTTGAAATTATTATGTATCCTAATGATATACTTCGCCAAAAATCCCAGCTGATCACAGATCCAAGCGACCCGAAGATCAAGAAGCTGATTTCGGATATGGCATCCGCGCTTAATGCCCATAACGGCATTGGCCTTTCGGCTCCTCAAGTTGGTGAAAACGTAAGATTATGCATTGTGGAAGATGAGAATGAACAGCTCGTTCTTATCAATCCGAAAATAAAAAAATATTCCGGAAAAGAAGTGGTTATGGAGGAGGGATGCCTTTCATTTCCGGGAAAATTTATTCCTGTGAAACGCCATATGAAAGTGAAAGTGAAGTTTTTTGACGCTAGCGGCAAAAAACAAATTATTCGGGCAAAAGGTCTGTTGGCGCGAGTGCTTCAACACGAAATTGATCATCTGAACGGAATACTTTTTATTGATAGACCTCATGAATAAAAATATGCCTTTGGAAGAACTAAATATTATTTTTATGGGGACATCGGACTTTGCGGCGAAAACGCTTGCGTACCTTTGTGAACAGGCAGTGCCCATTAAAACAGTCATTACTCAGCCGGATCGACCAGCGGGGAGAAAGCAAGTCCGCACTCCTTCACCTGTTAAGATATGCGCGCAAAGCAACCGTCTTTTGATCAAGCAATTCGAGAAGTTTGGAAAAGAGGAGCTGGCGGCTATTAACGCACTGAATCCTGATATTATTATTGTGTCCGCATACGGATTGATTCTGCCTCCTAAAATTCTCTCACTTCCAAAATTCGGATGCATAAATATTCATGCTTCTCTTCTCCCGTTGTATCGCGGCCCATCACCAATCCAGACAGCATTACGCAGCGGCGACAAAATATCCGGCGTCACAATCATGTTAATGGATAAAGGCATTGACACAGGGACAATTTTACGGCAAAAGAAAGTTGAAATTCATCCTGACGACACATTTCCAAACGTTCAAGAGAAAATTGCCCGAGCTGCAAACGATATAATAATAACGACTATTAAAAAATACACGGCTGGAAAAATAAATCCGGTTCAACAAGACCCCTCGACAGCCACTTATACACAACTTATCAAAAAATCCGACGGACTTATTGACTGGGATTCCAAAGCAGAATTGATATACAATAAATACCGGGCTTTCGCCGAATGGCCGCAAGTTTATACCTACTTCGATGATAAAGGAAGAACAAAAAAGTTAATCATTGATGAGATCGCCATTGGTGAGATCAGATCAAAGTCTTCTCCGGGACAGGTTGCTCAAAAAGATGGTATAATACAAATTGGAACAAAAACATTGCCGATCATCCCCAAACAGGTCACTCTTGAAGGATCCAAAAAAATGGATATAAGATCGTTTATAAACGGCAAGCCTCATTTCATTAAGACAATACTTACAACCAAAAGGGGATTATTTCCAAACTAGCAGGCTTGCCTCATCGCCTGCCTGCCGCCTGCGAAAGGCGGGGCGCTGGAGAATTTTGGCGGAAGCCAATTTGGTAACAATTCCATTAAATAAACTGATGCACCAAAATCACAAACGCTATCCACGCACTCAACTCTATCAATATCCGCAACGCAATGTTCATAGATCCGTCCAAACTGAAAAACGGCAGCAAAAAAAGCCTGCTCCGCGAGGAGTAAGAATGTTTGTTGCCAGTTTTGTGTGTATTTGCTTGATCTGCGTGGTATTTATTGCCAAAAAGGAGCATGAACACAAACAAGAAACAACCGCGTCCGAAGAATTTAAAAAAAGCCAAAATGAAGATATTGAGCCTGATGTTGCTTATGCCGATCCCGCTGAAACGTTTAAAGGCATCAGAAATAAAAATGTCCAGCTTGTGGATATACGCGAGCCCGGCGAATATGACTTTAAACACATAGAGTCGTCAGTAAATATTCCTATTTCACGGATCAATGAAAGGATCAATGCTATAAGTAGAACAAAAAAGGTGATAATTATTGATCGAGAAAATAATCAGATTGGAAAAATATTCGCGGAGCATCTTAAAAATGAAGGAGTCCATGTGAAATATCTTGAAGGAGGTATTTTAAATTATTCACAAAACGGATATGAATTAATATCCTTGGGCAGTCCGGCACTCACCGAGGATCTTATAAAAGTTGCGTCCATTTCGGCCGAAGACATAAAAAATAAAATAAAAGCCGGCCAATTCTTTATTTTTCTCGATGTAAGACCGATAATTGAATTTTCTTCAGATAATATTGAAGGATCAGTCAATATACCTCTTGAACATCTCGAGGACAGAAAAAGCGATATTCCCATTGGAACTTTGCTTGTCTATGACAGTGATGCAATCAGAAGTTTTCAGGCGGCATCACGGCTTTATGATATGAATATTATCGATGTGTATAATAGCATCAACAGTTACGAAAATCTCAAAAGAACTCTCAGGGAAGCAGCACAACGGCCAAAGCAAGAACGAAACGAAAATGAAAATACTCAATGATTAGATAGAATTTGGAGAGTGCCTCAGATCTTTAGTTTGCAACGGTTCTTTGGTCATTCCCATAATGAATCTAGCATTGAATTTTCAATTATCATTGATCATTTTCTCTTAATACTCAATACTTAATGCCGGGTACTTACAGCATACTGCTTATTCATCCGCCGTCAAACTAAAGATCCGAGTTGCAAATTCAGACCGGCGCAAAAGAAGCAGTTCCATTAAGGAGTTTTATACTCTTTCTTTTTCCATGTTCTTTCTTGTCTCACTAAAAGTGAGTCTTTTTCGTTTGGATCAGCCATGATCTCCTCAACAATTTTTTCCATTCTCATTCCCTGCGATCCTTTTACCAAAACAACATCCCCTTCTTTAAGAATATGTTGAATAAATACACCTGCTTCCGCCGGTTCATTAAAACAACCGATGCGACCGGCGGAATGGTCTTTTTTCATTGCTCTCCTGCGATATTCTTCTGCCGCAAAAACCATGCGCTTTCCCACTGTTATAAAAAAATCAATATCGTCGCGACTGAAGACTTCAATTCCTATATTTCTATGCGCCTGCTCCTCTTTAGCGCCCAGTTCCAGCATATCTCCTAAAACAACAATTTTTCTATTGGCTTTAATCTTGTCTAAAGTTTCCAGTGCTGCCAGGACACTGTCCGGAACACTGTTATACGTGTCATCAATTATTGCCGTATTTTTTATTCCTTTCAATAATGTCATTCTTCCGGCAAGTTGAGGAAATTTCTTAAGCGTCTGAGATGCTTCAATAAGATTCAATTTAAAATAATGTCCTACCGAAAGCGCGGCCAGCGCGGAATAGATCTGCGGGTATCCAATTCCCGAAGAAAGTTTGATCGGAATAATCTTTCCGTGGCAATTAAGTTTGAACGAAAGACTTTCTACAAGTTGAATTGGCTGCCCTTTCATGGTTGTAAAGTTTTTGTATTCATACAAAACATCTGTCGCCTGCATATTTGCTTCTTCATGGAATCCATATGTTATAATATTCGCCTTTACATTTTGTTGTAATTTCCGAATTTCTTCGTTGTCATAATTAAGCACAGCCAGCCCATTCACAGGAACACTTTTCGCAAGTATTCCTTTTTCTCCGGCAACCGCTTGCATTGTTTTAAAATATTCCAGATGAGAGATGCCTATGCTTGTAATGATCCCAACATTAATTGGAACAAAATCACACAAATATTTTATATCTCCCGGATTGTCAGATCCCATTTCTAAAACCAATATCTTAGGGTATTTAAAATTGATCATTGTTCCAATCCATTTTAAAAATACCAATAACCATCTGGTGATCGAGCCCTCTCCTGAGTTTGCCCCGATAATTGTCAACGGCACTCCAACTTCATTATTATAATTCATTTCATTCTTCCTGACCGAAAAATACCGCGACAGCAACAGCCCAACGGCTTCTTTGGTCATCGTTTTTCCGACACTGCCTGTGATTGCAACAATTCTCGGCTTATGCCTTTTCAATACCATAACAGCCATCCATCGAAGAATTTTTTCAAGAATTATTAATTTTTTTGTTTTCCGTTTATTCATAAAAATAGATCCTTTTAAAAAACGAGATGCCTTTAAACTGCTTTCATTTCCTCGTAAGTCTCAAAAACATTGTCTTTATCTCTTTTGTTCCTCTTTTTCCTCTTCCTCGGCAATATAATTATGCGTTTTCGAAAATTTTTCCAAGTCTTTTGAAGAAAATTCCTCTGTTGGCTCAATTCCGAAATAATCAAACATAAATTTGGATAACTCGCCAAATACCGGAGCCGCAGTGCTTTCAGCCCATTCGACATCTTTTGGGTAATCAATGACCACCACCATTACAAAAGCCGGATTATCAACCGGAGCAAATCCGGCAAAAGTGCCTGTTGTCGCATTCTCAAGATATCCTCTTTTTTCTTTGTCCGAGATTTGCGCTGTGCCTGTTTTTCCGGCAACTCGATATCCGGGAACTCCGGCAAGTTTTCCGTGTCCATTATTTACATTGCTTTCAAGCATTAACGTGATCTGATTCGCGGCTTGCCTGGAAATAACCGCTTTGCCATGTCCTTTTTCCGGAATAATCTCCCTTCCATTTATATCAATAATCTTCTCAACAATTCGCGGTTCGCAAAGTTCGCCTCCATTCGCCATCACCGTATATGCCATTGCCAATTGAAGCGGCGTTACGGTTATTCCCTGCCCAAACGACGCCGTATAAAATTCGATATCTCTATTTGTTGAAAGATTTGATATATCCCCGGCTGCTTCCCCGGGGACACAAATTCCCGTCTTTTTCCCAAATCCAAAATCTTTAATATATTTAAGAAAATTCTGATTTCCAACTTCTCGCTCCACAAAAATCGCGCCGGTATTGAGAGATTTCTCAATAATCTCTGTCATTGTTTGCTTGCCATAGGATTTCCCATCGGAATTTTTAATAGTGAAACCGGCTTCAGTAACCTGGCCAGTATCGGTATAAGTCATATCGGGGGCTACCTTTCCCATATCCAGTCCCGCAGACATGGTAATCGGCTTAAAAACAGATCCGCATTCGTAACTGTCGGAAACTAAAGAATTTTTATATACTGTCATATTTTCAACATCAGAATATTCATTAAGATCAAAGCTGGGATATATTGCCATTGTAAAAATCTTACCGGAATATGGATCGACAATTATTATCCTGCCGCTATCCGCATCGTGGCGATTTACAGCATTTTTTAATGCGGACTCGGCTTTGAACTGTAAAACATGATCTAATGTCAAAACAATTTCATTGCCATTTTTAACCGGAATGATCGACTTGGACCCAATTGATATCCATCTGTCAAATGTATCACGTTCTTGTTCAAGCATTCCGGCGCTTCCCTTGAGCTGCCGCTCAAAAAAATTCTCGATGCCATATTGTCCTTTGATTTGATCGCCATCATAACCAACAAATCCAATGGCTTGAGCGGCAAGGCAGTTCCCCGGATAATAGCGCCATCGCTCACCTTCCATGTAAATACCTTTGATCGAACTGCTGTTTATCGCTTCAACTTCCCGGTGATCCAATTTCCTTTTAAGCACTTCGTATAGATCATTTTTTTTCGACAATTTTGAAACAACATCAATATAGTCCAGATCAAGAATTTCAGCAATAGCTCTTGCAGCCAATTCCGGATTCTCAATCTCATTCGGAATGGCAAACGCAGTCATAAGTTCTTTATTTACTGCTACAGGAAATAGCTGATCTTTTTCACGCAAAAAAATTTCACCCCGGAGAGGCAAGATCGCTTGGCGAAACCTATGTTGATTATCCGCGTATTTTTTATACTGCTCGTGCGCGCGAACTTGAATAGTATAAAGGCGAAAAAAAACCAATCCGCCTAAAAAGAGAATGAGTAAGACAATCGCATAAACCCTTATACTCGACACATAGCAAGATCGGATTTCGCTATCATTGCCTTGTTTCGACTTTCTAGACAGCATTCCGTTTTTTAGTTTATTTTGAGATTGCTTCCAAACTGACTCCTACTAAAAATCGTCCGCCTAGACGGAACCAACGCCTCGCCTCGCCTGCCGGCCTCGCCCGTACCGAGCGGTACGTTCGGGCGGGCAGGCAGGCGGGCGGCAGGCAGGCGGCAGGCAGGCGATGAGACAGGAAAATTAGTTTGGAAACAATCTCATTTTAGATAATTTGCGAGACTGGATCATTAACGAAGCGCGACCGGGTTCTCCAACTCAACATAACTGATCTCATTGGGTTTTTTCATTTGCATTCTTTTTCTTTCAACTTCAAGATTATGCATTGATTTCAGCTCCGCGGCGCGTATTTTTAATGTTTCATTCGTTTTTCCCAATTCTTCGATTTTCTTCTCTTTGTTTTTTATTTCATAGCCCATAGTTGCAAGTTCATTAACTTGAACAATATATAAAATACCAGCTATTGCAACAGCAACAAGCAACGAAAAAATCAAGACGGTTTTTTTGACTTTTATCTTCTTTTGTATTTTGTTTTGGCAACTTCTATAAACCATGGCAAACGAAAGTAATTAAAGATTTCCCCCAAAAGAGATTGTTTCCAAACTAGCTTCCTGCCTCGTCAGCAGACAAGCATTGGCAAAAATAGGATTTAGTGGGAGTCAGCTTGGTAACAGCCCTCTAAATCGATTGTTAATAATGTATTTTTGTATTTAGAAACAGTCCCTTAACTGATAATTTTCTCGGCAACCCTCAATTTCGCGCTTCGTGAACGCGGGTTATTCAAGATTTCTTTCCTATTCGGGGTTATGGGCTTTTTTGTAATTATTTTTATTTTCTGCCGCTCGCCACGCAAGCGCACCGGCATTTGTTTCAAATGGACGCTTTTACCTGCGTTTTTTCGAAACCTATATTTAACGGTTCTGTCTTCAAGAGAATGGAATGAAATAATCGCCAGTCTTCCTTCTTTATCCAAAGCGTCAATCGACCCGTCAATGAACTTTTTGAGATTTTCAATTTCGTCATTAACGGCAATCCGTAGAGCTTGAAATACTTTGGTTGCCGGATGTATTCTTCCCTTTCTTCCCCCCTTTGAAGACTTGACTATCTCAGCCAGTTCAAGCGTTGTTCTGATAGGTTTTTCCTTTCGGCTTTCAACAATTCTCCCGGCAATCAAACGCGAACTTCGTTCTTCACCATAAACACTGAAGAGATTAGTAAGCTGTTCTTCACTCCACATATTCACAATATCAAAGGCTGTTACACTTCCTGCCTTTTTACTTAATCTCATATCCAGCAGACAATCTCTTTGGAAGCTTAATCCGTATTTTTTGTCTTCAATCTGTTCGATCCTCCATCCCAAATCGGCAATGATCGCTGCCGGTTTCCGTGAAGGATGCGCTTCACGTACTATTTTTGCTATATTCTTAAAATTATCATTCACAAATATCACTCTGCCAAGAAAATCTTTCTCTTCTTCTTCTATCCGCGTCTTCGTTGCTTGAAGCGCTTCACTATCAATATCAATCGCGATCACTCGCCCTTTTTTACCAACCGATCTTAACAGTTCCAATGTGTGTCCCCCTGAACCGGTAGTCGCGTCAACAATCACATCTCCCTTGGAAGGACGAATATACTCCAAAATCTCTTCGCGCATTACCGGAATGTGCATAAAATTGAATGTTCCGATCTTAAAGTTACAACGCAAAATTCAAAATCAGAAATAATTACTTAAATCTTGTGTTGTAGTTTTGATCTTCAAAAAGTTCTTTAATACATGCCAAGCTTTCCAAGCTGTTCCGCGATTTTATCCTGATTTTTTTCGGCTGATCGCTTATAAGCATCCCATACTTTTTCATCCCAGATCTCGATCCGGTTGAACAGTCCGGCAATAATTACCCTTTTGGAAAGTTTCGCGTATTTCTTGAGATACTCCGGAATAAGAACCCTCCCCTGGGAATCAAGATCAACATCCACGGCGCCAGCCAGCATCAGCCGGACAAAACTTCGCGTTTTTCGCTCGCCGACAGGCATCGTTCCGAGTTTTTCCGCGATTGCTTCCCATTCCGACTTTGGGTAAACAAACAGACACTTATCAAGCCCTCGCGTAACCACCGCGCCTTTGCGAAATTTCACGCGAAATTTCGATGGAATAGCGACCCGCTTCTTGCCATCCAAAATGTGCTGATACTCGCCAATAAACATATTTATTTGAAAAACAAACTATTTATAACTGCCTGGGGGTTCAAGCATAAGACTCGAACCCCCCTTGCCCCCCCGGGACATTAAGAACAGCGATTTCCCCACTTTTCTCCACTTCAGTTATATTTTACTCCACTTAGCCTACACTGTCAAACCTTGCGCCATATTAAGACAAAACAAAAAATGGCTTAATTGAGCCATTCTCTGTAAAAACAAACGAGGTTTTCCACAATTTATTAAGAGCAACCGAAACAATCCAATAGTCACGATCTCAAACTTTTTATGTCAAAAAGCCACAGACTCAACGGCCTGCGGCTTTTTCATTTGTTTTTCTCTTTTTCTCCTACATTATAACAAATTTCCATATTCTCTTAATTGTGAAGATCTATCTCAGTCCCATTCTGCTTTTTACCGCTTCTGCCTGTCCCTTGTCTATCTGTCCGCTTTTCACCATATCATCAACCTGTTTCAGTAGCTTGTCCTTATTTTTCATTACCTCCTGAGGATTCATTGCCTGTCGAAGCATCTTTTCCTGTTTTTTCTTTGACATCCTTTTGAACATTTTTAATCCCATTCTTTCTTTAAATGAAAGCTTTGAACTGTCAACATTGGAAAGCATTTCAGAATAATTCTGCTTCGATCCGTTTTTAAGCTCAGAAGCTTCCGCGTCTTTATCCTTTTTTCTCTTAAAAATATCTTTTATACCCATTGTCGTTTATTTATCTTATTATTTATTAGAAATTAGAGCGTTATTTACAATATTGCCACTCTTTTGTCATCCCGAACGAAATGAGTGAAGTATGAACGAATGAAGTCGAGGCCTGCCTGCCGCC
>JAYEFY010000005.1:0-5286 GCA_034658815.1 Patescibacteria group bacterium
TTAAACCCGCTCAGCCTTCCATTAAAGAGGGGCCATCCAGGTGAGGCAGCTCGTTTTACCCCAATGGAGATAGGCGTTGTTATAGATTCCTTGAGCAGTAGCTATGGGCATGGGCTTGTCTTTGTCCCTGCCGAAAAACAGCCAGGAATGCGCTTGTAGGGACCGTCTACCGCAATACAAAACTGTTGGATTATGAGTGCTTGAACATTATACTGATTATTAAGGAGGTGAAACATGGTGGCATTAGCTGAAAAAATTTATGAACAGGCTCTTGATCTTCCAATAGATGATCGCTTAATTCTAATAGACAAACTACTCCACAGCACAAACCTGCCTACCCAGGCAGAAATCGATCAGGCATGGGCAAAAGAAGTTGAACTCAGATGTAAGGCGCTTGAAAATGGGAAAGCTAAACTTATACCTGGAGAAGAAGTTTTTGAGAAAATCAAAAAAAGGTTTTCAAAATGAAGTACAGCTTTTACGATGCCGCAGAGGAAGAGCTTTTCGCTGCAATTGAGTATTATGAAGAATGCCAACCAGGATTGGGACTAAGGTTTTCTGAAGAAGTATACGCTACAATTAAACGAATATGTGATCACCCATATGCATGGACAGCGATTGATTTGAACACAAAACGTTGCCTTACAAACAAGTTCCCTTACGGAATTCTCTACAGAATTGTTGAAAATAATATCCGCATAATGGCAGTAATGAATTTGCATCGAAAACCTGGATATTGGAAGAATAGATAAAGAAAGCAGAACAAAATAATGGAGCAGATGCCTAAAACTGTAGCGATTTAAAATAAATAAATCCGAAACTCATACGGCCATAATAATAAGTGCTCGTGATATGAGCAAAAAAGAACGGAAATCCTATGGAAAAAAGTAGATTAAGCAGCATTTCAAAAACAGATAGTCTTGAAAAAATGGGAGAATTTTGGGATACACATGATTTTACGGATTTTGATACCGATGTCCCTGATGTAGATTTTAAGATTTCATGTTCGATACCGATTGAGTTGGAACTTTTTTCATCAATAGAAAGTCAGGCCCAATTATGTGGTGTGAAAATTGAGACATTGGTAAATCTTTGGTTACAGCAAAAGTTAAACGAACAAACATCTTACAGAAAGACTGAAACGGCTAACAATGGAATTCACCCGACGACGCAAAAAGCCGCGCGGCTGATTAGCGGCGTTCGGCTCATGTAGGATAACAATTACAAAATGTCAGATTTAAATGAAAAAGCAATTACTGCCATAGAAAATTTCGAAAATGAAATAAATTCATTGGGGCTTCCTTATATACTCCTACGTAAACTGAATAGTATTCGTAATGCCATCGAAATGCATGTTGAGGATTATAATGTATTTCCTGAGGTGTTAGAGTGCTTATTTCAGGCATATATCAAACAAGCTAAAGTATTCAAAGAGCCTCATCGAAGTGACATTATGAACGCATTTCGAAAGTGTAAAAAAGAAATAAGAAAATCATTAATATTCAAAGCCGAACAACGGAATTCAGACTTACATAAAAAGCCAGCGCAATTTTGTTGAAAATGGAAACATCCATTCGGCTTTTTGTGGAGTTGATCCTGTCGGCAGCAAAAACAATTAAAAAGGCAACAGATAGCAAACTTAATTATGAACTATTTAGACCAAAAGATAAAAATAATTTACGAAATAAAAAAATCGATTATCAATGAATTCCGATATAATACCACTGATATCGGTTTTTTAGCTAATCTTATTGAACCGGATGTGTCAATAACCATTAATAGCCTTAAAGAGGCATTTCGAATTGAAATGAGTCATCAAGAGAAACAAATCCTTCGTAAATATAAAATTCGAGACTTGTTTAATCAGGCGTTAGCTGAACTGTTCAGCGAACAATTAATAAATTTTGTTGATAATAGAAGAGTTGTTATGACTGAAAAGGGAGAGAATATGTTTATTGTCCCTGATAGATGGTATAAATAAATTGATTGAAGCCGAACCAAAAAATGGAGCTGACACAAAAGCCGAGCCGGTTTTGGGTAAATTCAAAGACTTAGGCGGCTTTTGTGTCAGCTCATTTTCCGCATTGGGAAGGGAGATAAATATGAACGACATCGATATACCAATTCAATGGCAGGAAGGCCGCGGCGAGTCCGTAGAAATTGGTTACTTTAATCCTATAACGGCCAGCAGTGCTGCGGTCATTGCGGAGTTCCGGGGACCGATCATGGACAATATGCATACAAGACCGAATGTACCATCTGTGGCTATGTGTATGGAACAAATGGATCCGATATGCATGAAAGGCGATGTCCCGAATGCCAGAAAGGGGCTGCGGGGATAAAGTACTGGAAAACTGTCAATGGCTAAACGCATGCGACCTCAGCAAATCAACTACGCAAGATAAACAGAGCAATACCCATCATGGCAAAGCACAAACGAAAACTCACTGCCGCTGAAAAAGCGGAAAAGAAGCGGCGACAAAAGGAATACACGACCATATTCATAAATGGAAAGCAGAAGCGGGTAAAGCGTCCACCGACAATTGATGGAATGGATGCCGATGAATTCATCCGCAGAAATGCCGATCCGATATGGTTACATCAAAATGAGATGTGGGAGTACATGACCGATGATGACGAGTCATGATTTCCCAACCAGCGGATGAACTTGAGTGGGTATAAATAGCGGTTGGAAATCTTGGAACAGTAAACAGGCTTTTTTAGGTACTTTACGGCTTTTTCCTTCTAAATCCGCCAGGTTACCTGTAACGTTCTGTGGCTCATAACCGTATACAGGGCATAATCGAATAATTCATATAAATATTGAGAGGCTAACCATGATTGAGATATTATGTAATGATATCTATAATTTATTTTTATCAGGGAACAAGGCGAACAATCGTGAGCTTTTTGACAAAGTATTTGAGATCTCTCGTTATTTCTTCCAAAATCCCTTCACTCTTGAGTCCTTGGAGAATCTATTTGAATTAGAAAAAAAACTGATGAACTCAAAAGGTCCACATAAACAGTTCATAGAAGAAAATATCTTTCAATCCCTTTCCAGAGGTACACTATATTGTGCATCAGAACAGCACGATAATGAATATTTAACCTTAAACGCAGAACTAATTGAGAGAGCAACTGATGATAAGGAAAAGCAAAGATATATAATGGCTTTAAAATTGGTAAGTTTTGCAAGTGAAATTTTCAAATTTAAAAAAGCGAGGGATAATTTCAACAATAAAAGAAAATCTCTAGCGCTTGGTATCTTAGGTAATATTTGTAACTATTATAATGTCCCCGAAGCTCTTGAGCTATGCTTATTGTCACTAAAAAGTAAAAAGAAAACGTTGATTTTAGCTGCTCTTGAGTTTCAAGAGAATTATTGCCGTAATCGAGAGGTGCCATTACGTTCTGAGATTATTGAAATTTTGGACAGAATCATAATACACACAAAAGACCATTCTGCTGCTGTAGGGGCATTGGATCTTCTTGTTAAGACAGGAAATATCAGTGAGTTTGAAGCGTTATCAAGAATTGATGAATGGAAAGAAAAAAATGATTATTGGTAATGAATTCATTCTCTTGTTAGTTGCGGATCAATTATGGTCCCGGCTATCGGGTGTATTACAAACAGCAAGGAGAAAAGGTGGTGATTCTGCAAAACCGCCCTGCTCCTTGCGCGTAATTTGTAGGAATTTATCATGAGCAAAATCGTCACTACTCGCTATGATGTTGCCGAGCACCTTCGCACACCGGAGGAAATGGTTGCTTATCTGGAAGCTTGTCTCGATGAGGCCGATGGTGATGCTACTTTCATTGCAAAGGCACTGGGTGATATTGCCCGCGCTAAGGGTATGTCACAGGTAGCGCGCGATGCTGGTTTGTCGCGCGAAAGCCTTTACAAGGCACTCTCCGGAGAACGAAGTCCAAGTTTCGACACAATTCTCAAGGTTATTGCAGCTTTGGGCTTGAAATTGCGTGCCGAAGCAGCTCTTATGCCAAACTGAGTGGCCCAACCAGTCATTCCAGCCGACCTTGTCGTTCGGTGAGGGACAAGAAACTTGCTTTAATCTTTCATACAACATAAACTGAAACCATGAAAAAAAGCGTATATTTAGAAACTTCAGTTATCAGCTATTTAGCTGGCCGTCTTAGCAGCAATTTGCTGACTGCAGCGTGCCAACAAGTCACATCTCAATGGTGGGCGGAAAGGCGGTATGACTATGACTTGTTCATTTCCGAGTTGGTAGTAAGAGAAGCACGTGCCGGCAACCCTGACGCAGCTAATCGAAGATTAGAATACATGAAAGAACTTGCGGAACTAACCATTACTGAAGAAGTAAAACAATTGACCACTGTATTAATTTCAGATGGATCATTTCCGCCTCGCGCTCAAGCGGATGCTCTTCATATCGCTATAGCCGCAGTTCATAAGATTGATTATCTTCTTACATGGAATTGCCGACACATAGATAATCCAGCAACAAAGCCTAAAATTCGTTCAAGCTGCTCTGCTACAGGCTTTACCTGCCCGGAAATTTGTACACCTATCGAGATCATGGAGGAAAGCAGTCATGATGAAGAATGATATTATCGAAGAAGTATGGCGGAATAGAGATGAATTCGCCAAGCAGCATAACTACAATCTAGATGATATGGTAGCTGAACTTCAAAAGTCGGAACAAAATCCATTTAGCCGTTTGGTTGATCGAAGAAAATTAGCACCGAACAAGGCGCTGCACCAGACCGCGAGAACGTCAGCGGCCTGATGGGCAAGTCTTTTGGCGCGGCTGGTGAACTTAATCGTTGAGAGCTGGATAGAGGAAGGACACAAATGCAAGGTAAAGGGATGTTCAGGATTTTTTTAAAACTCTCCGAGGCAAATAGTTTATTCATCCTTTTGTGCCTTCACCCGTATCCTCCAGTCGTTCTTGATGTCGGCACTTTCACCAGGCAAACACATACTATCTCACCATTGGCGTAGGTGCTTTTCTTTTTCAAGAAAGGCAATTCTGAGGTAATTGATTTTTTCTTTGAAAAGCAATTTCTCAAGTGAGAATCAGCCCGAAATCCCCTAAAAGTTGTTTCATGGCATAGCACCGGCATAGCACCGTAAAAAAAGCACTCACAGCAAAAAGCCATAAGTGCTTGATTTCTTTGGAGCCGGCATTCGGACTTGAACCGAAGACCTGCTGATTACGAATCAGCTGCTCTGCCACTGAGCTATGCCGGCCCGATCGACGAACTGCTTTTTATCATGCGACTTTATGGCTGGTCAAGGAC
>JAYEFY010000006.1:0-5132 GCA_034658815.1 Patescibacteria group bacterium
AACTGGTTATTATGCGAAATATTTACGGATAATATACAAATATTTGTGTATTAACAATCTCTTTCAAAATTCGGATTATTCGTTCGACAATCCCGGAATGTGTTTGGCGTTGGTTTTTTTGAATGTTACCGAGAAGATCGGTTCGTACAAATTATCAAATTCATCTTTGACTTCAACTGTCTTTCCGTCCATCAGGTCGGTCATGGCAATGTCGTTTTGCATTTGCTTGAGCTCGGATACATTTTGTTTCAGCTCTCCAAGCTTGTCCCATCTATTTCCCATTTGGCCTTGAACACGCTCCTCAATTTCTTTTTTTTCTTGTTTTAGCGCATTGAGCTTTTCAGTTGTTTCTTTGTAATTGTCCGCTTGGATAAGCGCGTCTTTATACTCTTTACGAATCTCCTTTTGCTCATCAGACATTTCCTTTATCTGTGAGAAAATTTCTTGGATACCTTTCATTGAATGATCTTATAAATTATTTAGCAGTATTGTGAAGTTGATAGTAGATTGATTTGATTTTATTCTTTTTCTTGCTTTTTAATAAGCTCAACGGAGTTGATCAAAATATCTTCAATCGGCTGGTCTTGAGCGTTTGTTTCCATTTTTTCAATTTTTTCCACAACGTCCATTCCCTCGGTTACTTTTCCAAAATTTGTATGTTTTCCATCAAGCCACGGAACAGCATCAGTTGTGACAATGAAAAATTGCGAGCCGTTGGTATTCGGTCCGGAATTTGCCATTGCGAGAGATCCTTTTATAAGCTTTTCGTCACTTGTTTCATCTTGGAAAGTATATCCCGGACCTCCGGTGCCCCATCTATCGCGAGAATTCTTATTTTTAGTGACCGGATCTCCCGCCTGGATCATAAAATCCTCAATGATTCTGTGGAAGAGGGTTCTATCATAAAAATTATCATCGGCCAGCTTAAGAAAGTTATTGACTGTTAGCGGCGCTTTTTCATTGCAAAACGCGACTTTGATGTCTCCAAGCGAAGTGTGAATGACGGCGCCATCATAAGAATCTTTGTATGAAAGATCTTGGGGCGAAGAAAATGTTTCGGGCATGTTCGTTTTTTTAGGTTTTTTATCACTTATCTCATTATTCAGTTCACGTGTCCGGGAAAACCGGTTTTCCCCTGTATTTTTCTGTTCTTCGTTTTGTGAAGTAGCAGCCGGTTTGCTCGCACACCCGGACAGCGAAAAAGAAATAAGAATGAATAATGAAAAGAAGATGATCTTTTTTGCCATAATATATTTTATTGTTTTAAAGCGGATCAAGCACGATCCGAACAATCTATTTACAGAATATATTATATTTAATTTTTTTTCAAGCCGAAGAAAAGTGAACAAGAAAAATACTACAAAAGATCGACAAAGTAAATGTCAAGTAAATTTTCACGAAAATTTTCACGATCCGGACGCATTTTATAACAGCCCTTGACAGTCCTAATAGCAGTACGCTATAATGTAGTTGTGTTTAAAACGGAAGTTAGACCACAACATATTGTGTTTCTTCCGTAAAGATGCTAATATAATACAAATACCAAATTCAGATAATTTTTTTTGTAGCGTATAAATGAAGTGTCCATACTGTAATAACGGCGATTCACGAGTGGTAGATTCGCGTGTGACCGATGATGGAAAAACTGTTCGGAGGAGGAGGGAATGTGAAAAATGCAATGCGCGATTTTCAACTCAGGAGCAGATAGAGATCCTCAATCTTACAGTTATTAAGAGGGATGGGCGAAAAGAAGAATATAAAAAAGAAAAGATCGAAGAAGCCATAACTCGTGCCGCCAATAAGCGCTTGAAAGAAGAAGATATCTCTCAATTGGTTTCTGATATTGAGAACGAAGTCCATGCCAGAGGCAAGTGTGAAATAACCTCAAGGGATGTCGGGAATATCGCGTTGAAAAAATTGCAAGAGAAGGACGAAGTTTCTTATTTGCGGTTTGCGTCAGTGTTCAAGTCCTTCGGAAGCGGCGAGCGGTTTGTGAAGGAATTGACCAAACTGGAAAAAGAAGACTCTTAATTTTTCGATGAGTGTCATTTAATGCATTTATAAGAAGTAATATTTTTAGGGGACAAACAAAAATGAAAAAACAGAAAGAAGGTAAGTCGGGGGCGGCAAAAGCAAGAAAGCGCGCTGTGAAGAAAATAACAGTAAAACAAAAAGAATCGCGAGGCGGTCGATTCACGGCAAAATTTAAAAAAATAGTTAAACGTGACGGGTCTATTGTTCTGTTCAATCGGAAAAAAATTGTCGAGGCGGTCTATAAGGCGTTCAAGGAAACGGGTGAGGCCGGAATAAAGGAAGCACAAGCGGTTGCCTTGAAAGCAACGCAGATGCTTGATAAGAACTGTAAGCCGGGTTTTATTCCTAATATTGAAAATGTTCAGGACATGGTAGAACGGGTGCTTATGGTGCTTGATTTTGATGAAACTGCCAAGGCATATATTCTTTATCGTGAGAAAAGACGAAAGATCAGGGATACCGAAGCGTCTTTGGAAGAGGCCGTTGATCTTGTTGATCATTATTTAAAAGAAATTGATTGGCAGGTAAAAGAGAATTCCAATATGGCCTATTCACTTCAAGGGCTTAATAATTATGTGTCCTCGATCGTTACCAGTAAATATTGGATGGATCGCGTGTATTCAAAAAAAGTGAAACGCGCTCATGAAGACGGTGATTTTCATATACATGATCTTGACAAGCTGGCGGCGTATTGCTGCGGCTGGGATCTTCAAGATCTGCTAATGAGGGGTTTTACCGGAGTTTCCGGAAAACTGGCGTGCTATCCGCCAAAACATTTACGCACCGCACTGGGTCAAATGGTGAATTTTTTCTATACCACTCAAGGTGAAACGGCAGGAGCGCAAGCATTTTCGAATTTTGATACGCTTCTCGCTCCTTTTGTGAAGTACGACAATCTTGATTACAAGGCTGTTAAGCAGGCTATGCAGGAGTTTGTCTATAATGTTAATGTGCCAACCCGTGTTGGTTTTCAGACGCCGTTCACGAATATCACGCTTGATCTTGCATCTCCAAAAATATTCAAAAACCAGAATGTCATTATCGGAGGCAAACCGCAAAAGGAAAAGTACGGGGACTTTCAAAAAGAAATGGATATGATAAATTGCGCTTTTGCGGAAGTCATGAGCGACGGAGATGCGGCCGGAAGAGTGTTTACGTTCCCGATCCCAACTTATAACATCACCAAAAATTTTGATTGGGACAATAAGAATCTTGATAAAGTTTGGGAAATGACATCGAAATACGGAATCCCGTATTTCGCGAATTTCATAAATTCCGATATGGATCCCGATGACGCCAGATCTATGTGCTGCCGTTTGCGGCTTGACAACAGAGAACTGCACAAAAGAATGGGTGGCTTGTTTGGATCCGCTCCACTGACAGGGTCAGTTGGTGTAGTTACAATAAATCTGCCCCGAGTCGGATATCTTGCAAAAAACAAAAAAGATCTTTTTCACAGACTGGATGAACTTATGGATCTGGCGCAGGAAAGCCTTGAGATCAAACGAAAAACCATTGAGAACTTCACGCAAAAAGGATTGTACCCATATGCTCAGTTTTATCTTGAAAGTGTTTATAAGCACAAAGGTCTTTATTGGGTAAATCACTTTTCAACGATCGGACTTGTCGGTATGAATGAGGCATTGATGAATTTTATCGGTGAAAAAATATCGACAAAGAAAGGAATGAAGCTGGCTGAAGAAATTCTTGTGCATATGCGGGAACGGATGATCGAATATCAGAAAATGACCGATAACTTATATAATCTTGAAGCCACGCCGGCCGAAGGAACGAGTTATCGGCTTGCCCTTAAGGATAAAAAACGTTTTCCAAGAATGATCTTTGCGAACAACGGAGCTGTTGAAAAAGGAGCACAGCCGTACTATACGAATTCTTCACAACTGCCTGTCGGGCATACGGATGATTTTTTCGAAGCGCTTGATCTGCAGGATAATTTGCAGACTAAATACACCGGCGGAACCGTACTGCATGGATTTCTCGGTGAACGGATCAATGACATTGAAGTAACGAAAGATCTTGTCAAAAAGATCGCGTCAAATTACAAACTTCCTTATTTCACTATCTCACCTACATTTAGCGTATGTCCGGTGCACGGATATCTTGAAGGGGAGCACACTACGTGTCCAAAGTGTGTCATTAGCCAAAAATGTGAAGTATATTCACGAATTGTAGGTTACATCCGTCCGGTTGAACAATGGAATGTCGGTAAAACGGAAGAATACAAGGACAGGAAAGAATTTATTGTTAGATAGGTTGATCTTATTCGTTTGAAGAAACAGAGAATACCGCATGCGTGAGTACACGGAGCTCTATACTAAAAGTCCCCCGGCTGTAATGACGGAGGACTTTGTGCTTAACGAACGGAAAACTGTAAATTCATGATGAACAAGATTTGTTTTTTGCAAGTTGCAATTCAGTCTTCTTTATGGTTTATCTTTGTCAGCCATTGAGCGGCTTTATCTTTTCCTCCCAATCCGAAAGCCAGGCCGCCAGCCAGGGACAAAGCGCCCACAAAACCGGTAAACAAGATCTTGATCAAATCACTCGCAACGCCCAATTGAGTTAACGCGGCCATCAAAGCAAAAATGACAATTGCCCATTTGGCTATTTTAGCCAACGTATCAACGGTAGCCCTTCGCATTTTGGCTGTTTCCAGCCCACTCCTTACTGCGCTGAACACAAGTCTTCCAACGATCAGTCCGATAGCGAGGATAATTACAGCTACGAACACGTTGGGGATATACAGCACCACGGTCCCTAAAAATTCTGTAATTTGTGGAATGTTCAGTATGTCAAACACGGCAATCAAGGTGGCTATAATAAAAAACCACTTAACTACTCTGCCTGCCAAGTCGGCCAAACTAAATTTCAATCCGATCTTTTCCAGCTCTTCTTTAACCCCGGTCTTTTCCATGAAAGGGTCAACTTTGGTGAAAAGCCTATGGGTTACTTTACTAAAAGCTGTGGCAATTATCAAACCTATAAACAGTACGAACAGCGCGCTAAGCAGTTCCGGGATAAAAGCTGCTATATTCATCCACAATCCTTGCATTGAGGAAATTAAAACGTCAGTCCAG
>JAYEFY010000007.1:0-5092 GCA_034658815.1 Patescibacteria group bacterium
CTAAAGACCGATATGTTCCTCTCCCAAAGCGAACAGTCCAATTAATCCGCAAGCACTGGAAGACCCATCAGAATCCAGCCTGGATATTCCCGGCTCCCGGACGGGGCGGCAATCTCATGCCCACCACTAACAAACCAATGCCCAAAGCCAGTGTTCAAATTGTTTTCAAACAAGCCTTGAAGGAAAGCGGCATCAGAAAACGTGCTTCGGTTCATACCTTGAGGCATTCCTGTGCAACGCATCTTCTTGAAGCAGGCGTCAACTTAAGGCTGATCCAGAAATACCTGGGCCATAGTACGCCAACAACAACAGCCGTATATACGCATCTGACGGATAAAGCCATTGCAACGGCCACTGATACCATTAATGAACTTATGAAAGATCTGTAGTCTGATTGGTGATCAGTATGCCGGAACTGGCGGATATTTTTCGCAGATACGGCCCGGAATATCGCGCAAAATTTGGCGGCAAAATGCTGCCGAGTCACCTCCGGGCCATGGAAGATATTGAAAACTGCCGTACTGAGTTTATGGGCGGTCATGTCTATCTCTGCGAAGATTGCGGAGAACTTCACTATAGCTATCATTCATGCCAAAATCGACACTGCCCCAAGTGCATGAACGACAGGGCAGAGCTTTGGCTTGAAAAACAAAAAGAACTCCTTCTGCCCACACACTACTTTCTTGTTACCTTTACATTGCCCGAAGAGCTCAGGGGTATAGCACGGTCCAATCAGAGAACCGTATATGATATACTTTTCAGAACCTCAGCAGCGGCTCTAAAAGAGCTTGCCGCTGATCCGAGATTTGTCGGAGGACAAATCGGCATGATGGGAATCCTTCATACCTGGGCGCGTGATTCAAGCTATCACGTCCATACCCATTATATTGTTCCAGGCGGCGGACTCTCTATAGACCACACAAAATGGCTCCCATCAGCTGAAGACTTCCTTGTACGGGTTGAACCCCTGTCAAACATCTTCCGGGCTAAATTCCGGGACGAGTTGGAAAAAACCAGCCTCTTTAACGAAGTCTCACCGGATGTATGGAAAAAAGACTGGGTTGTACACTCCGAGGCCGTCGGAAGCGGAGAACATGCCCTGGAATACCTTGCTCCTTATGTTTACCGCGTCGCCTTTTGCAATAGCCGTATCCTGAAAGTTGAAGATGACAAGGTCGCGTTTCAATACCAGGAATCCGGCAGCAAAAAATGGTGGCAGATAACCTTGCCCGCTATGGAGTTTATCCGTCGGTTCCTCCAACATGTTCTCCCAGAGGGCTTCATAAAAATCAGATACTACGGTTTCCTGAGTTCAACGCAAAGGGAAACACTTGAGAAAATCAGATATCTCCTTGCAGCCATTATCGTTCTGACTTTGAATCCTTTGGATAATTCAGCAGCCAATGCAAAAGCCAATCCCGATGAATCAAACAAACTCCGCTGTCCGCATTGTGGGGGACAATTGATACTGTACAAGATAATCAGACGTCACAAAAGAGGTCCACCGTAATGAAACACGTATCTGACAATTATAAACATTATCCAGGCGCGAAAAAAAATCTATATTGCGTCGTAGGATTCGTATTGCCTTCAGTCTGCAGCCGCCATGCAATTCAATCCAAAAAGACCAGAAAGGCTGCTTGACCATGACGCACATTTATTATTTTGCTTCTCAAGGCCCCCCGGAACCTTCAAGACACCCTCAAGTTAGCCCGGCACGGATGCAGAAACCCACAAGTAAATCCCATTAGAATTCCAAAAGACACGGCTTAGTTCAACCCAGGATTCATGTTTTGGCTACGCAAAACATGAATCCTTAATACGTTGGACGACGTGTTCTCTCAGAAATTCTGGTGCAAAATCAGCACCATTTTTCCAAGATAATGTGTGACCTTCCAATTTAAATGACTTGAAAAATGATTTATCTTTCAATGGCTCAAAGATTTCTCCATATAATTCATGAGACAAATCTATTTCGCCTTCTGCCCCATCATTGAAGGCCAACCACACCTTGTAATCATTAATGTATTTTGCTTGTGTAACATGCATAAACATATTCGTCACTCCAGAGGTTCGATTTTCGTCAATGGTTTTCTGTTCATTGCAGCTTCCCAGTTAGCCATGAGTTCATCTTGATGCAATACATACCAGTCTAAAACAGCATTCAGTGCACGTCTTGGGAATTTGCCAGTTACTACTCCCGTTTCAATATCTACGGTAATTTCGTATTCACCATATTCTGCATGGAAATGTGCAGGATAGTGCTCTCGAATATACATGCGTATCACTATTCCAAGAAAACGACTTATTTCAGGCATATATCTTCTGTCCTATATGTTTTCGCCCAACGTGAAGGACAATTGATGGCTATGAAGCGCCAGCGGAATAGCCATCCAGTCCATCCAGTTGTTGGGCACTCTTGTTCCATTATACGAAAGGAGCCTGGTAATCAGCTACCTCCCCTATTTTGCTTCCAAGTCCGAGATCTTGCCTACAAGCAAGAAGTATCTTTGCATACGCATCCTTCATTGCACGATGTGGTACCTTATCTCGACCGCTGACGTTGTCGAAAAATCGATTAAGCTGAGTAACTACCTCGTCACTCGCAAAGATGAAAGATTTATTATAGAGCTTCGTCAAGTCCCTACCGTGAGACAAATCCTCTTGGAAAAGGGCTTTGTTGAGGAAATCAACAAGGTCTTCGTAGAACTTTTGTTTTCTCAGATATATTTCGCTTTCTCGTTTTGTTCTATACCTCGGAAGGTTACAAATTGCGCTTTTTTCGGTGAGCAATGAGCATCAAGAGCAAGGCGCGAAGACTCGGAATAGCAGGCTATTGCAAGTCTGAGCAACGTAGCTATTGATGTTCATGGCCGGCGAAAAAGCGCAATTTATGGCCTTTCGAGGTATAACTTCCCTCCAGTAGTTCAAAAACACCACAACCATAGAGACAACCAATGCAAGCAGTGCTATCATGCTTTGAATCATATGGTTCTCCGTTTATGCGTTTGTTAGCCTTCATACCCTAAACCACCTAAATATGAAGGAATCATACATAGAGATTTCACCCGTTCGGTCTCTTTAGCTGTAAGGTGACGAGATACATACGGAAAAACGTGGAGCATAAATTCTTTTAAGCTATCAAATGCCTCATCGGAATACATTACACCAGACCGCTGTTCATTCATGATACTCATTACCCATTTAATAAATATTGTAGGCATCATAACGTCAGAAATATCCTCCCAGCCATCTATTAGGTTGTTGTTTTGTTTTCTAATATATTCAGAAAGAGCTGAATCGCAATGCCCTCGACATGTCCAGAAGACATGCTCAAAATGCTCTTTCTCATTGCGATAATCTTTCCGCCTCCTTGACCACAATGTAATTACTCCATTGTCATCTTGTTCAAGAAGTTCTTTATCACATACCTTGCATTTCAGGCTTGGTTTATCAATGAATATTTTTGCTGGCTGAGGGTTTTCTGTTTTCCATTCAGAGAGTGATACCGGGAAGTACCTTTCTGCAAGTTCAAGACCTTTAGCGGAGTGAAGAAGCTGGCCTTCTATTTTTTCTTTATCATATACCTGATATTCGACTTTATCCTTCATGCCTTCGAGGTTGGTTGACAATCCAGAGCTGGCGAGAGTTGAATAAAACCCGATAAACCCCTGGCAACTATTAGCTTCTACTCTATCTCTTATGTTCGCGTCATCCGTAGGTGAAACTGAGTTGCCGCTAAACGCTTTATGTTTACAACTTACAAGCCATTTAATATTGGTTTCACCACCTACACCTGTTCTTTTTTCTTCAACGATTAAGTCAATGCCACCATCAGCACCGCGGTCAGGGTCAGTGATGATTTTGTACCCCATGAATGAAAGGAAGTCTCTGGCAAATAACTCGAATGTATCTTGCAATCCATTTGCTTTGTGTGCTTCTGGTATTTCTTTAAAATCCAAAATTGCCAATTCAGTACTCCAATATGTTTTTTGAGGCTATCGCTGAAATCACCAGCCGCAAAGAAAATACAGTTATTAATGATGGCGACATTCTTGAATCCACGACAATAAAAAAAAACGCCGACTTACTGCGGTCTGGTGTATTTTTTTGTTCGGTGCTTTTATATTTAATATGCTGATTTTATGATAGAAATAGCCGATAATTTTCTATGCAATTGCTTCACGAATTGGACTAACACGCTCAATTTTTTCCATTCGCTTCGGGGAATGTAGTGCAGCCCATATATCATTTCGTTGCTGTAAATTAAGCCAAAAATTCGCTGTATTTCCGAATACTTTAGCTAACATTAAAGCCGTATCAACGGTTATAGATCTCTTACCAGTGCAAAGTTCATTTACAGTTCTACGACTGACGCCCATTGCAGAAGATAGTTGCCCCTGAGTAATTCCCAAAGGTGCAATAAATTCTTCATTAATCATTTCACCGACACTGACGGGTTTACGTTTGGTTATAATCATTTTATACCTCATTTATATCCTACATTTCGCTTGTTTACCTGTAACCTATTGATTTTATTGATGGGACTTTTTTAAAACCGGATTCTACACATCTATAACTATCTGTTCTTGTTGATTATTTTTGAAACAAGCGAAATGTAGGTTATATGAATGATTATCAAGATAAATGTCATCTGCCTCCCCGTGTTCATCATCCCAAGTAAAAATTAAACGCCATTGATCATTGACACGTATGGAGTATTTATCTTTTAATTTGCCAGATAATTTTTCAAAATGATTGCTGGGTGGACTTCTCAAGTCAGCATCATTCGTTGCATCATCCAACAGTTGTAATTTCCTAAACAATCGTGAACGAATATCAGCGGGTATTTTTTTTGTCTGAATGTCCTCTACGAAAAACTTTCGTAGCCAATTATCACGAAAATTCTTAATCATAGTTACAATGTAACGCACAAGATTACAAAAGGCAAGCAATAAGTTTATTGGCTCATCGCGGATTAGCGTGAAAAGCGCCGAATTCTGCGAGTACCCGGAGTTTGAAGTTAACGAAATTCCTGTATCCAAAAGCGACGCGTATTGTTACTCTCAAAGCATTATTGATGCCCTCGACG
>JAYEFY010000008.1:0-49094 GCA_034658815.1 Patescibacteria group bacterium
CCGCCCAGACAGTCCATTCAAACAACTATCATCATCTCACTCTTAGCGGAAGCGGAACAAAGACCCTGCAGACCGGCACAACTTCTATTGCCGGTGATCTCACATTAAGCGGAACTGCGGCTGCGACAGGTGTAATAGGGCTTACTATCAGTGGCACAGCGGCTCTGGGAGCCGGAACCTCATTTACCGCCGGATCATACACCCACAATGTGGCCGGTGACTGGACGAATAACGGGGGGACGTTCACGGGTACCGGAAGCACGGTCAATTTCAACGGCAGTGCGGGCCAGACCATCGGCGGATCAGCCACTACAACTTTTAACAATGTTACCACTGCCAATACCGCCAATGCCGCTACAGGCATCGCCACCAATATCGGCGGCACTCTTTCCATTGGCGATGGTTCCACTTTCACAGCGGCCGGATACGATCTGACTGTGACCGGAACAACTACCGTCGGCGGCGGAACGAGCGGCAGCTTGGTCGTCTCTTCCGCTGCAGGAACAAAGACTTTTGCCGGACTGGTGACCGTGGCCAGCGGCGCCACTTGGAACAATTCCGGCAATTCGGCTGTTACGTTTCAGGGAGGTATCACTAACAACAATACATTCACAGCCGGTTCGGGCGTGCATACCTTTGATACGAACGCCCAGGCTCTTACCGGCACATTCTCTATTTCCAATGTCACCGTTACCGGAGTAACTCTCACCAACAACAATGCCTTGACGGTGGGCGCGGCTCTTTCCGGAACAGGCGGGCTAACCCAGGCGGCCAACGCCACTCTTAATATCGGCGGAACTTCGGGCATTACCACGATGACCGCCACGAATTCCGGCAATACCGCCAATTACACCGGCGCCGCCCAGACAGTCCATTCAAACAACTATCATCATCTCACTCTTAGCGGAAGCGGAACAAAGACCCTGCAGACCGGCACAACTTCTATTGCCGGTGATCTCACATTAAGCGGAACTGCGGCTGCGACTTTGGTTATTAGTTTAACAGTGAGCGGTCAATCGACGGTGAATACGGGAACGACTCTCAATCTCGGCTCCTCCGGCTATGTTTTCACCCTGACCGGCTCCGGAACCGGAACTAGCCGGCCCTTATATATGAACGGCGGAATCTTAAACGAAGGCGCCAATTCCACCGTAAAATTTACAGGAACTTCGGACAGCAGTATTGAGGATGAAACTTACTATCATTTGGAACTGGCACCTTCCGGCGGAACCACTCCGACTTATACTCTGGCTACGGCCGGATCGCAAACGATTACCACTCAAAATCTGACTATCGGAAATGGAACTAACGGTGTTTCGGTAACGGCGGCGACTAACAATCCAATTTTGGATATAAACGGAGATTTGCTTATCAATAACAGCGGGACTTTTACCGGCGGGACGCAGAATATCACCGTAGGAACGGACGGAACAACAGATGGCGATTTCACGATTGAATCCGGCGGCACTTGGGCAGCCGGAAGCGGAACTTTGATTCTGGATGGAGGCTCGGCTGGATTACCAACAGTTTTTTGGGATAAAAACGATCCCGGTTCCAGGCAAGATATGGGCGAGCTTCAGATCGGCGCGTCTCCGGCGGCAACCGATCTTTCATCGGATCTTAAAGCCAATAGTTTAACAATCAGCGCCGGGGACATTTTAAATACCAATGGCTATGATCTGGATATTGGCAATGGCGGAATAGAAGTTAATGGCACATTGGATTGCACTGATGATGTGGAAACTGATGAGACTTATATAAACACCGCCGAAGATTTCAATGTCAATTCCGGCGCCACTTTGGTTCAGGACCAATCCACGGTTGAGTTTGATGATCTCTCCGGAACGAATACCCTGATCACTAACGGATCTTTTTCTCTATATAATCTGGTTATTAATGGAGGAGCCAGCATCATCATTCAAGTCCAGGATCCGTTGGATGTGGATAATGACGTGACCATCACTTCCGGGGCGTTGGATGTTGTTGACACGGAAAACAACCAGATCACCGTGGGCGGTTCCTGGTCAAATGCTGATGAATTTACTGCCCGGTCGGGATTGGTGCTGTTTGATTCGGGTGATACGGAAGAAACGATTGACAGCGGGGGAACGGGCGCGCTCAAAGATTTCTATGATATTCAATTTAATAATTCTGCGGGAGGCTGGACCATCCAAACTAATAATCTCACGGCCACCCATAATTTCACCATTACCGACACGGCTGCTTCCGGCTTCACGGTCAATTCTGTCACCGTCGAGGTTAATGGCACCTATAATTGTGCAAACGCGGAATTTTCCAACACCACCTGGACCTCGGCGACACTCTATCTCAATGGAACTTCGCAGACCATCGGTTCAAAAACTCAAGCAGAAGAAACATATAGCACTCTGCATGTGGGAACAGACGACGATATTAGAATGTGGCAGTCTTCAGCCTCTTTATACACGATTGATTCCGGCGCCTCGCTTTATTCTATGGATCATGATGCTAATAACGGAGAGTTGGATATCTGGGGCGACTATCACACTAACGGGACGGATTATTGGAATTACAATGATGATTTTGACAGCGCGGATATTTCCGGCTCGCCGAGAGATTGTGCCGTAAAGCTGGCCTCGTCAGCGTCGGTGACGATTGACGCGGGTGAAACTCTGGAAGCCGTCGGAGTTTCCGGCCACGTGACTGTGGTTGACTGGCAATCATCGGGCGGATACAACATCGTTAACTACACCGGCTCACCCGGCGGAACAATTGATTTTCAGTATGCCAGCTTTGATCATCTGAAGGGCAATAAGGGGATTGATATTCAATCGGGATCTGCCGTCACTTCGCTAAATTACACCGATTTTGACAATTTAGTTGATAGTGATGCAACTGACGCTTATATTTATGTTGATACAACCGTGATCGGCTCTGTGACAAAAACGATCACAGGAGCCAATTTCGGCAATACGGGAGGCGCGAATTTCAATGTTAACCGAAGCGATGCCGAGGATACGGGTTATTGGGATTTTGACGCGCACACCGGCGCTTTAGCCGGTGAATCTTACGACGGGAAAAACGATGCCAACGAAGCCGATCCTGGAATGCTCAAGTGGGATGACTCGGTTGCGGGGATAACCGTTGACGGAATCATTTATACTAATGAAGGGGGAAGCCCCTATCTGTGTTCAACCACCGGCAATCTGACGGTTGATGTGCGGGTAAATGGAGCGGGCAGCTACACCGCCGAATGCACCCAGGACACGGGAGCATTCAGTGTCACAGGCGTGCCGATTGGCAGTGCCAGCGATGTAGTGGCTATTTTCGTCAACGAAGACGGAGTCGGGTCAGTCTATGCCACCGCGGTTACCAAAGCAGCTGACACCACTTCCGGCATCACCGCCAATTTATACCAAGATCATGTGATTATTCGCCACGAGGACGGCGGACCGATGACCATTGACAATTTGGATTATTTTGATTCCGGCAATGATACCGATATCCAATTCACTGCCGACAACGGCACTCCGGATCTTCTCACTGTCAACGATGGCCACGAGCTCTATATTTGGGCGGGAGACAACTTCACTCCCGGCGGCAATGTGACAGTGGATGACATTGAGATACTGGGAATCTATACCGCAACCGGCTCTGAAGCAATAACGGTTTCCGGCAGCTGGGTCAATTCGGGAACATTCACCGCCGCCAGCTCTACAGCCACTTTTGACGCCACTTCCGGAACGGAAGCTATTAATTCAACCGGAGCCACCACTGATGATTTCAATGATTTGGTCTTGGGAAGCGGATCGGGAACGGCCACTTGGAATTTAGGCTCGGTTTTGGATGTGGATGGAGACTTGACAATTGACTATGGAACGCTGGGACAGGGAACCAATAACATTGCACTGGAAGGAATCCTGGCGATCAATGCCGGTGGCGATTTCTCTAGTGGAAGCGGAACATTCACTTTTGACGGATCAACTTCTCCGGTAACTTGGAGCAACACGGCAACAATTGATGACTTGGGCGCCGTGACGATTGACGGCGCGGCAAAAACAGTCAATCTGAATTCGTCAGTGCAGGCCACCAGTGTCACGGTAGGCGCCGATGACGTGCTCGGGCTGGGCGATTCCGGCCACGTGCTAACCATTTCCGGTTCAGGCACGGCGGGATCACGCCCATTCATTGTGAATAATGCTTCCGGACTGGCTGAAGGAACAAATTCAACCGTTAAATTTACCGGAACAACGGCAACAGAAATTGAGGAAGAAACTTATTATCATTTGGAACTGGCTCCTTCCGGCGGCGCGGGACCGACATTTACTTTGGGAACAGCCGTCTCACAAACCTTGGCAGTAAGCGGCAACTTAACCGTGGGAAATGGCGTTAACTCGGTAACAGTAACAGGTGACACTCATCATCCCACCTTGAATGTCAGCGGCGACGTGGCCATTTCAACAAACGGGACTCTGACCGCTTCCGGAACCGGGACTTTCACGGTAGGCGGCAGCTGGGCTAACTCGGGAACATTCACTCCCAGCGGCGCGACTGTGACTTTTAACTCTACTGACGCAGGCGAAACGATCAGCGACGGCGGTTCAGCTTTCCATAATATCTTGTTCAATGGAACAAACGGCGAATGGCTATACCAAGACGGCGCTTCCACCGCGCTCAACCAGACCACAGTGCAAGATGGAACAGCAACATTTCTGAACGTAAAAACGGACACTTTGTCGGTAACCGCCGGGGGAACTTTCAATCAGGATTGGTATCTGGGAACTCATGTAACGGATGCCGCCAATACCTCAACTGACGTTGATACCGGTGACAATGACATCACTTTTTCCGAAGCCGGAAGCAATGCAACAGTTTGGAAACACAGCGGAGCCAATTGGGGGAGTGCTGCCGCGTCACAAACAACTGGGACTACCGCGGTGAATGGCGACAATCCACAACCGAATGACCCCGGCGCGATCAGGATCCGTGAGTTTAGCATGACTGACCACACAAACTGTCCGGGAGTAGGATGTACTATATATAGGTATAATGAACAGATCACCTGGGTGGATAGTTATGGCGAGTATGATTATTATGATGATCATGGCGAGAACTATCTCACATCCTGCCGGGCAGGCTCAACAACCGCGTGCAGTGATGACAGCACGGATGACGATGAGATCGGAGTAGTTTGGTATCGCTCAACAATTGGAACAATGAATACGCCTTTGTCAACGGTAAACGAGCCGCCGACAAACGGTTCATGGCACGCGGGAATGCTGGAAGCGATCAGCTTCTCCATAGACACTTTTTCTCGCGATTTTGGAGTGCTCACTCCGGGAGCCAATCCAACGGATTTGACCAACACGCTGACGGTGACAACTTCAGCTAGCCATGGTTATGTGATCTATGCCAGAGCTGAGCAAGATATGACTTGCTCCAACGCGGCTTTATGCGGCACCGCCGCGATCTCGGACTGGGGTGGAAGCAATGAAATTCCGACAACTTGGAGCGGGGGGTCGTTCGGGTTTGGATATTCCACCAATGACTATGATCTGCAAGAGGGAGAAGGTGCAGTGGATAGATTTTCCGGCTCCAAGTTCGCGGGGTTTATTGAAACAGGCTTCGGAGACCCGGTGGCGGACCGCACCGGATCAAGCTCCGCGCAGGCAAACATCATCACCTACCGTATTGCAGCCAGTGGGATTCAGAACTCGGGAACTTATCAAACCTCCATATATTATGTGGTTGCGCCGACTTATTAGATGCTACTGTCATTCTGAATGACAGAGATAAAATGGTAAAAATGATATTCAAATTTTATAAACAAAGCAGAAATATTTTTTTTGGGCTGTTAATAGCCAGTTTTTTTTGTTTTTGGGTGGAAAATTGTCAAGCCCAAAACATGGGTCCCGCGATTTCAATAGTTCCGCACACTTTTGATCTGACAGTTGAACCGGGAGAAGAAAAGAGCGACAGAATAAAGGTCTATAACCAAGGAGAAGTGGCAGTTCCTTTTACGCTGAAAATGGTTGAATTTGGAGCGAAAGAGCTGACCGGTGAGATGATGATGCTTGAGAGGAATGAAGATCAGCAAACGCCAAGTGATTGGATCGAATTTGAAAAAGAAGACTTTGTTGTTGATCCGGGGCAAAAAGAAGCAATCAACTTTTCTGTTCATATTCCGGATGATGCCGAGCCGCAAGGCTATTATGCGATGGCTCTTTTCGAAGCTGACATTTCCACTCTCTATTTCAATGAAAGCCGGGTGCAAATTGTTCCAAGTATGGGAGTGTTGTTCATGCTGAAAGTTGCCGGAGGAGAAGAAGCCGAGGAGGCCCTGACATTGCTAGAATACTCAGTCTTGGATCAGCATCATCTTAAGGGAGCGGAGAAAATTGCAAATTTTTTAGCCCAACCTTTTATCTCTGATGATGAACAGATCAATGTGATCAAGTCAGAGCAGCCGACATTTCTGGTAAAGATAAAGAATAACGATCCGTACCACAAAAAACTATCAGGCAGTATCAAGCTTTCAGGCGTGGGATGGAAGCTGGAAAATGAACTTGAGGTTCAGCCGGTGACAATTCTTCCGGGCATGACACGGGAGATCTTGGTCAAAGGCGCCGCAAAAAAAGACAAGCAAGAGGGTGGTCAAGATAGAAAAGAAGAATATTTAGGCAAAGAAGGCAGCTTTGGTTTCATGCAGGCCGACCTCAAAATTGAAGAAGAGCAGGGCTTCACAAAACAGCAGCAGCAATGGATTATTGTTTTTTCCTGGAAGATGGCGGTATTGTTTTTGTTGGCAATCGCTTGCATCGTCGCGCCTGTTTGGATCGTGAGAAGTAGGCGAAAAAAGGTTTACCCCGTTAAATCCCCGCAAAAGCGGGGTGCGAAGCTATTTAACAGGGTGAAACTAAAACCAAAATTCAAAAAACACTCATTTAGGATTATCAGAAAGGCCGAGAAAAAAACACGGGACGATGTTGGAATCAAAACAACTGGAGAGGAAACGCTTGTATCTTCTCATGGAAAAACAAGAAGAAAACCGGCGAACAAAAAAGCGAAAAAGTCCCCCAAGGGGGGATCGTCCTCTGGACGAAAAACTACAAAAAAAGCTGTCAGAGAAACCGTAACAAAAAGAACACGAAAAGGTTCTCCAAGGGCAAAACAACAAATAAGAAAAACTGTAACCAGAAAACCGGCGAGAAAAAAAGCCTCAAAAAAAGAAGACAAGAAAACAAACCAAAGAAAGACCAAGAGAAGTTCAAGAACCGCAAAACCAAGAAAGAGAAAAATAACAAAAAGGAGGGCTGTGGCAAGAAAAAGCCCTGCCAAAAAAAGCGCGCGAAAAAGCACAGCAAGCGCTGGACAAAAAAGAACCAAAAAAGGTCCATTGAAAACAAAACAGCAAAAAAGAAAAACTGCAGGCAGAAAGAATACTAAAAAGAAAGTTGCCAAAAAAACCATCTCAGAAAAGAAAACCAAAAGAAAACCTCCAGCTAAAAAAAACAGTCAGAAAAAAAGTTGTCAGACGGAAAATCGCTCCCAAGAAAAGAAAAGTTAAGAATAAAAGAAAAACCACGAAAAGAAAGGTTGCCAAGAGAAAAGTTGTCACAAGAAAAAAATAAAGAGAGTTTCCCCTCTTGGAGCAAGAGGGGATCAAGGGGAGTTAGAAAAGACATGAACTTTATTTATAATAAAAAAGAATTAAAAGGTGTACGAAGAAAATTGCGCCGGAATCAAACAGATGCGGAAAGAGAGTTATGGAAATATCTGAGAAGAAAACAAGTTGGAGGATTTAGATTTCTAAGGCAATATAGTGTTGGAAATTTCGTTGTCGATTTTTATTGTGCAGAAAAAAGACTGGCGATAGAAATTGATGGTGGGCAACATGCAAAAGATACAAAAGAAAAAGACAAGACAAAAGAAGAATATCTGAAGAACAAAAATATAAAGATAATCAGATTTTGGAATGTAGAGGTTTTTAATAACATTGAAGGAGTTTTATTTAAAATTAGAGAGGAATTGGGATTGGATAATTAAGGTGCTTAACCCACCCTAGCCCTCCCTTATCTTAAGGGAGGGAATTGAAAAGGAGTTAGCAATATGGAGTAAAATGAGAGGGGGTAAAAAAGTGTACAAAAAGCGGCGAAAGGCCGGAAAAGCGCAAGTTTAAAAAAAGGCTAAAATAAGCCCAAAAAAGAGGTTGAAAAAAAATTGATGCAAAAAAGTGCATAAAAACGTTGACAGTATTTCGGGACTTGATATAATTAGTGCAGTTATAAGTAAAAATAAAAAATTAAAATTTAAGAGGTAAATAGAAACAGACAGTCTCATTAATTCGCTTAGTGAGCGGTTATTGTTTCCCAAAAGAAAATGAAGAAAAAAATAAAAAAAATGTTGCGAATTGGACTGCACAGCTGGCTGATCGTGCTGGTGGCGCTTGCCATGAGCGGACTGGCTTTGGTCAAAACCGCGAAGGCTGACGCTTTGACTTCCAAGTCAGACATCATGAGCAGGCTGGAAGCCAGCGTTGCTGCGAACCACACTATCGAGTTCACCCTGTCTGCCACTGGAGGCGGAGTGGCAGCAGGTGAGGATATCACAATAACCTTTCCTGCAGGATTTGATACATCAACAATAGTTGTTGCTGATATAGACTTTGAAGATAATGGCACAAACTTGGAATTATTAGGCACTTGTTCGGGCACTACTTGGGGCGCAGCCATGGCATCAGATATTTTGACGCTAACCTCTTGTACTGGCACTATCGCGGCTTCCCATACGGTAACCATTGAGATCGGTACGCATGCCACTTTTAATGCCGTTACCGGAACGCACCAGATCACCAACGACACTGCCGGGACTAAAACCATAGCTATTGCAGGCAGCAACGGTGACGATGGCAATCTGCTGGTGCAGATCATAGCCGATGACTCGGTAAATGTAACGGCAACCGTGGGTGAAACACTCAGTTTTGTGATCAATGATACAGAGATTGGATTCGGCAGCTTATCAGCATCCACCGGACGCTGGGCCACTGCTGACGCGAACGGCACCGATGCCTCACCAGCACTGCCTGATGTGGCACATACACTGGAAGTCGGCACCAATGCTTCGGGAGGTTGGGCAGTTACCTATAATGGGGCACTCTTAACCAGCGGAGCATCAGACACAATTGACGGCACAACCGGTATTACTGGGGATGGAGATGGGAATCCGGCCGGTGCCTCGGAAGAATTCGGTATCAGCGCAAGTACTAATGGCAATGCAGGGATCGCTACCGGTTACGAGAGAACCGCAACTCCCAATTGGGATTGGGAAACCAGCACAACCACCACTTTGGTATCTGAGATTGTACCAACCGCCACTGAAACCATAAGCGTTTCGTATTTGGCGAACATTGTTGCTTTGACTGAAGCGGGTGACTATGAAACCGATATCACTTATATTGCAACTGCGACTTTCTAACAAAGCGTTGAAATTAAACTCTTTGGCACAGGCGAAATATATATTAATAACGACACTTCACAAGCATTGTTTCGTGAAGTGTTGTATCATATAATATATTTATAGGAGAAAATTATTATACTATTGGATTTCATGACGTTATTCTTGACTTCATTTGTTGTTTTGTCATCTTGAGCGCAGCGAAAGATCTCTTTACAGTTGATAGTCTATGATTTATAGCGAAGGGATTCTTCACTCCGTTCAGAATGACAAACTAGGATGGCAACCGGGAAATGAAATACAAACAACGCTCAAAATTCTAACAAATTTACTCTCAAAAATGACCTTTGCGCCATCTAAGGTTGAAAAAACTGGAATTGGGGCTATGCTATTGCTGTCTCTGTTTTTTTGTTTTTTTGTATGGCAGCAAGCCGATGCCTTGATTGTCTCACCGGCGAGGTTGGAGATCGAAGGGGATTCGGGAGAAAAAGTTTCCAGCACGCTTGATCTGGTCAACAACCAGGATGAAACCAAGACCTTCTTTTCATCAGCTGAGAATTTTGAAGCGCAAGGGGAAACAGGCATTCCGCACTTTGTTGAGTCGGATGAGGAGCTGGCGGCTTGGATCAACGTCAAAAGCCAGATCATTCTTGAACCCGGGGAGCGGAAAGAAATTCCTTTCACGGTCAGTATTCCGACTGATGCCGGAGTGGGCGGCCATTTTGCAGCTATTTTCTGGAGCACCAAGCCCCCAGATGTTGGAAAAGGACAAATTGCCGTGGGAGCAAAGGTTGGTATCTTGGTCTTCCTCAAAGTGCGAGGGGACATCGTAGAACAGGGCGAGATCATTGAGATCAGCTCTCTGGCTGAAAAAACAGTCTTTGATTCATTACCAATTGATCTGATGTATCGTTTTGAGAACAGCGGCAATGACAGGACTAAGCCGATCGGCGAGCTGGTCATCAAAAACACCTTTGGCAAAGAAGTTGAAAAAATTCCAGCCAACAAGAAGCAGGGAAGTGTTCTGCCGGAAAGCGTCAGAAAATTCTTCATCAGTTGGGGCCGGGATGAAGCGGAAGATGTTGAGAAAAAATTCAAAGAAGGCACACTGTATCCGCCAGAATCGTTTTTTGCCAAAGCCAAAAGCCAATTGTCACCTTTTGCGATAGGAAAATATTCTGCTAATTTAAGCTTGAATTATGGACTGCAAGACAACAAAGCTAACGCACAATTTGCTTTTTGGGTAATCCCTTGGCAGTTAATTACTATTATCTTGTCAATCCTGCTTGTAGTTTTGTTTGGGGGAAGGCTGACGTTGAGAAGGTATAACAAATTAATCATTGCCCGCGCGCAAAAAGCGCAAAAGTAAAAAATACAAGAAAAAACACAAGAATAAAAAATTGATCAGGTAACATGGCTCTCAAAAAATTTATCTTTGTTCGTATCATTGTATTTTTTGGATTTTTCTTGGCAGTCGCCGTTTCTTTACACGCCCAGGTGATTGTTGAGGACACGGTTTCAATCACGGCCAGAGTCGCACCGGAAAATACAATAATTTTCACAGGAGATGCCTGTCCTTCATGCCAGGTTTTTTTGTTATTGAGCGGTTCGATCGAAGATTCCAGCACCAGCCTTGGAAACGGAAGTTTCCAATTGTCAATCGAGGACATTCCCGCCGGCACCTATCAATTTGGGGTGTATGCGGTTGATTTGAACAGTGTTCAATCCGGCACATCCTCTTTTTCAGTCACCATCTCGCAAGGCGTGATAGTTTTTGTATCAGACATTCTGGTTTCGCCAACATTGCAAAGCGATTACAGCAATGTTGTGCGGGGAGAAACAATAACTCTTTCGGGTTATACCGTTCCGAATGGAGATGTTACAATCGATGTTGACAGCGGTGATTTGGTCATTCAAATGAGTGCAGCCTTGGATGGAGAATTTTATTATCAGCTGGATACGTCAAATCTTCAGATCGGCACTCATTCCGCTGAAGCTTTTGTTAAAACAGCAACGGACACATCGGGCAACAGCAGGCTGGTGGAATTTGAAGTTACCGAAGAAAGCACTGACGAAGAAGATGAAGATGAAGATGAAGAAGAAGACGAAGAAGACACCTGTGACAAAGCCGATTATGACGATAACAATAAGGTCAACATTGTTGATTTTTCCATTTTGATTCATTGGTATGAAAAAAGTAAAGTTCCCGGCGATATTGACTTGAACGACGACGACGACGTGGATATGACGGACTTCAGCATTTTGATCTATTGCTGGACAGGATAATATTAGTGGATAGTGAGTAGTTGGTAGTGAGTAGGAATAGAAGAATTGATCTAATTGACCTAATTAACCTAATTTCTAACATCCAATGATGTTCTCCAAGAGATTATTCCTCAATTTAACACTGATTTCTATATTTAGCCTCTTGGCTTTTCATGGAGCCGAAGCGGCAAAACTTTTTTTGGAGCAGGCGGGACCGCAAGAAGAAAACCTTGGCCTTGGCGAGAACATTCATCTTGAGTTGTTTTTTGATTCAAGAGAACAAAATATAAATACGATCCAAGGGAAGATCTTTTTTTCTTCAGAAACTGTTTCTCTTGAGCGGATTTCTCAAGAAAATTCAATCTTAAGCTACTGGGTGGAACCGCCGCAAATAAAAAACGCGGGTGAGATTGTTTTTTCCGGCCTTGCTCCCGGAGGATTTAATGGACCAAAAGGTTTAGTTTTGTCTATTGACTTTTTGGCGCAAAAGGAAGGCCTAGCGCGTATTGGCGTTGGGGAAGCGCGGGTTTTGCTCAATGACGGGAAAGGAACAGAATTGGAAACGATCAGTTCCGAGATCAAGCTGCTTGTTGGTCCGAGGAAAATAGGACAAATCAGTGACGCGCGAAAACCAGCGGCCGCTATTCCGGATGACAGCACTGCTCCCGAAACTTTCATTCCCGCAATTTCTCAACACGAAGAACTGTTTGATGGCAAATGGTTTGTTTCTTTCTATGCGCGGGACATCCACTACGGCATTAGCCATTATGAGATCTTTGAATCAAGAAAGCTCATTGATTTTGAGCAGGCAAGCGAAGAAAGTGCCAGCTGGATTGGAGCAGGAAGTCCGTATCTTTTGCAAGACCAAAGTTTGCAAAGCTATGTGTATGTTAAAGCTGTGGACAAAGCGGGAAATAAGAGAATTGCGATGGTATTGCCGCGGGAAACAAATAGTTTTTCACACCATTACTATTATATGGCAATTTTTGCTATAATAATTACAGCGTTACTGGTAGTATTTGTTTTTGTTTACAAGAACCGTTCAAAAGTAAGCAAGCCAGAATGAACATCGTAAATAAATTATATCGCGCCGGCGTTATTTTTATCAGCCTTGCCATAGTTTGGCTGGCTGGCGCGAATGCTGTTCAAGCCGCTTCACTTTCTATGTCACCCGCCAGCGGCACTTTTTCGGTGGACAACACCTTTAACGTTTCTTTGTTTCTGGATACCCAAGGGAAAGAGATTAACGCTCTGAAAATTTTTATCAAGTTTCCGGCAAATAAGCTTCAGCTGGTCTCTCCAATGACCGGAAATTCAATCGTTACTTTATGGACCACCCAGCCCCAATTCAATAATCAGGCCGGGACCATTGAACTGCAGGGAGGCATTCCCAACGGGATTAACACTTCCAGCGGCCTGATCACTACTTTAACTTTTCGAGTCAATGCGGTAGGCGGCGCGGCAGTGAAGTTTTTGGATAATTCCAAGATACTTCTTAATGACGGCGAAGGAACTAATGTGTTGGCGCAGACTAGCAATGGAGTATTTGATCTTTCTTTGCCTCCGCCAAACGGCCCGATAGCTGTATCTGAAACGCATCCCGACCAATCGCGCTGGTACTCCCAACCAAGCGTTATTTTAGCCTGGACAGCAGATGAACAAGAAGTAGAAGGATATAGCTATGTGCTTAATAATGATCCGGTGGATATTCCCGACAATGTTTCAGAGGGAATGAAAGAAAAAGTAATTTATAAAAATCTGGCGAACAGCAAGCATTATTTTCACATTAAATCCTTGAGAGACGAAGCATGGGGCGGAGTTTCCCATTTCGTGGTCAATATTGACGCGACTCCGCCGGCGGAATTTCCGATAGACATTCTTCCTTCCAAGAAAACTTCCGAGAAACAGCCGGTTATTAAGTTTACTACCACCGATAATTTGTCAGGTATTGAACATTATGAATTAAAGTTTGTTCCGCTTCAGCGCGAAGCAGCTGCGTTAGCGGGAAACAGCAACCAGCCGTTTTTCATTGAGGCTTTAAGCCCTTTTGTTGCTCCGGAACTGGAGTTGGGAGAATACGATGTTATTGTCCGCGTTTATGATAAGGCTGGTAATTTTCGCGATGCGGTAGAACGCTTAAAAATAGTTAGGCCGCTGCTGCAAATATCCGCATCAGAGGGGCTGATAATTAAAGAGTCTATTACTATATCATGGATATGGCTGTCTATAATAGGAGTAATACTGGCTATCGTTTTAATTTATATATCCTGGCGTTTAAGAAAAAAGCATTACCAGCTTGATAAACTGAGTAAACATAAATCCGCAAAGAAACTGCCAGTCCGCGTTAAAGAGCAACTGGAAGAGTTGAAAAAATTCCGCCAGAAATACGGGAAAACAATTCTTTTGCTTTTGTTTTTAAGCGCCGCGCTGTTTTTTGGGCATCCGTCTTTGGCTCAGCAAACCGAACTGGATCCTCCGCTTATCACAACTATCTCTAAAAATATTTCCAACGAAGACATATTTTACATCGCGGGCAAGGCAGAGGCTGCTGATATAAAAGTGGTCATTTATCTTCAAAATTTACGAAGCGGGGAAACATCCAGCTATAGCGTAAATTCAGATAAGCGCGGGGATTGGTTTTACCGCCATGACGCCTTTTTATCAAGCGGGGAATATCTCTTATGGGTTCAGGGTAAAATCGGGGAACAGATGAGCCCTCCCAGCCCCCAAGCTAAAATAGCAGTCCGCTCAACAGCTATCCAATTCGGAGGATCAAGAATTAGCCGAGAAACGCTTTACGCGGGAATTATGGCGCTGGCGCTGGCGGCAGTTCTCGGACTAATCGCTTATATTATTTACCATAGCTATCATATCCGTAAAAAAAGCCAGCAACTTATTAAGGAAGTAGCAGAAGTGGAAGAAGCTGTTCGCCGCGGATTTGCGGTACTGCGCCGCGATGTTGAAGCGGAGCTGGCCGTTATTAAGAAAGCCAAGTTTAGCCGGTCTCTTTCCAGGCAGGAAAAAATATTAGAAAAAAGTTTACTTAAGGATATGGAAAGAGTGGAGCGCCGCATCGGCAAAGAAATTTTAGATGTTGAAAAACTGGAGCACTTTAAATGAAGCTCCCCGCGGCAAGCCGCGGGGTATCGGAGCAGAATTCTTACACTGGTCCGAGTTACAAACTCGGACCAGCACGCCTTTACTCTATGTAATTTTTTATGGTACAATGCCAGCATAATTTAAAAAATAAAAACAAAAAAGTATATGGGAACAAAACAAAAGCTTAAGAAAATAATGAAAATTAACGCCGTGTTAATCTGTGCGGGTTTAATTATGGGGCTAACTTTCTTTGCTTTTACTGTTACTGCAAAGACAAATTACAAAACTTTAGCTTTTGATAAAAAAATAGAAACGAAACAGGATTTTGCCAAGGGAAAATTTAAGGACATTAAACTTGAAGAAAAAGCCGGAGGAGTTGAAGCAAGTTTATTAAGTGATGAAAGCGGAGAGTATATATCGCCGGTAATCCAGGCTCCTTTTAAAGCAACTCATATTGGCCTCCATTGGAAAGAGCAATTGGCTGATGGCGCGTTAATTGCGGCTTATATACGAACAAGTGGTGATGGTGAAAATTTTAGTGAATGGATTAAGACAACAGCGGACAGAGACGGGGGCAAAGACGGTATAAAAGAGGATGAAACATTTGCCGCTCTTGTTGGAATAGCGAAAGCGGATTTTGCCCAGGCCAAAATAAAATTTATTCCAGGAAAAGAAATTTCTCCAAAATTAAAGGCGCTGACTTTCACTTTTATTAACTCGGCAGAGGAATCCAAACAAACCACCAAAAAGTTGAGTTTTATTCCCCGCAGTGTAGCCGAGAGCGTAGGCATATCAAAAACTTCTCCTAATGGACAAGCTATTTCTGTAATCCCTCGCGAAGAGTGGGGCGCTGATGAAAAATACCGGGAAAATGCAAATGGAAACGAAGATTGGCCTCGCTCTTACCACGGCACTCGAAAAATAATTATTCATCACACTGCCGGTTCAGCCTCAAATGGTGAGACGAGCTTGGAAACTAATAAAGCTACTGTTCGGGCTATTTATTATTATCACGCAGTCACTCGCAATTGGGGCGATATTGGATACAACGCCTTGGTGGATGCCTCTGGAAATATTTATGAAGGCAGATACGGGACGCATGATGTTATGACTCGCAGTAATCCCGCCGCGGATCAAATAATGGTTTTGGATATGGAAGGCGCCCATGCCGCCAGCTATAATAGCGGAAGTTTTGGCGTTTCAGCCATGGGAGATTTCACTGATTTTGAAATTCCGACAGACCAGTGGGATGGATTGAAAAAAGTATTGGCGTTTGTGGCGGACAGCAGGGGAATTGATGTCCAAGGCAATAGCGATTTTCTTCGTTATGACGGAATTTGGTACGAAGACTTAAACAATGTCATTGCTCATCGGGATGTGGGCGCTACCGCTTGCCCCGGAGATAAGTTGTATGCCAAAATGACAGCGATTAAAAGCGAAGTTGATAACCTTCCCGGGATGCTTTCAAACCTTCACGGTTTTTCTGCCACGCTTAATTCAACTCCAATTAGCGGAACGAGTGTCGGACTCGGCGCAATAAATTTCAGTTGGGAAGAATTTTCCGACGCCGCGCAATATCAATATGCCATGGAAAAAGTGTTTGGTACAATATATGATCCGCAGCCATGGGAAACGGCTTGGATGAACGAGACAAACACAAGAATCATCTCAAGCTCCGCTATTTCAATCGAAACCGGTAATTTGGATCCGCTTTCTCAATATGTTTTTTATGTTAGAGCGCTTGATGCTAATGAAAAACCGATCTCAACCATTTCTCATGTTAATTTCAAAACAGAGGATACTGTTGCGCCCGAGATTTGGATAACAACTCCCGCCGAAGGATACGAAGCGGCAGAAAGAGAGAGGCTAGCTGTTTCAGTGGAGGCTTCCGACAATGTAGCAGTTGCCAAAATAGAGATTTTCTTTGATGGAAAATTAAAGACGGCTTGCGACAATGCCACAAGTTGCAGTACAATAATCCAAATGCGAAAAGAAAGCGCAGGATGGCACGGTATTGAAGCAAAAGCCTTTGACGCAGCAGGCAATTCTGAAAGCGCGACAGTAAATTTTACTAAGGCAGGTTCAACCCCGGATGATCCCGAAGAACCAAAGCCTGAAAAATGCACTCCGTGGCCGTCTTGCAAAAAGAACTAAAGGTTAAGCAAAAATTAACTTAAAAATTTATGAAAAATGCAAAAATAATTTTAAGTGTATTGATCGCGGGTATCTTAATGGTTTCAGGAGTGGCACTGGCTAGAACAAACAACCAAGAAAGCCAAAGAATTTATGTTTTAACGGATAATCCGGGCATTAAAGCGGCATTGGGGGTAAATCATGAATTTCCGAAAGGTTTTTCTACGAAAGTTTCCGCGCGGTCAAAAGCGTTAGTTGCTTTGGGACTGATTAAAACTGAACCGGTGCAGATTTATGAAATTACGGGAAAACCGGTTTGCGGCAACGGCATAATAGAAGGCGGGGAGAAATGCGGGGAACCAGAATTGTTGGAGTGCCCGACAGGTTATGTGTGCGAGAACTGCAAGTGCGTTGGAGAAACAGTGCCACCGGAAAGAACTTGTTATCCGAGTGGTTGGAAACCGTGGGGCATAGCAAAAGTAAACGGCGGCTCCGATGGAATAGGTATTAATGTTGCAGTTTTGGATACCGGAGTTTATAAGGACCATTTGGATTTAGATGTAAGATTATGCAAAGATGCTACAAAAAGGGGAATCAAGAATGGCTGCCGAGATGGCAATGGCCACGGTACTCATATTGCTGGAACAATAGCAGCCAACAGTGGCAATGACGGCCAAGGAATTTACGGAGTAGCGCCAGAAGCAGGGTTGATGGCAATAAAGGTGTGCGGAAGTTCGGGATTCTGCTGGTGCGATGATATTGCGGCCGGGATTAGATACGCGGCGGACAACAACGCTAACATAATCTCAATGAGTTTGGGCGGAGACACCCAAAGTTCTTTAATTAAAGGCGCGATTGATTATGCAGTAGATGAGGGTGTTTTGATAGTCGCGGCGGCAGGAAATGATGGTTCCGCGGACGGAAGCATTGATTACCCGGGAGCTTATGTGAAGGTGATAGCAGTTGGATCAATTGATTCAGAGGAGAAGGTATCGAATAGCTCATCCAGGGGAGTAAATGACGGAGATTACATAATAGAAGAAAAAGAAGTGGAATTTGGAGCACCTGGAGTTGATGTAGAATCAACATGGAAAGACGGCTGTTATAATACAATTTCCGGAACATCCATGGCAACGCCGCATGTGGCAGGGTTAGCGGCTAAGTTATGGGATACAGATGCAGCAACAACAAGAGCAAATCTACAAAAGCTAGCAAAAAACCATGACTTGCACGCACCGGGAGATGACACTGCAACTGGATTCGGGCTTCCGATAGCTCATTGATTGGAAGTGAAACGCTTTGCAAAATTCCATCGATAAATATTACCTTGCGCTGGTCCGAGTTACAAACTCGGGCCTTTTGTTTGACAACAGCTTAGGCGCTAATCCGTATTTGCCCGCCCGCCGTATTGGAGGATAACTTGGTTTTAGTTTAACAGCGGATAAGTTTAAATAAGTAAACAAAACTGGATCGCATTGCGAATATATTCTAGCGCTACATTCTGTGTGCAGAACCTGAATAAGATGAGATACATATTGGACACCCCTATTAAAGCAATTATGCTAAACTGATCCGAAGTAGTTTTTTTGACAAAAATAGCCTACCTAAAAGAGGGCAGAATAAATGGATATAGCGATAGCGCTAGGTGTATTGGCTGGTCTCCTGCACATCTTAGTATTTGCTCTCTATAATAGACAGATGCTTAAGGGGATTTCTCAGCCTAATTTGGCTACTTGGATACTGTGGGTCTTTCTGACAGTTCTCAATGTTTCGAGTTATGCTGTCATGAGCGATGATTGGGTAAAAAGCATTTTACCTCTGGCAAGTTCTATCGCCTGCATTCTAACTTTTCTCTTTGCACTCTATAAAGGGAAATTATCAAAAATTGACCCTTGGGATGGGTTAGCACTGGGCATTGGGATAATTTCTAGTCTGGTATGGTGGTATTACAAATCTGCTACTTATGCCAACTTAATTCTTCAGTTTTCAATTGCAGTTTCCTTTGTGCCGACATATCGAGGTGTTTGGAATAACTCGCTAAAGGAACGAGCCTTGCCATGGTTTATGTGGAGTTCCGCGTACATACTCAGTATTATTGTAGTTATCTTGCGTTGGCAGAGCCAATATCAGGACTTGGTTTACCCTGTTAATTGTCTTATTCTGCACGCAGTGGTTGGTTTATTGACGAAAAGGCATAGAAATAATATAGAGCTTCAGAAAAGAGTTTTATAGAGAGACAGATTCTTGTCTCTCTATATTTTTTATTTCCCATAATGTAACTCTTTTCTTAATCTCCTTTCCCACGAAACTAACGTGTAACGGTACTAAACAAAGGACAATTTTTGCAGCAACGAGGATAATATTATTGAGGGTGCTAAAATAGAATGGTATAATACGGTCAGTTGGTAAAAAATATATCGGTGGAAAAAAATAAAAAGACAAGAAAACAGAAAAGATCAAAGAAGCAAGTAGACATGCTTTACGGCAGGTTGTTTCACAGAATCAATTTTAGCAGAGGCGCTGTAATTGTTGTCATCTTGATTGTTGCCTATTCATCTTGTGTTTGGTTTGTTGCCATGAACCGCTATGGCAAATCTCAAAAAATAGCCAAGGGAAATATAAAAGAGAATATGAAAGAGAATATGGATAACAAAGAAGAGCGCTCTTTGAAAGATGCGGATCAAATTGAGCTTGCGCTTTCAAGTACTGACACTTCTGATTGGAAAACATTTCAAAACACATGGTATGGCTTCAAGGTCAAGTATCCGGAGACTTGGATATATCCGACCAGCCAAGGTGCCATTCGAGGTTCAAAATGGGAATATCGCTACAAATTTCGCAAACAACAATTGGCAGACAATGAAATATTTATCGGATTTGATGTAGTTGTCTATAATGTTAAAAAAGCCAAAGAGATTTTTGATACTGAAGAATTTCATTTGCTCAAAAATGAAGAACTCAAAGAGAGTCTTGAATGTCAAAATGTCAAAGTCAGTGCGGTCGAGCCGTGGGATCATCCGGCGGAAAAAATTCATATCTCCATAACCGATAAATGCTATCATCCGGCCATGTTCTTTTCCCTTGCTCGCGACGGGTATATTTTAAATTTTGTTGCCAAAACAAAAAATGAAAACCGGGAATTTGAAGATCCGCTTCAAATAATCGGTGATGATTTTCCTCAATTTTTTGTTTCTGCTTCAACTTTGGATCTTATCGACATCAAAAGACCGCCGTCGAAACCGAAAATTACCGCCCCAAAACCGGTGCAATACAAAATAGAAAATGGCCGCATGGTTTGCGCCAAGAAAAATGACAAGCCCAAAAAAAGCAAGAAAACTAAGCATAAACATTTGGACATGGAGTGCTGTCTGGATCCGGATGAATATCCAAATCCTTGGTGTTATTATGATCCCGTAAAATACGGAAAGTATTTTTAGTTTAGCGGTGGTTGAGTAAACTGGTTTGATTATATCCTCTTTTTCTGGCTAATTTTTTCTATTTTTTGTATAATAAAAGAAAGAGAAAGTTAAGGGACTATTCCCGAACACCATTTTTACTGCAAAACCATAATTTCAGTTAAATTTATCAAAAATTTTCTTGCCTTAGTTAAAACTAAAGCTCCAAAAATTGTTTGAAAAATTTATCTTGAAATTCTGATTTTTCGTTAACACCTGCCTGCCGGTAGGCAGGAAAGCGTGTTCGGGAACAATCCCATAAAATAAAAATTAGAAGGGAGGTGGATTAGCAATGAAAAATATAAAAGGTCTAGCCAGCGGTTTATTTTGGCTATCCCTGGTAGCGCTTGTTTTGGCGGCAGCCGTTTCCTTTTTTCAAGTTGATCTTTGGCTAGCGGGAACCCAATGGATATTAGTAGCCATAACGCTGGTGGTGTACGCTATTTATTTGAATTGTCAGGAAGTACACGGGAAAGATTAATTTAAGAATCCAGATAACTTATAATTTATCAAGTTTTCGCTTTTTTGTATTGCGGCTCGCACACTTTTTGGTGTTATAAATGCTTTTTACGGTTAGGAGATTTTGATCCGTATTTGCCTGTCCGCCGTATTGGAGAGCCTGTCCGCCGTATTGGAGGATCTGTCTGCCGTACTGGAGGATAACTCGGACCAGCGCAGAAAATTATAAATAGGTGCAAAAAGTTATCCACAGGCCGGTTCTTAACAATTTTTTTAAAAGACTATAATTTAAATAAGAACCATTCACGATCTATCAAAAAGTTCTTTAGGATAAAAACAAAAAAACAAAACAAAAGAGAAAAGTATAAGAGGTGAGAAAATGAGTGAATTTAGAGAAGAATTCCGAGAAATCTTGATGGGGTCGAGGTTTTGGAACATGGTGCCAGCAGGAGAAAAAGAAAGAGAAAGAGAGGCAATGTTAGATTTCGCATGCCAGGAATTGAGAGCTGTCCAAGAAGTAGCGAAATGGACGGAAACACAGAGTAAAGCTTTCGGCGCGTAATTTTGCGCTGGAAGCTTTTTGTTTTAGGGATCGGAGACTTCCGTCTCTTCGCGAACAGCGGGACAGGAAGCTAGCTTGAAAACAATCCCTTATAAATTTTTGAAATATTCTCAGAGGCTTGACGGTAGTACATTATAGGTATATATTCATAATATAACGATATAATAAAGAAAGGAGGTGGTAAATATGCCGCAAAGAGACAGAACCGGTCCTATGGGAATGGGATCGAAAACCGGACGTGGAATGGGCCCTTGCCGCGAAGGATACGGTTTGGGCAGAGGATATAGAACAAGACTAAGGGGATTTCAAGGGATGAATGAAAAAGATAAAAAGGAAATGCTTAAGGATGAAGCTCAGTGTCTCAAGGAAAATTTGAAGGAGATAGAAGAAGAGCTGAGTGAAATGGAAGAATAGGTTCCATTGCTGGAAACAGCCTTACTCCTCCAATAGTGAAGGAGCGGGTTGTTTTGGCAAAATTTGGATGAATAACATACAGAGACTGTTTCCAAACTAACTCTCTGCCTCATCGGCAGACAGGCGCTACCAAAAATTTTGTCCCAAGTACTCGGGGAACCAACGCTTATCTGCCCTGCCTGCCGCCTGCCTGCCGGCAGGCAGGGCAGGCAGGCGGTAAGCGAGGCGAGCAGGAAACTAGTTTGGCAATAATCCCCTATAACAATTTTATGGCACGGCCAAGACTTTGCAAACGCTTACGTTTTAATCCCAAGGTTTACTATTATAAGCCGCGAGGAGTTCCAATGGTTAAATTGGAAGAAGTTATTTTGACCAAGGAAGAACTGGAAGCGATAAAACTGAAAGATCATGACGGGCTGGAGCAAGTGGCTGCCGCGCGGAAAATGGACACTTCTCAAAGCACTTTCCAGAGAATTCTATCTTCAAGTAGAAAGAAAATTGCCCATGCCATAGTGAAGGGTAAAGCATTAAAAATAGAAGAGTGAAAATAATCAAAAATAAAAAGAATTAGGCAGCTTCATTCGAAATAAAGATATCCGGGTTCTCTCTACAGATCTTATTTGTTAGAAATTAGAGCGTTATTGGTTATTTGCGATATTGCCGCTTTTTTGTTATCCCGAGTCCCGAGCATTCGGGATTCATTAGTTTCAATACAAAAAGTCCGCATTACCCTCCAGTACGGCGGGCAGGCTCTCCAGTACGGCGGGCAAGCCCTCCAATATGGCGGACAGGCAAATACGGACCAGCGCAGTTGTTCTCCAGTACAGCGGGCAGATAAGTTTGAACTAGCACAGGGTTGTTGCGCGTCAGCGGTTTTTGTGCTAAAAACCTAATAAAGCGGTTCTTTCGAGGCAGGGTCTTAAGCGGGTTCTTTGTAAATTCGGCGATAACCGAAAATTGAAGGAGTTGAAAATGAATATATCAGATGCTATAGTTAGAGCAGGATTAAGAAATGGATGTTTATTTATAGTTATCAATAAACTTATCACGAAAATGGCAGTCAAAAAAAAGGAGACAAAATATAAATCCGAAGTCAATCTTGAGCAAGTTTTGGAAGAGAACGATTTAACTTTTACCGAGGCGGGATCTTTTAGAAACAAAGCTGCTGTTATTCGAGTAAAGGATACCGGTGGAAATAGTCTTATTCTTAAAACTGGCGGAATTGAGCCTTTTCAAGTTCAGCTTCTCAAAACTGCCAAGCTGATTGAAAGCCAGCTGTGCTTTAAAGTCCCAACCATTATCAAACAAGGCGAAGACTGGATACTTCTTGAAGATATTCAGGGACAATCTCTCAATGAGCTTATTGACAGAAAACCTCAATGGTGCGCGGAAGTGAGCAAAAAAATTACTGATGATTATCAAAAGGTAACCGCAAAGATTTTAGAAACTGAGAATCCGGGCAATCTCTTCGAAGACGGAAAACGCTGGATATTTTCAAGGTTACTTCTTTGGGGCGGTTCGATCATTAACGCGGGTTTAATGGAATATCAGGAGATTAAAGATATTGCCGATGAATTTGAACGGATCATAAAGCAAAAGGGCGAGGATCTTTTTGGATGGTTCCACGGTAACATCATTGGTGATCACGTCATAGTTTCCGGCGACGATATTTATTTGCTGGATCTTCATATTGTTCCTCGCGCTGGAAAAAATTATTATGATTTTCTAAGAGCATTGGATTTCATGTTTTTAAAATCTTCTAAAGAAGAAGAAATGTTCAACCTGATTCCTCAGTGGGTTCAAAAGTATTTACCGCAAGAGGATCATGAAGAGGTTAAACTTGTTCTTGCTTCAAGATTTATCGGTATTCTCGGCTGGGATATTTTATTTCACAAGGTTGAATACACGGAAGGAAGCCTTGAGAAGAAAAAAGAATTGGCAATGAAATTTATCAAAAAAGAATATTGAAAGGAGGGATGCAAAATGGAAGTCTGCAAAGATCCAAAAAGAATGATTAAGGCTGATTGGGTTTCAGAACTCTATGAAAATCTTACAGGAGAAGAAATTATCAACGCTGTGCGGGAAGACGTAAAACGGATGATTGACAGATCAACGAAGAAAAGTACATAGACGAAACATGCAGGAGGTTCTTGAATAAGAACCTCCGTTTTTGTTATAAAAAGAACAGTGCCAATAAAAACAAAAGATTTAAACAAAAAGTATTTGGCGGCAAATCTGGACCAGCGCTGAATTCGCAAATTGATCATTGCGCTCTGCGCCAGCGCGGAAAATAAAACCCCCCGTCGAAAATAATTATATCAACGGGGAATTTAAAAGTTTACATTATTTTTTACTTTTTTACATGGCAGTTTCTATGGCAGTTTTCATATAGCCATGTACCAGTTCATCCATAAGTTCTCTAACCGAGACTATCTTGTTTATCCGCCATACGTTTGAGCCGCAGAAGACAAAGCTCGATCTAAAAATCCCTCTTTGGGCGTTTACAAGAGCCATGGCGATACAATAAGGGGTATCCGGGTAATTACAGGATTTGAGACACTTATATATGCATCGACGAGGTCTCTTTTTCCCTGCCTTGGCCTCCTCAATGAATTTACACCTAAGGGCTCTTCCGGGCATGCCTACCGGACTATTGATTATGGAGACATCTTCTTCTTTCGCCCTGATGTAGGCCTGCTTAAACTTATCGGATGCATCGCATTCATGAGTGGCCACAAAACGCGTTCCCATCTGCACGCCGGCAGCTCCCATCCGGATGAACTTGTAAATGTCCTCGCCCGTATAGATCCCACCGGCCGCGATTACCGGTATAGCTTGCCCGCTTTTCTGTTCAAAGGGTTTTACTGCCTCAATGACTTGGGATGTGAGGTTTTCAATATAGTTTTCAGGGGAATCGATATCTTCTGCTTTGAAGCCAAGGTGTCCTCCTGCCTTGGGACCTTCAACAACAATGGCATCCGGGAGATGGGAGAAATGCAAATCCCATCTGTGACAAATGATACTAGCGGCACGCCCTGAAGATACAATCGGGACAACCTTTGTGTTACAGCCTTCCGGTATGAGTCCGGGGAGTCCGAGAGGAAGCCCGGCTCCGCTGATGATGAGATCCGCCCCTGCCTCTGCTGCGATACGGACAGCTTCCTCGTAGTCAGTAAGGGCAACCATGATGTTGACACCAATTATGCCATTAGGGGCAGCTTCCTTGGCTAAGCGGATCTGTTTTTTCAGGGCTCGGAAAGTGGCACCTTGCGGGTCTTTGTGAAAATCCGTTTCGTTTAAACCAATAAGGACCGATGCAATGACTCCTATACCTCCGGCTCTGGCTACGGCAGAAGCCAGCCCGGCCATAGAGATACCGACTCCCATACCTCCTTGGATAATTGGAACCGGTACTGTTACATTGCCTATGGTCAACGGCGGAGGTGCATATTCATATTCATCTGTAATAATTGTTGACATTTTCTATCCTCCTCGTCTGTTTTTTGTTTAAAGGAACTTCAAATATTTCATTATTTCATATAGTATAACTATAGATAGAAATGTCTCGCGTTGTCAAATAATAATAGTCAGAATGAATCACGGACGTTACCAGTCCCAAAAAAGCGCCCCTCTTTAAAATTTTGAAGAGGGGATAAGTATTAGTAAAGCACCTTAAGTCTATTATTCTTTCGTAGTTTTCTAAGTGCTTTACCTTCTATCTGGCGAACTTGTTCTCTGGTTATATTACCGATTTTTTCCTTCGTTTCTTCTAAGGTGTGATCCGGTTCTCCAATACCAAAACGGAGCCGGACAATTCTTTCTTCTTGAGGTGATAGTTCGCCTAAAATAAGGCGAATTCTTCCTGATATTATATGCCTATCTACCTGCTCTTCAGTGGAAACAGCACCTGGACTTTCAGTGATATCTTCGAATGACGTATCTTCATTATCACCTATCGGACGTTGAAAAGACAAAGCGTGTAACGGAAAGTCTTTAAACCTTTCCAACTCCTTTTCAAACAGAACCGTTTCAGCGGCAATTTTTTTATCATCAGGTGAATCGTTTGACCTTTCTTCTAGTAAAGCTTGGCATTGTAAAAACTCTGTCAAAGGTTTTACCGGTATTCTAATGGTTCGATCATAATCCGTTATTGTGCGCGCAATAGCTTGTCGAATCCACCAAGTTGCATATGTTGAAAACTTATAGCCTTTTCGATAATCAAATTTTTCAACAGCCCTGAGTAAGCCTTCATTTCCTCCCTGAATAAGGTCGAGAAACGACAACTTGCGAGTTATCCCGACATATTTTCTTGCTATCGATATGACAAGACGTAAATTAGCTTCCGTAAGTTTTTTCTTCGCGCCCTGATCGTCTTTTTCAATTCTTTTTGCCAGTTCTATCGCCTCATTTTTAGTTAAAAGCCGAAATTTTTTAGTTTCTCCCAAATATATTTTAAGCGGATCACTATCAAAATAAGATTTTTCTTTCATATTGACTCCCAGCTCCTTTCACTTTTAATTTCTTAATCAGTTAATATGCTGATATTGTATTTTCAAGCAACTAACTTGTATATTAGGTAATGAATGGAAGTTAGTCAATAGCTTATATTTGAAACTACATTCAAAACTCATCGCCTCTTTTTTAGAAATTAGGCTGCAGGTAAAATGTTACCGGCTTCAAAGTTCAATCCCAAGTACTCAGGATTGAATCTTAGGAAAATAACCTTGGGAAATACTAATTATCTGGTAATTCTCTTAATCTTTGTGCTGGAGCGAGCCAACCCGTACCGAACAGTAAATCCGGGCAGACAAAGAGCTTGACCTTTATGATACTTTGTTTATAATAAGCATATCTTCTCAATATGTTTTCGTTCCCAAAATGATAGTGACGCGCGATCGCATTCATTCGAAGAAGAAGGCAGGGAAGAATAAATAAGTTATAAAGAACATTGCATGGCAAAAAAATTGTTTGTTGGCGGTCTTTCCTATGACACGACAGAAGAATCCCTTAAAACAGCATTCTCTGAAGCCGGCGCTGTCGAATCGGTAGCGATTATTACCGATAGAATGACAGGACGTTCTCGTGGATTCGGATTTATCGAGATGTCAAGTGACGAGGATGCGACAAAAGCCATCGAGCTTTTTGATGACAAAGAGTTTGAGGGGCGAACGCTGAAAGTCAGTGAGGCACGGCCTCGAAATGACAAGCCGTTTCAACAAGATGGAAACAAAGATTTTGGGAGCGAACGCAGTTTCGACGTTTAAAGTCTTATTTTAAAATCTTATAGTGGCACAAAAAAACAGGAGTCGCGTAATCCTGTTTTTTTGTTGAAAAATTTTTACGAAAAATTATTTTTCCAGCTCTAATTTTGCAGACTCATCTTCCTCTTCCTCTTTTTGTTCCTTCCAATCCGATGCATTCTGTGCGAGCTGCTCATAAATTGCGCTCCGGACAAGATAGACATTTGCAATTCCTTGTTTGCGCATATAGAATGTGTCTGCTTGAGAGCCTTGTTTTCCAACATAGAAGACTGCGTTCTTGTTTCCATTGGTGAAGGTTAAAACGATGCTTTCATCCTTATCCACATCAAATTTTTTGTGGTTATCTTGATTTTTAGACGCGAGTTTAACTATCTTTGTATTTGCTATATCACCAAAGAAAAAAGCGACTTTATTTTGCGAAGCCTTTTCCCCGTTTATTTGCCATTCCCCGTTAGATAACTGAAGTGTTTGGGTTGTTTCTTTTTGTTTGATCTCAACTTTTTGAACCGATTCTTTAGTGAAATTTTTGAGATCAACGCTGGTTGTTCTCTGAACCGGTTTACCCTTAAAGATAGTTTTTTTAATTGCAGGGAAGAACGCGGCAACGACGAGAACAACGAGAACGATAAACAGGATCTTGATATTTTTATTCATAATGTAAAGTTAGCCATTATTGTTCGTAATTTCTTTGCTTCATTTTCTTGCGTTTCATTAAACGGCATCCTCCAAAAAGCAATGGAACAGTGAACGCGAATGCCATGTTGCCGTACTTAATGAGGGAGGGCTGATTTTTATCTTCGAAAACCAATTTTCTTTCCGTTTTGTTTTTAAGCTGTATCTCGGCAAGAGAGTCTTCTTGCGCGAGCCAGGAAAGCGCGTCTGTCGTGAAAGCAAGATTTTCCACATTATTACTGATGCACTGGTCGGTAATGAAGTCAGAATCTCCGACAACAACAATCCGTGATTTTGCTTTTTCGCTGTCAATTGTGGCTGCGACTGCCAGAAGTTGTTGTTTAAGATCTTCTTTCATAAATTTTTGTTCCGGTGAAATATTGATTTGTCCCGTCTGAGTTCCGCCTGCCTCGGTTGTGGAAAGTAATTCCGTGATGGCATCAGTATTCTTATTTACTGTAATACTGCTTGCCCAAGGGAAAGTGATATTATTGACATTTGATGTTATGGGTGAGATTCCTGAAGATCTTACGGATCTGATCCAAAATGGATAAGGGAGAAGATACTGAACGGGACCTCCTCCAAAACTTACCGTTTCATTCGACTGAAGGTCATAAATAAGATCAGAATTTACTTTTACTCCGTATTCTTGTTCAAGTAACGAATTGATATTGCTTTGAGCAGGCGCGGCGCTCATTAATTGAACCATCACATCAATACCGTCAACGAGAAATAGAGCATTGCCGCCGTTTGATATGAATTTTTTGATCTCGTCGGTTGTTTGCTGACTCAATTCTTCTTTCGGTCCGGCGACAACGATCACGTCAGTGCTTTCCGGTATGGTAAGAGTTGTTTTCTTTTCAGTTTCCTTCTCGGTGCCAGACGGCAATGGTTCATCATTAGAGGTTTCTTCCATCGGCGAGATCTCATCTATGTTGAATTGTTTTTCCAACTCCTTTTTAAGAAGCCGGGCATCGGTGGAAAGACTTTTCTCTCCATGTCCGGAAATGAAAACAAGCGTTTTCTTGTCATCAGTAGTGAGCTTTTTAATAAAACTGGTGAGCTGGTATTCAAGATCAGACGTATTTTCGATAAAAGGCATTGATTCATGCTCTCCTCCATATGATACTGCCAAACCCAAATAACCTGTTTTAACTTGAAATTCTTCCTGGCTTACGATATTGAATCGAATCTCTTGAACGCCGAGAGATGCCGCTTCTTGGACGGCGTTTTCATCCGTGGAAGGGTTTTTTCGTGTTACAACGATATTGCCCTTTCCAATAGTTTGGTAATCGCGCAATACATCGTTAACTTCGCGCAATACCGGCTGTAACTGCGCGGGCAGTTTCTCTGAAGCGAAAAATGTTATGTCAACAATGTCATCAAGCTGAGAGACGATTTTCTTGGTTGAGTGGCTTAAAGTGAAAGCTTTTCCTTCGGTTAAGTCTATTCTTCCCGGGATTCGCGAACCGATTACGTTTGTAATAACCATAATGCATACGAATAGCATGATTCCCAATTGATAATTGCGATAATTCTTGTGCCTGTTTCCAAACTTGTTTCTAAGCAGCATAAGATATGCCAGACTTAAAAAAGCGGTTGAAATGGAGGCAAAGTACCAGACATCTCTAATGTCAATTACGCCTCGCGCCATTGAATTAAAGTGCGAAAGTACGGACAGCTGTTCAAAAAATGGTATGAACGAAAGAGGAAGATGGGAAGTAAAGATCTCAAATCCGGAGATGATCAGAAAAAAGCCGGCAACCACGGCGGTTAGCATTGCGGAAATTTGACTTGAAAAAAGACTCGAGACAAAAATACCCAACGAAATAAGAACTGCGCCGAGAAGCATACCTGCGATATATTGGCCGATAATGATTCCGGTATCGAAATTTCCAAATGAATTCAGGCTCCAAACGATGGGAGCAACAAAAATAAGCATGATCGCGATAAAGATCAGGCTCCCTAGAAATTTACCGATAAGCAATTCAATTTCATTGATAGGGCGCGTTAGGATAAATTCAAGCGTGCCTTCGCTTTTTTCCTGCGCGATGCTTCCCATGGTAAGCGCCGGGATGACAATAAGGAATATCCATGGAAGGAAATCAAACAAAACGCGAAGTGACGCTTGGCCGACTAAAAAGACATTTCTAAAAAATAGGAATTCCCACAAAAGCAGAAAAGCGACAATAACAATATAGGCTGTCGGATTGTTAAAATACACGCGTAATTCTTTTTTAATGACGATGAGAATATTTTTCATGGTTGTCTGTTATATTTTCGATTAGACTGTTTAGAAGCGTTGTTTATTCTTCAGTTAACTGTTGGAAAATATCTTCAAGCTTGTATTCTTTCTCAACCAATTTCCAAACGATCCAATTATTTTTTTGCGCAAGTCTGGAAAGTTCAGGTTGAAGCGCGTTTGATCTGTCGGCTGCCAATGTTGCCGAAATTCGGTTATTTATATTCGATTCAATGGAAATATTTTTGAGGATGCCAATTGTTTTAATAGCGGATTCAACGTTTTCTCCCTCGATCTCTATTTGCAGGGAGTGTTCTTTTCTGGCGGCTTGTGACAGTTCGGCGGTAGTTCCGTCGGCGACAAGTTTTCCTTTATTAATGATCAACAGCCTGTTGCACATAGCTGATGCTTCCTGCATGACATGCGTGCTTATGATAATGGTATGGTTTTTGGCGAGTTTGCCGATAAGTAAGCGTATTTCAGTTCGCTGGTTCGGGTCGAGACCTTCTGTCGGCTCATCCATAATAATGATCTTTGGCTGGTGAATGAGAGCTGCGGCAATGCCAACGCGCTGTTTGTATCCTTTAGAAAGTTCGCTGATAGGCCTGTAAAACACAGATTCGATCTTAACGGATGAAACAACAAAATCAAACGCATCCCGGCGTTTACTTTTTGGTATGTTATTCAGATCCGCGGCAACAGTTAACAGCTCTGAAACCTGCATGTCTTGATAAAGAGGATTATTCTCCGGCAAGTACCCGATATATTTTTGAGCGCCGGTCGGATCTTTTTCCATTGAAATATTGTTCACGGCAACGCTTCCCTTGTCCGGAGACAGGAAACCGGTCAAGATCCTCATTGTTGTTGTTTTGCCGGCGCCATTAGGACCAAGAAACCCGACAATTTCTCCTTGTTTGATCTCAAACGAGAGATCATCAACCGCTTTTACAAACCCGAATGCTTTGGAAATATTTTCAACCTTGATCATTTCTCATGATATTAATGATTTATCGATCTATGGTATGATTGTTTTACGCGCAGGAATACAATTGTAGTACATGTGTTAATAATTGTAAAATGATTTTTCATCTGTTTCTTGGTCAAATTCCGAATCGTCAAATTATCATTCAGTTGTATGACAATTCAATCGCGTGAATCATTGACATTGTTTACCACATTTGCCATAATTGCAAGTCAGTAGAGAATGACATTGGATAAATAATGTTGTTTTTCCATGTAACTTAACAATCAAAAAAAGGAGACGCTGGTATGAAAAAGTTATTACTGTTGGGAATTGTATTTGCTGTTATTATTTCAATTTCTTCCGTGTTTGCCGGTTCTGATGGCAAGAATAAGAGTTATGAGTTTACTGTTAAAGAAGACGGCAAGCTAAAAATCTATGGGCTTGTGGCGGAATATCCTGAACCGCCGGCAGGTGTACCGGCGGAAGTCGCCTTGAAAATAATTCAGGGTGAAATTCCTAGTTATATTGTGCCGGGTAAAAGTAAGATTCACGTGGATCGGTTGTTTTGGCTGCCAAAAGCAAGTACCCAGACAGCTCGAACCAGAATAATGTGGAACGGCACTGACTGGGATGAGAGCAAGCTAGCGCCTACCTCAAAAGAAGCAAACAATAACATATATGGCACGCTTACCTTAATCATAGTCGGAATCTTTGCGACAAGCATTATTAGCCAGTATTCAACAAGCGGAAAACAGAATTGGGGACTTTTTGTTTTCTATGGCGCGCTTGCGAGTATAGTGCTTGTAGCGCTAGTCTGGTTTATTGGCAAACCAAATATTGATAAACCTATTGTCGGGGGCATACTGATTATATCAATCGGTGTATTGATTGGCGGATTAGCCGGTATATTAGCTAGTGGATTGGCCAATAGATTGACTACATTAATCAGTATGGATATAGCATTTAGCATATTGGCTGGCGCATCAACCAGCGCATTAGCCGGCGCATTAGCGTTGAATGGGCAACCCAAAATGCTTATACAGCTCTTAGGTTTTTTACTGGTTGTCTCCATAGGTTCTTTTATTCCAGCAAAAGCACTTATGCTTGCTTCAACGGCAAGCAAATCAAAAAGAAGACGAGAGAAAGAGAAAGAGAAACAGGGAATAGCTGACGGCTGATTCCAGTTAAGTAGTAATAAGGAAAAAATAAGAAAACAGAGCCTCGGTCAGATCGTTGATCGGGGCTTTTCCATTTTTCAGAAAATTGCGCTGGAGCGGGTTTCCCCGCCCGAACGTACCGCTCAGTATAAGCTGGCCTGTCCGCCGTACTGGCGGACAGGCATCGGGGGTTTTAACGCCGATCCGTTTTTTTTGACCTTGGGCGTGGAATAATGTAGAATTTACATAACATTTACCAGTTTAAAATAAAATTTAACTAAAAAGTAAAAAGAAGACAATATGAAAAAGATTCTCTTGATTACATTGCTCTTTGTCGTGTCAATCAGCTTATTCGGCTGTTCCTTGCTCGGCAAAAAGGAAAGCAACGAAAAACAAAAAACTGAAAGTCAAAAACAAGATCAGCAGAAAACGGAAAAGCCGTCTTCCGATGCCGATCAAAACAAAGAGGAATCATTTTTCGGTTCAATGCAGGATTTAATGGCGCGTGGCAAATTTCTAAAGTGCACTTATAAAGAAAATTTGTCTGATGGCAGCGAAAGCGAAGTAGTAATGTATATTTCAGGGAACAAGGTGAGGACTGAAATGGAAATAAATACTGATACAGGAGAAGCAATAGAAAGCCATATGATTATTGATAAGGATTGGATGTATATGTGGAATTCTTTTACTCCCAATGGCACGAAAATGAATATAAAGGAAATGTCAAAAAAGGAAGATGTGTCAGATAGCGATGTTAATAAAGGCATGACTAATTTAGCCAAGGAAACAGATTATAAATGCCGGACTTGGATTCCCGACAATTCAAAGTTTACTGTTCCTTCTGATATTGAATTTATGGATATAACCGAAACGATGAAAGATTTTCAAGGTACAATGCAAAATATTGATACGGACAAAGTAAAAAAATCAGGCGAAGAAACAGAACAACAATTGTGCGATATGTGCGAAATAATACCTGCGGGACCGGCTAAGGACAGTTGTTTGGCTGAATGCGGGTCAAGTGATTAAAAAAATGTTTACGTTTGATCATCTTATTAGCTCCATAGTCCTTTTAGGATTATGGAGCCGCAGTGTAGCGATTAGTTATCTAAGATTTCAAGAAACCATGTTGCCCTAAATGAGGCGAACAAAAATTAATTTATAACTTTCTAACATTTTCGGTTTATGGCTAATGAAATACAACTTAAATCTGGAACGATCAAGCATCTCCAGAAGTATATTGATAGAAAGATAAAACAGAGAGGCTTTGAAGATGAATCACTGCACGAAAGACTGCTTTTACTGACGGAGGAGATCGGAGAGCTTGTTAAGGCTTGTCGAAAGATATCCGGTATGAATATTAAATACCAAGTAGGCGAGGAAATTACTGATGTTATAAACATGATATTCTGTGTTGGTATCAAGTTGAATATAGATATCGAGAAAGAGTTTTATGATAAAGAGGCGCGGATCGATAAACGTTTTTACAAACGGTCAACCAAAAAACACGAAGAATATCGAAATTACGGAAATGAGCAATAACTTGTAAATATGAAGCTCCGCGCACTCACGCGCATAGTGTCCTATTTCTTCAACGGAGCGAAATCCGCCGAAGCAGGCAAGTAGCAGACAGGTGCGGGGGGAGAGGCAAATAAACTTCTAATCGAATAACAATGAGAGAAACAGACGTTTTGATAATCGGCGGCGGTCCGGCGGGGTTGATAGCCGCGGGAACTGCCAGAAAAAACAATCCTGATAAAGAGATTGCTTTAGTTAGAAAATACGCGGAATGTGTTGTTCCATGCGGACTGCCATACATTTTTAATCGTCTGGACGCGGTGGAAAAAGATAAAATGTCTGATAAAGCATATGAAGCAAACAAAGTTGACATAATCATTGGAGAAGCGATAAGTATTGATACAAATAACAAAAAAGTAGTGCTTGGCGATAAAGAAAGAATAAGTTACGACAAACTGATCTTAGCCATTGGCTCCAGATCAGTTGCCATTCCCATAAAAGGAGTGGAAATAAGCGGCGTTTATCAAATCAGGAAAGATATTTCCTATCTGAAAGAATTAAGAGACGCGGTTGTCAAAGCCAAGAACATTGTTATCATTGGAGGCGGTTTCATCGGGGTGGAGCTGGCGGAAGAATTGAGCGCGATGGAAGACAAAAATATAAGCCTGGTAGAGATTTTAGACCACTGTCTGATCGGCGCTTTTGATAAAGAGTTCGCTCTTGCCGGTGAAGAAAAGATCAAAGAAAAAGGAGTAAAACTTCATCTGCAAACCACAGTGAAAGAAATAACAGGAAAAGATAAGGTAGAGGCGGTGAAATTCAGCAATGGCGAACAAATCCCAGCCGATTTGGTGATAATATCAGTTGGCGCGAAGCCCGCCGTTAAACTGGCTGAAAACGCGGAGATTAAAGTGGCAGAAAAGGGAGGAATTTTAACGGATGAATTTATGCGAACCAACGTGCCTGACGTTTTTGCGGCCGGAGATTGCGCTGAAACCCGAAATTTTTTTACCGGGAAATCCAATTTGATAATGCTTGCCTCGGTGGCTTGTTATGAAGCCAGAATTGCCGGCGCTAATTTATATCGTGATGAAAGAGATATGATAAAAAATGAAGGCACGATCGCGGCTTTTTCAACTTATCTCAACGGATTAGTTCTGGGCGCAGTCGGGCTGACTGAAAAAACGGCGGCGCAAGAAAATATCACGGCAATTGCCGGTGCGAGCGAAGCGCCGAATCATCATCCGGGGACTTTGCCCGGAACGGAAACAATCAAAGTAAAACTTGTTTTTGAGAAAGCATCAAAGATATTGGTTGGCGGACAAGTAGCCGGACCTGAAAGCGTCGCGGAAATGATAAATTTAATCGCCGTGGCTGTTCAGCAAAAAATAACAGCGCGGGAATTGGCTAATTTGCAAGTCGCCACTCATCCGTTGATTACCGCTCCGCCCACGGCTTATCCGATCATTAAAGCCGCAGAGGAAATTTTATAGTTTTCGAAATTTGTTTGTGAAGATTCAACTAGTTTGACAGTTAAAACAACAATTTATGAGGCAAAAAACGCATTTGTTGGTGCCTTTGATCTTCTTTTTTCTATTTTTAATTTTAACGTTGGGAAAGAATATCATTCCCTTCTTAATTCTCGCCGCTCTTATTCTGCCTATTGCGGTTATGATCGGCAAAAAAAAGCCTATGAATGAAAACAATACGATCAATGTGAATCCGAATATTGATTTTGATCTCAAGAAGCTCAAAAAAAGAAGCAGTATCGTTTTAATCATTTTATTCCTTTTGATAGTCGGAGTTTTTTCTATTGTGATTGTTCCCGCGGGTGAAACCGGCGTTTATCATCTTTTTGGAAAAGTGAAGAGTAAAGAGTTGTCATCCGGGATTCATTTGAAAAATCCATTGGCAGTAGTTACTAAAATGAGCATAAGAACGGAAGAATATACGATGAGCATTACGAAAGGGGAAGGTGATGTTAAAGTCGCTGACGCGATCAAAGCGTTAACGAAAGAAGGGCTTGAGGTTGATTTGGACATGACTATCTTGTACCATCTGAAAGAAGATCGGGCATCGGAAGTGTTTAAAAATGTCGGGCTTGATTATGTCCAAAAAATAATTCGCCCGAGCATAAGAAGCGGAATCAGGGAGATTGTCGCTAACTACGAAGCCAAAGACATTTATTCGGAAAAAAGACAAGAAACGGCGGAAAAGATCTTGGAGAAATTAAAAAAAGATATTAATCCGCGCGGTATTGAAATAGAAGAAGTTTTGTTGCGCAACGTAAATTTGCCTCCAAAGTTGTCCAATTCCATTCAAGAAAAACTTACAGCGGAACAAGAAGCGCAAAGATATGATTTTGTTCTGCAAAAAGAAACCAAAGAAGCCGAAAGAAAAAGAATCGAGGCGGCCGGGCAGCGTGATGCCCAAAAGATCATCAATGAAAGCCTAACTCCGAATTATTTGAATTATCTCTACATTAGGGAACTTAAAGACCGCGAAGGCACTATTTATGTTCCGATAAATCCATCGACTGGAATGCCAATGTTCAGAGGGTTGTAGTTTGTTTTTGGCATTTCTTATGAAGTACTATCCGAGAATTAAGAAACTGTTTTCAAATTCACTTTCATCGCGCTTCCATGTACTCGGGACAGCCGGGATTTGCAGCAGAAAACGGAGTTGTTTTCAATCGCAAGAGTAATTCATTTAAAAAGGATGTCTCACAAAAAGCGGAATATCTCGAATGTTCATGTCCCGATAAAATTGCTAACCAAAGAACAAGGTGATGTCTTAAAGCTGATAGGAATGATCACCATGCTCGCTGATCATGTCGGGATAATGTTTTTTCCGGACGCGGCTCTGCCAAGAATTATCGGAAGGTTGGCGTTTCCGGTTTTTGCTTTTAGTATCGCGCAGGGATTTTATTTTACTTCCGATTTAAAAAAATATTTTTTCAGGCTTATATCACTCGGAATTATTTCCCAAGTCCCTTTTATGCTCGCCTTTGATTTTCTTGACAAGCTCAATATAATTTTCACTCTTGCCTTGGGATTGCTGACGCTGTTCTTTTTCGATAAAAAACGCTATTTTTTAATGCTTCTTCCTCTCATTACTTCAATTGTGCTCCCGGTAGAGTATGGCGTATATGGGATCTTATTAATCTTCTCTTTCTATTTTTTTAAAAAGAAGCATTTAGTAATTTTATTTCAGTTGATGGCAACGTTTTTGTTTGCTTTGGCTACGAACGCTCCCTTGCAAATGTACTCTCTTTTCGGCACAGGATTAATATTAGGTTTTCCGGCAATCAAGATCAATATTCACTTGCCAAAGCATTTTTTTTACTGGTTCTATCCTATTCACTTAGCTTTACTTTTCATGATAAAACTCATTTTGGATAATAACTTTTTTAATTTTTAGAAATAAGAAAAAAGGCTGTATAAGGGTCAAGCGAGCTGTTGCGGACATTGTGATAAATCATTTAAAAACCTTACTCAAACATCCTATCGGTTTATTGTCAAAATCTTACCGAAGCGGCATTTGCAATAAATACCATGCAATGTTATCATTAAGCCAGTATGGGAATAGTCCCAATGAATAAAAATAAAAAATAAAAAATGAAAATAAAAAATGATTTTGTAGGGCACAAATCTTTTGGGTTGTTCGTTGTTATAACGATTGGCGTAATTTTTTTCGCTTACATTGCTTTTGGGATTGTTTCGTTGGAACTGCGAGCAGAAAGAATCAAAAACAAAAATCATCAAGCAAACAAGACCTATTCCATTATTCGACAAAGCGATGAACAGCAGACGATGAAGAATGGTATTGACATGATTGCCGGAACCGTACTGACAATTGAAAATAATATTGTCACGATAGAGGCTGATCTTGGAGACGGAGCGCTCTCTGAAGTCCGGTTGCTTGTCGGAGGAAACGATTTGTCTCTTATTCAAACTGGAGATGAAATAACTGCAAAGCTTTTCTCCGGAGTAGCTGTATCTGAAATGGAAGATGGCGTACTTGAAGTTTCCAACGTTATTGTAAAAGAGCAATAAGAAACCGCCTTAAAAATTTCTTCCACGCTTACTGCCTATCGCCTGCCTGCCCTGCCTGCCGGCAGGCAGGCGGTAAGCAGGGCAGGCAGATGGCAGCAGGTGGATCTTTGAGACAGGTTTCAGGCTGGGTTTGTGTTGTTTTGGGTAAATAAGGACTTTTATTTTGAAAAGTCTTTTCTTTTTTGGGATCTGCGGATGCAAAAATTCTGAATGCTCATTCTTTGGAAATGTACCCACGTACTAGTCCGCCAAAGGCGGACGGTGCAGAATTTCGCTCCGTGGAATCCCGAACAAAAAAAGGCCGCGGGCGTAAGTAAGCCCATGGAACCACAATAAAAGGTCAGAAAAATCAAACCTAATGCACTGAAAATAAAATTACAATTTACATAACGGCCGTTGTATGTTTTAATTGTTATATAATTTCTTTTATGGGACTATTCCCAAACTAATTCTTACTAGAAATTGTTCCCGCTTAGCGGGATAAATCCTAATTTTTACTAATTAAACTAGTTTGTCCACAATCCCTTACAAAAAAGTATGAAAAAAATTGTTTTTGCGCTTATGATGCTCGCGGTTCCATTAGCGGCATATGGGGGAAGTTATGATGTATATGTTGACATAGATAACAATACCGGCACTGAAGATGGAACAAGAGATCATCCTTATAACACAATTACCGAAGGAGTCGAAGCGGCCTCAAATAAAAATGAGAATCACAGAAAAATCTTTGTTTACAATGGCCAATACCGTGAAAAAGTGAAAATTGAAAAGGACGTTGAATTATATGGCCAAGATAAAAACAAGACCATTATTTATGGCAAAGACTCCTCTGGTGACGAATTCTCTTATGCCGTGAAGATGAAAAATGGTTCCAAGATCAGAAATTTTACTATAAAATACGGCAAAACGGGGATTCTTGTGGATGAGGACTGCAAGGCAACAATAAAAAAATGCAAAATAAAAAAATCGGACAAGATCGGAGTTGAAGTTCTTAGGGCTGACCGCAATGATAAAAAGATCTTTACGCTTGAAGATAGTAAAGTGTATGACGGGGACGGAAAAGCTTTATATATTCGAAAACGCAAAATATTTATTGAAGAAAATAAAATTTATGACAATGATCAAGAGGGAATTGATCTGCGATCAAAAGTGAAAGGCAAGATCTATGACAATGAAATTTATGGCAATGGTGAGAGCGGTATTGAATTCGAAGTGCGTCGAGCGAAACTCAAAATCAAAGACAACAAAATTAAATCTAACAAGGGAAGCGGGATCAACGCCCAATATCGGGGTAAAAATCCTCCCGGTGAAATATTAGTGATTGACAATTCAATCCGTAAAAATTCTGATTTCGGGCTGCGCTGCAGCAGGCCGCAGGGAGGAACACCGCCAATTGACTATTTCTCAAGTTCGATAACATTACTTGAAAATGTTTTTGAGAAAAATGATGACGGAATATTTTCACAAATGTGTCATATGTAAATTCAAATAAGTCATTCCGTTACTCAAGTTAATTTAGGAAAGATCGTTGTTGAAAATAAATTCAAAAGAGCTGCCATTAGATCGCCTTTGTTAATAGAATCGGCAGGAATTAGTTGGGAACAGTTTCTCTAAAGCCATTCAAACATTTCAGTGGTTCGGCTTGAAGCAGACAGGGCGCCAGTATCATGTCGGATGATTCTTGTTGTTTGAAAAAAGGCGTTAATGTTGTACAATACTTATGCTGACAGTTGTACGATGATCGCGTGGCATTTAAGAGGATCAAAAACAATACAAAAACAAAGTGGGAATGAAAAAAAATATCAAGATACTCCAAAAACGAAGTGGAATAAAGGTTTTATCGCTGCGTACTTGCTGGTAGCTACGGCGGCTGTCACTACTTTGCTTGCCGGTCTTTTGGTGTTTGTGGCATCTTCCCAGCGCAGAAGTTCCGATGAAGTTTTGTGCCAGCAGGCTCTTCAGCTTGCTGAAACCGGGATATATTTTTATAAATGGTATCTCGCCAAAATTTAGACGGGAAGAATGCTCAATAATGGATATTCCGGTAAGAAGGTACCCCTTAACGTTGCGAACAAATGATAAAGTTGAAGTTAGGCGTGTTTTCAATTATGGAAGTTCATCATATCGCATTATTTATGAATCAGACGCAGAGGTGTTTGATTTTCCGTCTAGCAATCTTATCTTTGTAGGAAACTATTTATGGATCGATGGGCAGATTGATACGGCGTATTTAACAATTGCATCCGCTGATCTGGGTTCCGAAACGGACACGGATATTTATATCAATAATGACATAACATACACGAATACAGACGGACAGGATGTTACTGGACTGATTGCTGAAAGAAATATTTCAATAGGTCTTTATTCTGATAACAATTTGCAAATTGACGCGGCATTGCCGGCTTAAAGCGGCAGAGTGGGACGGGATTGGTACTGGAACAATCATAAAGACAAGATCATTGTTTATGGATCAATTGCAACAAATCAGCGGTACGGATTCGCATGGACAGATGGAACAGGGTACAATATCCGGAATCTTTTTTTTGACAACAATCTGCTCTATACGCCCCCGCCGTATTTTCCCACCGGGACGGAATATGCGTTTGATCTATGGGAGGATCTGTAAAAGGACTGTTGCCCAAGTCAGTTTCTCTGTCTCATCGGCAGACAGGCTGCCCACCGCCTGCGAAAGGCGGAAGCGTTGTCCCACTGCTCGCGAACACCTGCCTGTCCCGCCTACCGTCTGCCTACCCTGCGGCAGGCAAGGCAAGGCGTTAGTAAAATAACATTTTTGGCAGATGGTCGGTTTAGAGTCTCGTATACTGTTGCAATTTCTCCTTCAGAGGCGGATAGCATGCTTTAGCTGTCCCGCCTCGGCAGGATCGCAACGGAAGAGAGTTTTCAAATAAGCTGTTAGAAACAGTTCTATAAATAAAAAATATGAAGTTTTCAACTATAAAGCACTGCCTTGCTTGTTTTTCCAAGCCGCGAATATTCAATGTTGATATCAATAACAAGGATATGAAGATATTTCAGATCGAACAGAAAAAGAACAGGCATAAGGTGATAGGATGGGCAAAAAAAAAGTTTCCGCGAGGAGTAATTGATGATTTTGAAGTTAAAGATAAAGATAAGTTCGTAGAAGTGCTTGGAGAAGCTCTTGCATCAAATACGGCAAGAAAGATCAAAGGAAGTGTTGTCGCATTATCCATTCCGGAGAATAAAGTTTTTCTTCGGATTCTTGATATCCCGGTAATGACAGAAAAAGAGGCCGCTGAAGCGATCAAATGGGAAGTTGAAGGAAACATCCCTATTTCAATAGATGAAGTATATTATGATTGGCAAATTGTTAAAAAAGAGGGCAAAAAAATGAAAGTTCTTATTGCGGCTTCACCGAGACGAATAATTGACAGCCTTATTGAAGCGTTTGAACATGCTGATCTGCGTGTTTGTATTTTAGAGGCAGATTCAATTGCTGTAGAAAGAAGCCTTTTGCCTCAAAATGAAAATGATCCTATTTTAGTTGTTGATATTGGAATCGAAGGAACAGGATATTTTGTTTTTTATAATGGATATCCGGTTTTCTCTTCAAGCGGATATATTTCAGGACAAATGTTCACAGACGCTGTGGCAAAATATTATGAAATTGAATGGGATAAAGCGGAACATTATAAAACAAAAGTTGGGCTTGGATCAAACAGAAAGGAGCGTGAAGAAGCGTTGTGTTTTTATAGTCCGCTTTTAACGACGTTAATTCAGGAAATTGAGAAAACAATTAATTTTTATAATGAAAATCTTAGCGGTAACTCCAAAAAGGAAGTGAGAAAGGTGATCTTGTGCGGTGGCGGATCCAATTTCAAAGGTTTATTGCCGTATTTGGCTATCCATCTCAAAAGACAAGTTGCACAGGGAAATCCTTGGGAAAATATTAAGCTGGCAAAAGAAATTCCGCCAATATCAAAAGAAGAGGCGCAAAGTTATATCACTGTTATCGGTTTAGCCCTTAAAAGCAGCAATTATGGAAATCAATATTAATCTCCTTCCACCGGAACAAAAGGATAAATTAAGAGATTTACGCATTGTCGGAATAATTTTCAAAATTGGAACGACTGCGTTGTTTTCGCTTGGAATTTTTTGGATATTCTTACAGTTTTGTAATCAAGCAATTATAATCCAAAAAAATGTTTTTGATAAGGGATTCACTCAGTTTACCCATACGGATTCATTTAAAGAAGTTCAAAAATCTCAAAATGAAATAAAACAATACAGCAAACAAGCAAAACAAATTAGAAGCGGTTTAATTGCAAAGAATAGCTGTTGGAACGTCATCAATGAAATTAACTGTATTATACCTGACGATGTTTATTTAAAAAAATTGTCAATTTATGAATCTGAAGAGGAGGAAGAAACGCTTAAACTTAACGGGTTTGCTTTTCACCGGCAATCGCTGCTATTATTTGAAAAAAAACTCAAGGAGAATGAAATGTTTACCAATGTTGAGTCGCCAATTTCCAATCTTGTTATGAATGAAAACATTAGTTTTGAATTCAAAGCGGTATTAAAAAAATAAAGCTATGGACGAAAAAGACGAAACCGGTAAAACAAAAAAAATTATTTTCATTACTTTGCTGGTGATGTGCGCTGTTGTTGGGCTTGTTATGTTTTTTGTTATTATCCCCAGTATAAATAAGATGTACAGTTCAAAAGATGAACTTGAAGAAAATAAGCTCCATTTCGAGTCAATAAAACAAGATGTTGCAAAAGAGAAAAGTTATTCCGATCTTCTGATAAATATTAAAAACAATGAGAATCTTCTTGAAAATGCTCTCATCAAGAGCGGAGCGGAGGTGGCATTTATTGAAAAAATTGAAGCAATCGGAAGCGAGGCGGGAAATGGTGTCGAGATTAAATATCAAAAGATAGAGCCCAAAAGAGTGAAGGTGTCAGTTGTCAAACAAGACAAAGAAACAATCGAAAAACAGAAACGCCAAGAACAACTTGAAAAAAGCAGGATCAATCTATTAATTACAGTGAAAGGAGACTATGGATCATTTCTTGAGTTTATCTATAAGTTGGAAAATTTACCGCATGTTTTTAAGATCGAATCAGTTATGATTGATAAGGGCAGCAGGTCAAGGATACTGACTTCCAATGAAGATAGGCTTCCAAATTATACAGAAGGGAAAATTCTTATTTCGTTTATTCCGGCAAAATCATGCAAAGAATAGACATAAAAAAATTAACGGCAAAAGCAACTGCATTTTTTGAAGTAGTCGGTTCGTATATCAATTTGAATACATGGTACTTCACAGTGTTGTTTTTTGTTGGAATTCTAATTGCCTCGCTATGGACATGGTGGAATTGTTTTCAAAATCCCGTACCGTCGAGCGAGATATTAATTCGTGTTGAGCAAAGGAAAGAGAATTATCCAAAAATGAAATTAGGAACAGAGGAGGTAATCACAATTCTTCAAGAAAACAGAAAACGTTTTGATAACCCTCCGTTTTTTGGAGATCAAAGAGAACTTTTTTGGGAAATAGACCCTGAAGATCCTAAAGATCCATCAAGCATTGCTATAGAGTCGAACGAACCGGGTGGCGGAGAAAAAGTGGAGGAAAGATCAGGTGATATGGGGAATGTTCCAAAAGAAACGGAAGAGCCGGCGCAATAAAACCTTTGACCTTTGACTGAAAGGCAATTTTTTGTTACCCTCTTTGGAGGGTGCTTTTGTTTAAAATTTCTGCAGTCCCATCATAATACCATTGTTGTCCCGGTAGCTCAGTTGGACAGAGCGGGAGCCTTCTAAGCTCTAGGCCGCAGGTTCGAATCCTGCCCGGGATACTATCAAGACTGGAAAATTTGCCGTACTGGAAACATTACCATTCCAGACTTGTTAAATTGAATGTGTTACAATTTTTTGCTCAGTATCTTGTAGATTTTCCTTACTGATTTTCTGATCCCATTCTTTTTTGCCTGCCAGTCAATTTTCCCATGCTTCGAGTTCTTGCTCGACACGAGGCACAAAAAAACAGTTCAAAAGAAAGTTAATCATGTTGTCAAAAGCCAGTTTCTTAATTCAAATACCAGATTAGCTAATTTTTTCAATCTCTCACCACTTTCTCTCTCATTAAGAGTGGGACATAAGGGAAAGAGTTTCGTAATTCAGGGTAATTAACAATTTTTGGCAGGAATTAATTTGGGGGCAGTTATCTAAATCAGAAATTCAATAACGTCGCCGTCTTGAACAATATAATCTTTTCCTTCAGTGCGCACCAGACCCGATTCACGGGCCTGCTTCATCAAATTCGGGCAGGTTTTTTGCTCCGGTTTAATTTTAATCAGATTATCATAATTGATCACTTCCGCGCGGATAAATTTTTCTTCAAAATCACCATGAATGGCGCGCGCGGCGCGCGGCGCGGTAGAGCCTTTCGGAATAGTCCAGGCGCGGCTTTCCTTTTCTCCGGTTGTAAGAAAAGTCATTAAACCAAGCATGTCATAACTTTTTTTTATCAATTCAGACAGCTCCGATTTAAGCTTAAGTTCAGCCTTGTCTTTATCAGAAAGTTCCAAAAGCTCTTCTTCGATCTTGATAGCGAGCGGCACGTATGTTTGTCTGTACATGCGTATATATGTTTCCATTCCATATCTTTTAAACTCTTCTTTAATTTTTTCCGGGTTGTTTGTATTAAATACGCAGAGAATCGGCTTAAATAATAAAAGATGCAGATCATAAATATAATCAAAGTCTTTTCCGATGCTTTTTATGAATTTGCGCACCTCATTAAAATTATTTTGAGCAAGAATTTCTTTCAGCTTGAGTGTAATTTCGCGCTGTTTTATTTTTTCCTTATCGTTTGTGCGAGCCTCTTTATCAAGTCTTGTCAATCGTTTTTCAACGGTTTCAATGTCAGCGAGAATAAGCTCTGTGTTTACAATTTCAATATCTTCTTTTGGATCGATCACGTCATGAACGTGAACGATATTTTTGTCTTCGAACATTCTTACGACATGTGCAATTGCGTCAACCTCCCGAATATTATGCAAAAATTTGTTGCCCAGGCCTTGTCCTTCGGCCGCGCCTTTAACAAGCCCGGCGATATCGACAAATTCAACTGTAGCGAATAATTTTTGTTTTGAATTAGAAAGTTTTGCAAGAGCAGTAACTCGTTGATCAGGAACTTCAACAACACCTATATTAGGTTCGATCGTGCAGAATGGGTAGTTATTGATATCTACCTGAATATTTGTGAGAGCTTTAAATAACGTGGATTTTCCGACATTAGGCAATCCAACAATTCCAATTTTCATAAAACTTATGTCGAATTTATTATTCTGTAATTATTATTCATCATTACGTTTCTGGAGATGATTGTCAATGCAACCAATAAAAAGTTTGTCCGCTTTCACGCCTGCCGGCAGGATTTTGCTTTGTTGAATACTGTTAGAAAGCAGAGCGTTATTTGCAACATTGCCGCTCTCTTATCATTCTGAGTCCCGAGTATTCGGGACTCAGAATGATAAGAATGAAAGTGCAAACAATGCTGGGGTTTCTTGTGAATAAACAGAGAATACTACATACGTGAGCGCTTGCGGCTTCATCCTCTATAGTAAAAAGTTTATTGAACAAGGCGCAATAAAAGCGTATAATATAGAAAAAAGGAGAATGCGCGTTATTAAGATTTTTTATTGGTGATTTCAAAATAATGTGCTAGTTTTACATATAAACTTAATTTCCATTAATGGAAATTATTCACAATAAAGAGGCAACAGGAAAAATGCATGTTACTCGTCTACAAAAAGCCAAGATAGTTCTCGCGCTTAATTTCGTCACATTGTTTGTTATAGTGGTTTCCACCCCATTTTTTATTACTCAGGGAACGGAAATGATCGCAGAAGAGGGAATAGAAGGGATATTTCTTGGTATTGAGATGATTGCGACAATTTTTATTTTTCGCCATTATGACGCACAGATAAAAAGGAAAGAAGAAGAGGCGATACTGTTAAATGTAAAATTTAAGAAGAAAGAACGAGAATTATTAAGTTCTTTAGAATATCTTGGGAAAGTAAATGTTCAAATATCAATGATCCGTTCTCTTTTTGAAGCAATGCGGGTTCCGTCAACAAAGAATCAACTCCATGAAATGTATACTGAATTGCTTCACGTTGTAAGCAGTGTAACAAAAGAAAAAGAAGTTTCACTGAGAACGGTGAATCTAAAAACCAAACGAACTGTCAGTGAGCATACTGAATTTATCAAAAAAATCAGCAAATATGGAATAACAATTGGAAACAGCGAGCTCGTTCAAAGATTCAATGCTAAAGAAAGGAAAGAAAAAGGCAAGATGAACATTTTTTATTCCGACGCTGAGAATTTTTGTATAAAGACATTTATTTTTGTGCCCCATGCCGGTACCAGGCGATTTTTATCAGAAGAAAGAATGTTTCTTGAAGCAATAGCGAATCAGTGTGAAATTATGTTTTTACTTTTTAGCTCTCGCTATTACCGGGGCTAAGAGCCTCGTTTGAAAATTCTCACAGTCAAAATATGCTTGTCCTCCTCTGGAGGAGAAATTGCAGCAGAATATGAGGTTTTCAGACAGGCTCTAGATCGTTGTTTTAATTATGAAACTAAAAAAATGAAAGGCATTATTCTTGCAGGAGGAACCGCTACAAGACTATTTCCCTTGACTGCAACGACAAGCAAACAGCTTTTGCCTGTTTACGACCGACAAATGATCTTTTATCCGCTTAATGTTTTAATTAAGGCCGGCATTGGAGAGATTCTGATTATTGTCGCACCGGATAACTCAGGGCAATTTCTAAATCTGCTTGGATCTATTTTCCAAAAACATGATATAAAAGTTGAATTTATGGTGCAGAAAATTCCGAAAGGGCTGGCAGATGCGTTTATCATTGGAGAAGATTTTATTGATGATGATGATGTAATGCTTATTTTAGGCGATAATATTTTTGAAGATGATCTCTATGAAAAAATCGGCAGTTTCAAAAAAGGCGGTATGATATTTGTAAAAAAAGTGCCGGATCCTAAACGCTATGGCGTCGTAGAATTCGATAAAAATTTAAGAGCAATTTCAATTGAAGAAAAACCTAAAAAGCCCAAGAGTAATTATTGCGTGACGGGAGCGTATGTTTATGATTCTCGCGTTGTTGAAATTGCTAAAAATCTTAAATCGTCAGACCGCGGTGAAATAGAAATAACCGATATCAATAATGAATATTTAAAAACGGGAAATTTAGCGGTAAAAAAACTTAAAGGAGCGTGGCTTGATGCCGGAACTTTTGATTCACTGCTTGAAGCTGGAAATATTGTGAAAGATCGGAAAATGTATAAAAAATTCGATCCAATTATTGGTAATGCAATTAAGGAACTTAACGCAGAACTGAAAAATATAGCGAAAAATGCTTTATTTAGAGGACAAAATAAAAATACATATACTATTAATATTTAAAACCGTTTGTTTTTTGCAAATGGCAGCGATCCTAAGCCTTAAGACGCTTTAATAAAAATCGAAAAGAAAGAGAGGGTTAGAAAATTATAGGCAAAACCAAGTTTATTTTGAATTTGAAACAATTTAGTAATAATTATCAAAACAACACAATGAAAATAAAAAAAGCGATTGTTGCCGTAGCCGGCTCGGGTACTCGGCTCTTACCGGCCACAAAGTCAATGCCTAAAGAAATGTTGCCGATCATTGATAAGCCTATCATTCAGCTGGTTGTCGAGGAGCTTGTAGAAGCCGGAATTGAGGATATAATTCTTGTGACAAAGTGGGACAAAAAACCGCTCGAAGATCACTTTGACCACAGCTGGGCGCTTGAACATGATCTCAAACAATCGGGGAAAAACGATGCATTAAAAGAAGCAAAAAGAATTGCAGAGATGGCGAATTTCATATATGTTCGCCAAGGGCCTCAGTATGGTAATGGCGTTCCCGTACTTTCGGCGAAAAGTCTTGTAAAAAATGAGCCGTTTATTTTTGCGTGGGGGGATGATCTGGTTAAATCAAAAGTATCTTTTACTAAGCAAATGGTTGAAGATTATGAAAAAACCGGACATCTTATGATAGGCGTGCAAGAAGTGCCAAAAGACCAAGTTGTTCGTTATGGCATTGTCAAACTTAAACGAGGAACAATGCGAATCGAGGGTATTGTTGAAAAACCGCCGGTTGACAAAACCCCTTCACGTTATGCTGATTTTGGAAGAATGATCCTGAATCAAGATATTATCAATGTGCTTGAGAACACTCCATTAGGAAAAGGGAACGAATTATGGATAACGGACGCAATACAAAAATATGTTAAACAAGGAGGAGAGTTCTACGCAAAAAAAGTTGAGGATGGCGAGTGGCTTACTACCGGCGATCCGCTGAATTATCTCAAAGCAACAATGAAATATGCGGTTGAACGCGAAGACGTTGGAAAAGAGCTCAGAAAGTTTTTTCAAAATCAATTTTGCTGAGCGTATTCCAATTATATGGCGGAAAGTTGGAAAGTAGAGAAATTCATAAAATTTTACCAAGTGCGGATAACAATCCCATAAATGAAAAATAACAAAAAAGATCGGTAAAGTTTAGAATGCGTGACTCGGCAAAATGCTTATTGGTTAAGTTAAAGTCGGGAGCAGAATGCAGGGGACTAGGCTTGTTAACATTGCAGCAATAGAGTTTACACTTTTAGGGTAGAATGGAGAAGTAATTTTTCATTCTATTCCCATGAATACCTTTGATCCCAGATATCTCATGTTGCAAGAAAAAAAGCTCAAACAAATACTTGCCAAGCAAAGAAAGGTAACCGCTATTGCCAAGGAATTCAAGGTTTCCCGTCAGACAATCCACAAATGGCTAAGCAGATACAAAAGATTTGGGATAGAAGGATTGATCAAAAGAAAGAGTAAAAAAAGAAACTATAAACCTCATAACAAAACATCTCCCGAAATAGAACAACTGATCATCAATCTGGCTCAAAAGTACATCTATGACGGAGTGGAAACACTTTCAGACAGGACTCAGGCTGAAAACAACATCACTATCCATCCTTCCACCATCTACAGAGTCCTCAAAAGAAACAAGGTCAGATATGCCAAATACCAAACCTGGACCAAGAAACGTTGGAAGATACAACTCTACTCCCATAAAGTTCCCGGTAAAGAGCTACAAATGGACACCAAGTATCCCTATGGCTATAAAGAAGGCAAGGTCATCTATGACATCATTGACAATGCAAGTAGGTGGGTGTTTGCCTGGAGCTACAACAAGGCCAACAAACAAAACACTTTGGATTTTTTAGATAAGGTTTTACAAAGAGCCCCTTTTAATATTCAAAAGATCAGAACAGACCAAGGCAAGGAATTCATTGCCAATGATGTTAAGAGGTTTTTAA
>JAYEFY010000009.1:0-17088 GCA_034658815.1 Patescibacteria group bacterium
AAAATCAACACCCGGACAAAGAAAGCTAGCGAAGTATTATGGAAGCTTTCGGATGGGCTAAGGCAGGAAAAAGAGAAAGCTGAAAAACAAAAATCTGAAGAGGATCGGAGCGGTAATCGTCCGGCTTCGGAAAGATTTGGCTCGGACATCCACTATCTTTACGAGGTGCAAAAAGAATTAAGATTTTTTGAGGAACTATCGTCAAGTACCAAGGCTAAGCTGTCAAACTCCCCGTTTCTGTTATTAACTGGTCTCGCAGGTACTGGAAAAACTCACTTACTGTGTGATGTTGTAGAAGAAAGAGTCATTAATAAAAATACTTTTCCAGCTATTCTTGTTTTTGGCGAATTATTTGAAACGTCCGAAGATCCTTTTGTGCAGGTTGCTCGGCAACTTGGCTTGAAACTAAATAAAAGTCAATTGCTTCGTCTATTGAGTAATGCGGGCAAACAAGCAGATTGTCGTGCAATTATTGCCATTGACGCATTAAATGAAACGAGACAAAAACGGTTTTGGAGAGGAAATTTGGGTAAGGTCATTGAAGAAGTTAAAAAATACCCAAATATAGCCCTGCTTGTTAGCGTGAGAACAGGATTTGAGGAAGAAGTAGCGACAAAGAAAACAAGAAAAATACTTGTTCATGAAGAGCACCGAGGTTTTGAATTTAGAGAATGGGAAGCTGTAAACAAATTTTTCAAAGAATTTGATTTACCTCTCCCCGAAATTCCCTTGCTCATGCCGGAATTTCAAAATCCACTCTTTCTGCTTCTCTTCTGTAAAGCGTTCCAAGATCGTGCAAAAAAGAATAGCGGGAAGAAACAAAAGCAGATCTTTAGAGGGCATGAAGGCGCAACCTATATATTTGAATCATTCGTTGATAGTGTATCCAAAAGAATTGGTAAACAATTCAACATACCAAATGGCGCGGGAAAGAATATCTGGGATACTGTAATTGAAAAAATTGCAGCTGAAATAGTAAACAAAAGCGATGATAGGATTTCCGAGGATGATGTCATTGCCTTGGTTAAAAAGGCGCACCCATCAATAGATCATAGTGCATTTATAAAGGAACTAGAGAAAAACTTGTTAATCGTTAAGGCCCCAAGATACTCAAAAGAAAAAAATGACTATGATGGGTTTGATTTTAGGTTTCCTTTTCAGAAATTCAGCGACCATCTCATTGGACGGTATCTTTTTAAGAAATATGAAGAAGAGTTTGGAAAACCAAACAAAAACCTACAAACCGCAAAAAAGTTTTTCTCTAAACGAAGAAAACTTGGCAAGTTCCTTGCAAATTCATGGAATAGAGGGATTGTTGAGGCATTGTCAATACAATGCCCCGAACATCTCAAAGGATGTGAGTTAGTAGAAGCCGCGCCCTATCTCAAGAGTTCTCAAGTGGCACAAGAAGCTTTTGTTGAAAGTTTAATTTGGCGAAAGCCCGCGGCGTTTTCAGCGGATACAAAAAATACCTTGGTATATATCAACGCCGAAATTATTAGAACAGAATCGGGTCATAATAATCTGCTCAACGCCTTCTTAGCGGTTGCGCCAATACCAGATCATCCTTTCAACGCAGATTTTTTGCATAAACACCTTTCCAAGTTTTCAATGGCGAAACGGGATTCTTGGTGGTCAACGTTTTTGCATTATCAGTATGGCGAAAAGGGGGCTGTTGATCGATTGATCGAGTGGGGATGGTCGGAACAAGACAAAACGCATATCAACGACGACGCGGTTCGTCTTTGTTCTGTGGCGTTGTGTTGGTTTCTAACGACCCCAAACAGATTCCTAAGGGATAAGGCAACAAAGACACTCGTTGCTCTTTTAACAAATAGGTTAGCTGTTGTTTTAGCTCTGCTAAAACAACTCAAAGATGTGAATGATCCTTATGTTTCTGAACGTTTGTATGCGGTTGCGTATAGCTGCGCTATCAGGTCAAAGACAGATAGTAATGGACTAAAAGCGTTATCGCAGTGGGTTTATGGAGAAATATTCAAGCAAGGAAATCCTCCGGCACATATTCTTTTACGCGATTACGCGCGTGGAATTATTGAAGTCGCACTACGCAAGAAGTTAAAACTAACAGTGAACAGAAAGAAAATAGAGCCGCCGTTTAATAGCGACTGGCCTAAAAGGGTGCCGTCTGAAAAATTGTTAAAAAGCACCTATTATCCGGAAGATTTCTTTCAGAAAAAACCGAGGATCGAGGATTTTTGGATGTATGGTCATCGGTTATGTATAATGCCGGAACATTGGGCGACTTTGGGAATTATGTACTCAATTCCGCGGTTGGTCATTGGTCTGGTAGAAAACTGAACGGTAGAGAAGTAAATCGCAAAGCTCTGTTCAATGACTTTAAGAATGGACTAGATAAACGGCAGAAAGAATTATTGGAAAAAGCAACAAATCCATTTTTTGGCGTTGACCTGTCAAGCATTCTTTCATCGATAAAATATTCTTCGCCAGATGACGAAAAAGTTGATGAAACGGAAATAAAACAACAAGAGAGAGAGCAGAAAAGTGAAATGAAAAAAGCGTTTGCCGATTTTGAAAGTTCTTTGTCGGCCAAGAAGAAAAGGTTTTTTGATGAAGAAGTTAAACCTTTTCTTGATGATCGTGGCAGTATAACCGATCCGGTAGAACGTTTTGATACTGGCTTAGCGCAAAGATGGGTTTTTAATCGGGTAGTACAACTTGGATGGAAACAAGAATTGCATGGGAAGTTTGATAAATTTATTGATCGAGCCGGCAGGTCTGAACATAAGCCTGAACGGATAGGTAAAAAATACCAATGGATTGCACTACATGAGCTACTGGCAAGAATCTCAGATAATTTTGAGTTCAAAGAGGAAAGCTGGTCTGACAAAATCGGAAAATATGAGGGGCCATGGCAATTAAGCATAAGAGACATTGATCCCTCTTGTGTTCTCAAAGAATTTCCGAACGAAAAACCGGAAGCTGTGCAGGACTTCAGTAATAATGAAATGCAAAATCAATACAATGCGTGGAATAAAAGAATTTCTAACTCCACATGGCTCAAGGAATCACGAGAATTGCCAAACCCAAAGAAAATTATCGAGTTTGTTGATGACGAAGGAAATGCTTGGGTAGCCCTTGAAGGATTTGTCGAATGGCAAGAAAAAACCCCGCCAGAGCACGAAAAATACAATTTGCCGACGCGGACGCTGTGGTACATGGTAAAAAGTTATTTAGTCAACAATAGAGATAAAGATAAAGTGTTCAAATGGGCAAAACAACAAAACTTTATGGGCCGGTGGATGCCAGAATCCCATGAGTTTTATCATGTGTATCTTGGTGAGTATCCTTGGGCTCCGGCATTTCTTTATCACTATATTCCTTACTATCATCACGACGGATGGACGAGTGGATCGAGAGATAAAAAGATCCCCGCAAAAATTCTCGTAACGGATGATCAATACTTGAGTAGCGGATCATCAATAGACTGCTCCACTAACGAAGCGGTTAGCGTCAAATTACCGGCAAAATTTATCGTGGATGGAATGGGTCTTGTTCAAAATCATATAGACGGAAGATTTTTTGATAAGATGGGCGATCTCGTGGCATTTGATCCTAGTGTTTTTGATAACAGTATGCCAAGACATGTATTTATGCGGAAAGATAAATTGTCAGATTTTTTGAAACGCAAGGGCTATGCTTTATTTTGGACACTTCTTGGTGAAAAAAATATGATAGGAGGAGGTGGAATTGGACAACCGCTCGGATGGCTTGAAGTAGATGGTGCATATACTCTAAACGGTAAAAACAGAATCATAGGCACGAAAAGAAGCCGTTTCAAAAAATCAAAATAGTTAATACTAAACCCACCCGCCACCCTTTTGATTCGTAGCCCCGCCGCCGAAAAAAATCGGGTCCCGCTATCCAGCGGGATAAACTCCGCCGAAAAGCAAAAGGGCTCCAGTAGTACAGCAAAGCTGACTACGGGGCAAGCAAAAAGGAAGAATTTTTGTTTACCCTGTTGCATCTTGAGTAAAGCGAAGGATTGCTATGGGGCTCTTTTGCGAATAAGAATAGAGTCCGCCAGAGGCGGATAGACTGTTTCCGCTTTTCTCTGATTAAGAGAAACATCCGCCAATACGGCGGACAGGCGGGAAAGAAAAAATTGCGCGCGAAAAAATTAAAAAATGTAGACCTGCCTGCCGGCAGGCAGGCGCTTGCCTCCGCAGAGTTTATCCCGCACTCCGTTGCGGGGCTACGGCGAACCCCCGTTATTCAACGGGACAAACGCCACAGAAAGTTTTTCAAATCCTATTAAACCAAAAAACTGGAAAAAATTTATCAGCAGAAGATTGATGATTTAGAGAAATTAAAAAAGTCAGTCTTAAAGAAAGCGCTCAGCGGAGAGCTGTAAAGAGTATAAAGTAGATGGATTCAAATGTTGCGATTGGTGTTGAAAAATGTCGCAATAAAGTTCTTGTTTATAGCGTTTTTATAAATAAATATCTTAAAAATGTCGCGATTAATGTTGAAAAATGTCGCGATTAATGATACAATTTAGATATGAATAAAAAACAAGAAAGACAAGATAAAATTATTTCTTTTATAGAAGAGAAGATAGAAGTATCGGTATCTGATATTTTGTCTTTTTTGAGTGTAGATATTGATAGGAAAACCTTGCAAAGAGATTTAAAAGAATTGGAAGAAAAACTTTTGATTTTTAAAAAGGGCTTGGGGAAAAGCACAGTTTATTCTTTAGCTCAACATTATGAAATTTTAAAAGAAATTGATGTAAAAAGTTATTTTGAAATCCCATATTTAAAAAGAGAGATAAAAGAAAATTTTAATTTTGAAATTTTTAAGGTTTTAAAGAACAGCATTTTTACCAAAGAAGAAATTGAGAAGATAAAAAGTTTACAAACTGAGTTTATAAAAAACTTTTCAAAATATGATAGTCAAACTCTTATTAATAAAGAATTTGAAAGAATTATGATTGAGTTTTCCTGGAAATCTTCAGCTATTGAGGGAAATACTTACTCACTTTTAAGCACAGAGGCGCTTTTAAAAGAAAATATTGTAGAGGAAGGAAAAAGTAAAGAAGAAACTCAAATGATTTTAAATCATAAAGACGCTTTTAATGAAGCAATCCAAAACAAGCAAAGATTTTTGAAACTTAATTTTTCTGGTATAGAATACTTGCATAGTGTGCTGATTAAAAAACTTGGCATTGCAAAAAATATCAGAAGTGAATCAGTTGGAATCACTGGAACAAAATATAAGCCACTTTCCAATTCTCATCAAATTAAAGAGGTTTTAGAAAAAATGGCGTCTTTGATAAATAAAAAAGAATTATTTTTTGAAAAAGCTTTTTTGGTTTTGATTTTGCTTTCTTATATTCAAGCCTTTGAGGATGGGAACAAGCGAACAGCAAGGATGATTTCTAACGCTATACTTTTGGCAAATAATTCCATTCCGCTTTCTTATAGAATAGTTGATGTGAAAAAATATAAAAAAGCGAGTTTGTTGTTTTATGAGATAAATAATATTTCTTATTTTAAAAAAATATTTATTGAGCAGTTTGAAGATGCTGTAAACAATTATTTTAATTAATGAATTATGAACGAAACGGAGGCGGGCGGAAACGCTGGGCGAGCCTCCTCCACGCAAGGCTACGGATGGCCAAAGGATTCAGTCCAAATCCGCAAGCGGATTTTCTTTGAAAAAAGTTCGCCTGTCTGCCGTCAAGCAGGGATTTCATTTAGAGTTCGGAGCCATTAAATTGAGCCCCTATTTGAGAGGACTTTTATTGTCCCGGACTGTATATGAGTTTGTATAATTGCTTAAATATTGGCAGGCTGTAAGCAAATTTAATACTTAGTTTTTTTACTATGACAGAAAAATTTGGAGGTATTCCTACCCCACAAAAGAGTCCGGAAAATCCAAAGGAGCTTGAGAATAAGCATGAAAAAGAAAGAAAAAAAGAAAACGTCAGAAATGAAATGATTGCTTTGGCAAAAGAATTCAGTGAAAGTGGGAAGAGTTTTCCTTTTCCCGGTATTTCCCGTGAGACTTACTCAAAAATGGAGGCCACCGACAAAGAATTTCCTGGCTACTCCACCCCTGTAGATGAATTATTAGAAAAATTCAAGAAAGAAGGTATGAAAGTAGTGCCTGGGAAAAGACCTATGGGCGGTACTGTTTATGTTCTTCCCTTGGGAAGCAACGACATAGAAAGTGACGGTATTTTCCCCGAATGCTTAGAGGTTAATGATGCGATGGACGAGAAGCTCAAAGAGTTAATTTCAAAAAGACAGGAATTTGTGAGCTTATGTTAGCGCCGTTTCTCTTAATGAAAGTGAATTTCCAACAAGCGGACACTTAGCGAAATATTGAAAAACAGTAACTTTTGCTAATGATTTCGTGATTTCTCGCCAATCTAAAGTTCTGAACTTGTCCACTAGGGAGAGCCACGAAAATAACCTTTTGTTTATGGGGTTGTTTTTTTACCCCTATCGAACGATATAACTTTTTGTAGTAGAATGAATTTATGAAAACAAAATTTATAATTCACGGCGGATATGCTGGCAGATCCAATTCTGAAAATGACAAATTTTATAAAGAGATATTGAAAGATGTTCCAAATAGTACAAAGATATTATTGGTTTATTTTGCTAAGGAAAAAGATGCGTATCAACAAATGGAAAAGGAAGACACTTTTTTATTTAACAAAAATAAAGAAAATAAAAAGATTTCTTTTGAAATAGCGACAAAAGAATCTTTTGTTGAACAAATAAATAAATCGGATGTTATTTTTTTGCACGGCGGCAAAACTCCTAAACTGATAAACATATTAAAAGAATGTCCAGATTTTAGAGAATTGATAGATGGTAAAGTGGTGGCAGGAGAATCTGCGGGGGCATACGCATTATCATCTTGTTATTACAGTAAATCAGAGAAGGGTTTGTTTGAGGGGCTTGGTTTTGTACCAGTCAAAATAATTTGTCATTATGTTGGTGAAAATGAAGAAAAACTTGATGAATGCCCTAAGAAGCTAGAAAGAATACTTTTGAAAGATTATCAGTATAAAGTTTATCTACTAGACAAGTTCGAACATCGTCCACTGGTTGGAGCTCGCATTTCAAAATGCTTTATTTAAGGCATTTTTTAATAGTTTGCTATTATGCCCTCTATCGATTCCTTATAACAAAATATTTCAAAAATTCAAGTATAAAAAATAAATTATCAAAAAAAGAAAAAGCACTTTTGAGAGTTTTTCAAAAGTGCTTTTTTCTTGTACAGTTTTTTAAACTGCTAAACTGCTTTTACTCCATTATGGAATATCGCAAGTCCATGTTTATTTCTAAATGGTCGTTCCGGGTGATCCATGAGACCCAAGATTGTGCCTTCGTCATTGGTAATAGCGGCAATTTCTCCACCATTCGGGGATTGGCCCACATATCGCATTACACGATTCACATTTCCAAAGGTGATAACTTTTCCGGCATGATGAGCAGCCGGAAATTCAAGAACCCTTGATTCCAGCCCGGCCGTCCAAACACACTTACTGCTCTCGACGAAATGCTTAGCAGGACGACTACAGAAAACTCCTGAGTCGTTTTGAACCAAGGCAATACTATCACCGAAGATTCCAGCCCTAACCGCAATCTGAAAACCATTACAAATTGTGATACCGGGAATCTTAGCTTCCAGAAGAGCCGGGATAAATTCCTGAATCATTACAGTGGCAATGACACCGGTGTCAATATGATCGCCATAGGAGAATCCTCCCGGAAAGCAAAATAAGTCGCAATCGGTAATCTTGATTTTTCCAGAAATCAAACCCCTTACAAAAACCAACTGCGGATCGGCTCCAACGGCGCGAAAGGCGGCCATTGTTTCTTCTTCGCAGTTGATTCCCGGCCAGTAAATAACAAATACTTTTTTCTTCATTTAGACCACCACCTTTCCTGAGAAGCCACTGTTCCAGGCATTGAAAAGTTTGTTCATGTCAAGTTTCGTTCCCTGAATTTCCATTTCAGGATCAGCGGTAATTTCGCCGACTAAGGCTACTTGACTCTTGAAATAGTGTTCCACCATATCTGCAATTTTTGGTGAAACTTCAACTAAGGCAGCTCCGAAACTTTCCGGAAAAAGTTCTGCCAGAAGATTGGTTTTAACACCGAATCCTGATGCCTGAATTCCCTCAAACAATTTTTGAACCAATCCGCCTCGATTGACAGGCACGGCAGAAACAAAATCACCGTTCTGAGCGAAAGCTTCCACGCCTCTGTAAAATAGGGAAACTTCATCAATTGGCATAGTATCAATCTGATCTTTTTCAATTAGATCTAGCTCAGAGGCCAGAATTGAACCTTTCAAAGTTTGGGCCTGATAGCCGATGAAATATAGCAGGTTGCCCGGAGCTTTCCAAGTATGAGGCGTAATTTTATGGACATCAATAATCTTGCCCATGGCCGTTACGCAAACTCCCGGAGGAATATTTACTATAACGCCATTATATTCGCCCGAGCCGTGAGAACTGTCTTTTCCCGTACCAAAAGGTATCCCCAGCTCAATGGAGGTTTGGGCGAGAAGTTTTACCTGCTCACACAAATACCATAGTGCGTAAGGATCTTTGTCCGGTGTATAAAAATTATCAGCCAGACAAATATCTTCCATTTTGACACCAGCCATGACTTGTCTCGCCACTGCATCCACTACCGCGTTGAAAGAGGCCGCAACGGGATCAACATCAAACTGCCATGGAGCAAAACTTGAACTGAGAGTCGCCCCCCAGTCCTTGCCCTCAACCGGTCGGAGTACTGACAAGGAACTTGGGATATTATAATCTTTCCCGTAAAGCGGTCCTTGCCGAGTGATTCCCTGAACTGTTGAATCATATTGGGTTGTCGCCCAAGTTTGATTGGCCAGTCCAAAACTGCCTACAACCCTAATGGTCATATCCTCAACATTTCCTTGGTCAATTACAGGAAATACAACCGTAGGAGAAACTGTGGGCGGAGCCACCGGCTTGGCCGTTGGCAACGGACATCTGTCAAACATTTCGTAAGGAACATCCATGGAAACCACACCGGTCAACGGCATATCAACCGTCAACTTTGTTGCTTCAGAATCGTTGAAAATCTGAACACGATTGTTTCCAGTGAAAATTCCAACTACGGTCGCCATCAACTCATACTTGCAGTAGATCGCCATGGCTTCTTTAAGCTTCTCCGGCTTCACAACATGGGCGAAACGCTCCTGACTCTCGCCAACGGCAATGATTTTGTCAGGAAGACCAGCGCACTTCAAGAGAACCAATCCAAAATTCAACTTGATCCCACCGGCATATCCAGAACCACGCTTGGTCGCCTCTCCTATTTCGATAAAAGCCGTAAATCCAGCTGCGCCAAAATCATTTCCAGCGCTTAAACAACCGGCATCGCGAAGTTCTAATCTGGCTCGCATCAATTTTTGTTCAGGAAAAGTATCACCCATCTGAACATGATTGGCATCGCCAGTATCAGTCTTTTCGGTTAATCCACCGGAACTGACCGTCGCGCCATGATAACCATCGTTCCCAGTCCAGTTAAGGACAACAGCGTAATCGCCAATTCGCGGAACTCCTTTCTGGGCAGCTTCTGTTGTGGTAATACCAATAGCTCCTCCCAATGCAAATGGTTTTCCCGAATAACCCGGATGACTGTCCATCCAGGCCAGCATCATGGGAACTCCCATGGGATCTCCGGCGTCAGCAATGGCACGAACAGTCTCTCTGGCAATAATACCGGCGTCAAGAGTAAAATCTGCAATTTCAGGGAACTTTTTACGAGTTAATTCTCCAATGACCGTCAACTCCAGAGCGCCAATCGGCTTGGCACCAAGACCAAATTCAAAGATATCACGCAAATCTCCAAGGAGCTTGGTAATTTGGCCGCCATAAGGCTCTTTTCCGGTCGGACTGTTGTGCGTTTCAATTGAAATGCACAGAACCAAATTTTCATAGAAAGCCCAACCGCCAGCATTATCATAATAGGCTGAAACAAGGTTGGGATTGTTGATAAGCTCGGTTGCTCGCTTAAGCATGTCCAGCAATCCGCAGGATGCCCAAGTCGTATGCTTACAATGATCTGACCACCTGGCTGCAAAAATGTCCAGGAATACATCTGAAACAGAACCGCTATCAAGATCCATTTGGATTTGAACCAGTTCTCTCATCTGCGGAAGTGATAACTGCAAATCCTTGTCTTCACTCATTGTTACAAGTTCATCGTCTCTTAATTCACGCAAATCAAAAACCTCCATTGGAATCTTGGAGCCTCTCGGCTTCAAAGTTTCCAGTTTTGGTACTTTATGATATTTCACATGAATTAAAGGATTGATAAAAACAGAAGCTGGTACTTCACCAATGTAGCAATAAGCCACTTTGGCTGCTTCCACTTCCACACCAAGTCGTCTGCAACCGCTAATGATGGATTGCTGAGCCGAATCAAGCACCGCGTTGTTTCTCATCACGATGGTAATGTTATTTTGCGGTAATTCTGCTACCAACTCTTCGGTTAGCGGATTGTGAAACAATCTTTGAGCCAAAAGATCTATGTCTGGGTTTTCCTGAGAAATCTCCAGATAATAAATCTTGATGGTCGATTTACTTCCGTTCTTCGATCGTACGGCAATTGAATAAATCATCTTACGCCTCCTTGTGGGGTTAAGTTAAAAATAAACCGATCTTTCTCTTACTGCTTCATTTTTACTGCTTTACTATTCTTATAATAGACAGTAGTTATTCTTTGCACATATTTTCAATGAACAAAAAGAGCCGGCATTATTCCTGGCTCCCTCCCTTTTTTCTAACTGTATTATACTAGAGTTACAATAAAAAAGCAATTAATTAGCCAGGAGCGGTTCGAGTCCGCTCCTCAAAGCAAAATCCGAACTTTTTTTCAGAGTCCGGAGCAGACGCATGAAAGTGACTTATTTAAGCCATTTTTTGATACTTGGTGTTGACAAAAAGGTGTTTTTTGCTAATTTGAAATATCGTGGATGGTATCTAAAATTTAATTTGTAAATTATTTTTATCGCAAATTAAGTCTTGAAAATTATCAATTTTCAGCGAGAGCGGTTTTTTGACAAATACTCATATTTATTTTGAGTTATTATTGTATTGTACCAAACAAGTTCTAATACTATTCACCAATTGGATCAGACTGAAATGTTGCTTTGTTAAGCGATATTTTTTTTATATCCCTGTTGCAGGCCAGAATCTATTATATTAAAATGAGTATATAATTAAAACGATATTAATATGAACAAAGTGAATTTAATAAAAGAATTAGTTAAAGGTGAGTGCGATAGATTGGGGTTTGTTCCTGATTGGTTTTATGGCTCTCACTTATTAGCAGTTGAAAAATTTTCAAAATTTTTATTAAAGAATTTGCCAAAAGCTGATAAAGAAATGGTTATGTTGGGAGTTTGGTTGCATGATTTACAGAGAATAAGGAGCATTAAAGGTGACCATCAAAAGATAGGAGCCAAGGAAGCGGGAAAAGTTTTAGAAAAGTATGGATATACTAAGGATGAAATTATTAAAGTAAAAAATATAATCCGTACTCATAGTTGCAGTGATTTAAAGCCAAAAACGTTGGAAGGTAAAATATTGGCTTCAGCAGATGCAATGTCTCATTATGTAAATGACTTTTATATAAAGATAGCAATTTCAGGGGAAAGAAATTTGGATGATTATAAAAAATGGGCTTTGGAAAAATTGAATAGAGATTATAATAAAAAAATATTTTTTTCTTTTGCTAAAAAAGAAATCAAGGAAAGACACAATGCGTTAAAGAAGGTTTTTACGATGAAGTGAATATTTTTATAAAAAACAAATTCGAACGCAGTTCGGCAAACAGAACAAATATATAAAAAGCTTGTTTAAGTCATTTTTTGGTATTTTCTATTGACAAATTGGCAACATTAGGGTAGCCTGTTGAGTCGTAGTTTTTTTGAAAAATAACGTTTGATTTTTGACGTTTATATTTTTTATTGAATCAGTTTCAGCAGAATGCTGAAACATAAACTAAAAGATTGGCGGAATGCCAAAGGAGAAGATCGTGAAAAAACAACCGAAGAGAAAAATCGCTGAACTCATTGAAAACTTTCCAATTCTTGGACTTATTCGGTATGAATGGCGCTGGAAAAAGAATAATCGTTGGCGTATGCCAAAGATGAATATTCACGTTCAACGAGCTGACCCCGAGTCAATGCATCTACAGGCAAGTAACTGTCCTTATTATGGACGCGCATATATTGGGAGAGAAAACGGTGATCGCGGTACTAGGTTTGAATATATGATTGCCGTAAATCATGATGACATGGAGGTTTCCAGGCTACTTTGGGAACAAGATGACCCTGAGAAAATGTCAAAGGATATATTTCAAGTCATCTCTCCTGATGAAGTTAGTTACTTAGTTTGGGTAAGCGCCATCAGATGGTATGAGCCTTCTTCGGAAGAGCGTGAAAAAGAAACTGGCGGCGATCTTTTTGGAAAAGAGAATACCGGTATGGAGCTGGATGTAATCGTTTTCAGAAGGCCAAAAAAGGCTAGCTTCAAAGAGTTAATCGAAACAGCTGATCATCAAAAACAGGAGCGGGAGGAGGCATATAAATATTTCCCTAAAAAAATGCCTGAGTTTCCTGGAATTCATCAGGGATTAAGTGATGGATGTAAAATGCACGCATTTCTTTCAGGTGGCGGTTTAAGAGTTGTTTGCCTAGATAACGATGGGAAGGATGTGGCATATGGTGAACATCCTCATATTGAGGAAGCCTTAGACCATCTCGAAGAAGATTTTTTGGCCGGTGGCAGACCGTATGAGGAAGTATATGGAAAGCTGTATCCGCACTATCTTACCGGCTCAACTCTTCCGACTAGCAATCTGGATGCTCGGATTCGTCGGGGAGAAACTTTTGATTGTTGGCGGGAAAGAGATGAAATCATCTTTGAGTTAAAAGGATACGCGCATACAGAAACACCAAAAAATGTTCTGGATCAAATTGAGAGAACTGGATCTGCTGTGCAATGGAGAAATCGTGGATATCTTTACCAAACAGAAAGAACTCGATTTCCAAGTGGAGATCCTGCCTTCAGCACAAAAGTCATATCTTCTCCTTTAAACAGAGATGGAGCTAATCCCTGGATGTATGATGTTGTAAAAACCGGCAGAGGAGAAAATTTTTGGGAAGCGGTAAAGAAAGCATTCAGTGCTCCGGAAATTGAAATCCATCAAGCCGGCAACATGACCGAATTACTTGATGTCATTGCTGCTGGCACAGATCCATATGTTTTGGGCCCTGAAGCTGTTCGGATTGAATACCAAGATTACATAATCCGAGGCATGCATTATTTTGGCAATGAAAATCCAGACACTGTTTGTAACCTTGATTACCTTGTCGATATGGATCAATTGCGCCCATTAGTAGAGAAGCTGCTTAGGGATAAAACGAGCTTCATTACAGAAACCGGCACCCATGATATGGTTTGTACTCTTGTATGGATGATTCAATAAAAATAACGCTCTATTGGAGGATAGAGTAAGAAATATAAAATACCACCCTTGGTCAAATGACTGAGTGGTGGTATTTATTTTGTAAAAACTCACACCAAGCAAGTTCTAATATTATCCGCTTCTCAGAGCTAAGCATGAAAAAATAAGTCTTCAACATCATCATCTCGAGCGGTAAAATCAAAGTCTTTATCAGTCCTTTTTTTATAATTACAATTACTATTGAAAACAGATACTTAAGCGATATTTGTGAATATCATATAGTATGCAGGCAGTACTAAAAATGCTTGACAATATTATGTTGTATGCTATAATGCAGAAATCATATCGAACTGCAATAGTGGTCTAGTCGAGCTTTCCTTTGCAGAACATCGAATATGCATTTTAAGTAAGTTACTTATTCTCACAATGGAACAAGGAACAATTGCTCGATTGACAGATCGTGGATTCGGATTCATCGCTCGCGAGGGTGTTGAAAAAGACCTTTTCTTTCATTCAAATGAACTCGAGGGTGTCGAGTACAATGAACTAAAAGAAGGAGATCAAGTTCAGTTCGAAGTTGGCGAAGGCCCTAAGGGACCAAACGCTGTGAAAGTTTCTCGTGTATAAACGAGATCCTTCCAAAAACCCCCGGTTACCGGGGGTTTTTGTTTTCCTTAACATGGCTGAGTGTCACATAAATAATCTCAAACAATATTGGAAATCGTCCTAATACTGGAATAAGTTCAAAAACAGGTTCTGGTATTGTCCATGACAAAGAATAACATTGTCCGGTATACCTTAAAATTGACATCCACTGTTTTATTATCTATAATTTCATAAGTAGCTTAACTCTGTTGCGCAGCAGCAGTTTTTTATTTAAAAGGACTGTTCCCAAACTAGATCCCACCAAAAAATTTCTTAATCCCGAGTACTCGGGACCAATGTCCCATTTCTCGCAGGCGGTAGGCAGGGCAAGGCAGAAAGCTGATTTGGAAGCAATCTCTTGAACACGAATTTTATGGAAATTAGAAACATCGCAATTATCGCCCACGTCGATCATGGGAAAACAACCCTGACAGATGCCATTATGAAACAAACCGGCACATTGGAAAATGATGGAGCCGGCATGGATTCTGATGCACTGGAAAAGGAAAGGGGAATCACCATCTATTCGAAAAATACATCTGTTTTTTACCGTGGAACGAAAATAAATATAGTGGACACGCCGGGACATGCTGATTTCGGATCAGAAGTGGAGCGCGTATTGCGTTCAATTGATAGCGTGCTTTTGGTGGTGGATGCCCAAGAAGGGCCGATGCCGCAGACAAGATTCGTTCTTAAAAAATCCCTGGAACTGGGATTAAAACCGATCATAGTCATTAATAAAATCGACAAACCGGCAGCTAACCCGGATATGGCTCAGGAAAAGGTTTTTGAGCTGTTCCTTGACCTGGGAGCAACCGACGAGCAATTGGATTTCGCGACAATATACTCAATAGGAAAAGAAGGTATAGCCAAAAAACATTTGGATGATGCTTCCAATGATCTTGTTCCTCTTCTGGACATGATACTTCTGAAAGTTAAACCGGTTGAAGCTGAAACAGAAAATGCCTTTAGATTCCAGCCGTTCAATTTAGGTTATGATAATTTCCTTGGCCGCCTGGCTATCGGAAGAATTTATGAAGGAACCGTTAGAATGGGCGACACTCTTACCATCAAAAAATTGGACGGAAAATCAGAAACCGGAAAAGTAACGAAACTTTTTACCTTTAAGGGCACTAAAAGAAATGAAGTAAGAGAAGCATATGCCGGAGATATTGCCATGATCTCAGGATTTCCCGGAATCGATATTGGAGAAACTCTCTGTGAAAATGAAAAACAGGAAGCGCTTCCGGCGATTTCCGTTGATGAGCCGACTATATCCTTGAATTTCACGGTTAACAGCTCTCCATTTGCAGGACGTGAAGGAGAATTCGTCACCAACAAACAGCTACGCGAGCGCTTGGAAAAAGAAATAGAAGTGAATGTCGGACTAAAAATAGATTTTCTGCTGGATTCTTATAAGGTCTATGGGCGGGGAGAACTCCATATTTCAATACTGCTTGAGAATATGAGACGAGAAGGGTATGAAATTCAAATTTCCCAGCCACAAGTCATCACGAAAGAAATAAACGGGAAAAAGACCGAACCTTTTGAAGAGGCGGTCGTTAATGTTCCGGAATCTCTTTCGGGAACTGTTATTGAAAAAATGGGGAAAAGAAAAGGCGCCATGATAAGCATGGAAAATAATGGAAGCCAGACAAGAATGATCTTTGAAATTCCAACCAGAGGCCTTTTGGGCTATCGCAGCGAATTCATTATTGATACCAGAGGAGAAGGAATTCTCTGCTCCAGGGTTATAGGATACAAGGATCATGTTGGCAAGATCAATAAACATGATGTTGGATCGATGGTTTCAATGACATCGGGAAAAGCCCTCGGATTTTCACTATATAATCTTCAAGAGCGCGGAACCCTCTATATAGAACCGGCAACTGAAGTGTATGAAGGAATGATAATTGGAAATTCCTCCAAAGGAGGCGATCTGACGGTAAATCCGATTAAAGGCAAACAACTTACCAATATGCGAGCTTCAGGATCTGATGATGCTATTCGGCTTACTCCGCCTCTTAAGCTTACGATCGAAAGAGGAATGGAGATCATGGATGAAGACGAATATCTGGAAATAACTCCCTTCAGCGTGAGACTTCGCAAAAAGCTTCTAACCGAAACCGAAAGAAAAAAGGCAAAAAGAAAATAATTATATAAGCGCCAAATATTTCTTCTTGCCTGCTCTATGTCGTTTTTCCGCACAGGAACCGGTTTGCAGCCGGTTCCTAAAGTTTAGAAAACGCAAAAAACTTTTCTATTCTTCAAAACAAAGAATAGATCCGTCCTAGCGCGAAAACGCCAAAGAATCTTTCAACTCCGCTCAAGAGTGGCAGAAAACCAATGAACCGGGCTGCAAGCCCGCTCCAGTACAGATTATGTGAGTGCTAATATAATACTTGTTCATCCGAGTTGCAAATTCGGATTGACAACCGCAAAAAACGGATGTTGCCATCCGTTTTTAGTTCAAAAGCAAATTTAACTTATAAGTTGTACCTCTTTTTTATTTCATCCTCAACAGTGGCTTTATCGCGCCCATATTTAAACCGTGATAATTCTTTTAGCGCATTACGCACTTCCGGATCACCTTTTGTCGGAGGATAAGTTTTCATATTAAACGCCTGGGTAGATTCATTATTGATAAGCAATTTCGTGAAACAATTATAATTATCGATATTAATCAGATCGTTCAAGTCAAAACTCGGTGCAAACTGCTTTTCCAGCACTTGCGCGTCCTCCGCTCCTACCCTAAAAGCGCACATTGACCCGACATTTCCGAATACCGCTTTGGAAATATTTTCGGAAAGCTGGCCGATGAATTGATGCGCGATTGTCAGGCTCAAGCGATACTTGCGCGCTTCCGCCAGAATTTGGGAAATTGAATCCGTTGTGAAACTTTGGAATTCATCAATGTAAAGAT
>JAYEFY010000010.1:0-16515 GCA_034658815.1 Patescibacteria group bacterium
GATGGTCGACCGTTCAAAAAAATATTTTGGAAAAGCGAAGCGTCTTTTGCCTGGAACAGTGGAATATTTTTGCAAACCTGCGATTTAATTGCCAAAAAGCGGCTATGACCGTTTTATTTATTTTTCCTCCAATTTCCTTGACAAACATCGGTTTAATGTGTATTTTTGATAACCGTACTTTAAGGTAGATACCGTTTGCAACAGTTTATAAATGGGAAAACAAAAATGTTTTCCATAACTTTAAACCTGTGAACATCAAAAGGAGATCGGATCATGGCGAATGGAAAAGAAGAAATGATCGGTGAGATATTTAAAAAGCTCAGCGAGATGAGGGAAGATTTGGAAAGTGAGACCTTAACCATGGCATCGAAAGATCCCGAGCACATTTTTGCGGATGCTGAAGTGGTAGGGAAGACCACCGAAGGAAGATTTCTGAGAGAAACTATTGTTGAACTCAGTGACGAACGCAAAAGATTCCAGACAAAGGCAGAAGAAGACAGGGTAGGAATTGCCCGGCTCGAAGAGAGGTACGAGGACGTGCTCAAAGAACTGGCAGCCAGCACGGAAAGGGAAAAACAGCTCAGTGCGCGATATGAAGAGACCGCGAGGCTTCTGGCAGTTAGTGAAGAGGAACGATCCCAAGAACAGGCAGATTTGGAGGAATTGAAACAGTGGAAAAAACGAGTAGGAGACCAATGGAAATTGATTGAAAACCTTAAGACCGCCATCATAACAGTCCAAGAAGAACGGGACCAGTTCCGCCAATGTGTCAATACTATCAGAACCAGACTCGGTTCTGTTGCAAAAGACTCCGTAAAAGGAAAACTGGAAGAGTTTGTTTCACACGCTAGAGAAGCAATTTCCGAGGTTTCAGTTTAGATTAGACCGTTTTTTTACAGACAACAGCAGCAGCCAATAAAATAAGCACCGGAAAACTTAACACTCTCCGGTGCTTTTCTTGATTATTAAACGAATTTTGGCATAATTCAAGGTTTAAAGCAAAAGCCATTAAACTCCTTTGCGCTGATCCGATTTTACCTGCCCGCTGTATTGGCAGGCAGGAATCGCTTCGCGTAGAATAGGATGCAATTCAAGGACAGAGAACATTTCAGCGCAAGGGGATCCTTCGACAAACTCAGGATGACAAGGAGCGGGACTACCCGCCAATACAGTGGGCAGGCCCGCCCGTACCGAGCGGTACGTTCGGGCGGGCAAACCCGTTCCGGCAATGAAAAAACGGCAAGCCGTCTGTGTTGATAAGTACGAACCCCAACCACCTGCCCCCTTGGAAAATTTTTCTTTTACAATTGAATAGATCGTGTTAAAATACAAACGTATCTATAAAAACAAAATGAATCTCAAATCTATTTTTGGGAAAAACAGAGCGAGTTCTGACTACAGCTTAGCGCTTGATATTGGAACGGAATTTGTCAAAGCACTCGTTTTCAAGTGCGACAATGACAACCAAAAAGGCATAGTTGTCGGTTTTGGCATGTCCAGACAGCAGCTTGGACATATGAACTCCGGAGCGGTGAGCGATATCAATGGCGTGATAAAAACATGCGAGAAAGCGATTACGCAAGCCGAAAATATGGCAGGAGTCAAAAAGGTCAAAAAAGCAATTGTCGGGATCGCGGGAGAGCTTGTCAAGGGAACAACAACAACGGTTCATTATGAACGGGCGCATCCCGAAGTGAGGATCGATATGCCTGAATTGAAAAATATTATACAAAAAGTTCAATGGAAAGCGTTTGGCAGAATTCGAAATCAGCTTGCGTGGGAAACAGGACACAAAGAAATTGATGTTAAACTCATTAACGCGACAATTGTAAGCGTGAAAATTGACGGTTATCGGATCACAAATCCAATGGGTTTTCAAGGAAGAGATGTTTCGATCAGCGTGTTTAACGCCTATGCTCCAATGGTTCATCTTGGCGCCCTGCAAAAAATTGCCGATGAACTCGATCTCGAGCTCATTTCGATTGCCGCGGAGCCATACGCGATCGCTCAATCGATTGGGACGTACAATAATCCTGAATTCGGAGCGATCATTATTGATATTGGAGGCGGAACAACTGATATAGCGCTTGTAAGGAATGGCGGGCTGGAAGGAACGGTAGTATTTGCTTTAGGAGGGCGCGCTCTTACGAAAAAGCTTGCCGCTGTATTGAGTATATCATTTGATGAAGCGGAACAGCTGAAGCTGAAATATTCAGCAGGAAAAACAGGCCAAGAAATCGCAAAAAGGATAGACATGATCTTTGATGAAGACTGCCAAATATGGGCTTCGGGTTTGGAGATCGCGCTTGAAAGTTTTTCAAATTGCGATCTTTTGCCGCCAAGCATCCTTTTGTGCGGCGGGGGAAGCGGACTGCCCGGAATACATAGAGTTCTTTCCAGCCAGGCGCTGTATGATAAACTTCCACTGGCTCAAAATCTGCAGGTCGGTTATATTCAGCCTCGTGACGTCATGAACATTATTGATCGAACAAAAATATTGAAAAGCCCCCAATTTATTGCTCCCATGGGGCTGGCGAATCTAGCACTCGGTATTTCAGAAAAAGAGGAAGTACTGTCAGACGTTCTTGGAAAAGCCGTGAAGATCATTCAAAGTTAGTATCTGGTTTGGCAACGGTTCCATTAAGGGAATAGACTCTAAAAATAGGCTCCAAACAAATAAAACTAATATACACTCAAATGCACAAGACATTATATATCGACGTGAATGAAGAAATTACCGGTATTCTTGAGCGAATTCGCTTTGAAGAAGCAAAGGACATTATTTTAGTGGTGCCTAAGGACGCAATGCTAATTCAAGGCGTGATCAATTTGAAACTATTAAAAAAGGAGGTTGAAAAGATGGACAAAACTCTGATGATCGCGACGAATGACAAGTATGCCCGAAAGGTCATTGAACGCCTGGAAATAAAAACGCAGGAAACGAAGAATTACTTGACCGATAATAAAACGCGAAGCGCGAAAGAAGATAATATTTCCCGGAAAGCGTCGCGTGAAGCGGCTGATATAGTGAATAAAGATAAAGCGGATGAGGATATAACATCATTTAACAGTGTCGGAAGCGCCGGTTTCTACGATCAAACAAAGTCTGGTGAAGATATTGAAGATATGGATAAAGTTAACGAACTGCCGACTGAAATTGAAGAACAAAAAGAGGACGAAAAGGATGAAGCAGAGAAGTTTGATATGCACGGCAGCGATAAGTTGAAAAAAGAGCTGTATATGAAAAAAGAAGATCTTCAGGAAACGCAACAACAGCCCGCGCGGCAAGAAAGTGCCCCGCGCTTGATCAATAAAAGTGCTCCTGCGGAACAACAACATTCTCAAATGGATGTACAGCCGAAACAAAAAAAGGTGCCAGTGAAAGTAAAAGATGAAAATCCGGGAGTTAGGGACCTGTTTGGTAATGTCCGAGAAGATGATCAGATACTCTCGACAAGCAAGGGCATTGTTCCCGGCAACGCGAGAACGTCAAAAAAAGCCGAACAATTTTTTTCAAAAAAAAGTGAAAATAAGAGCAAAAAGAATATTTGGTCAGCCGCGCAAGAACAACCGAAAGCATCAAAATTTTGGAAAGTTCTTGCGGCAATCCTTTTTTTAGCCGGTGCGATTGCCGGGGCTGCCGCTTGGGGCTATGCTAATTATCCAAAAGTATACGTTTCCATATTTTTGCAAAAACATACACTGTCAAAAGAAATAAAATTTATGGTCAAAGACGGACTTGAACCGGCACAGATCAGCGCTGAAGCGATCCCCGGAGAATATTTAGAAATGATAATAACCAAATCAGTGAACTTTGACGCAACCGGGGAAACATATGAATCAGATGACGGAAAAGCGAGAGGGAGAGCAACGATATACAATAAATATTCTTCATTGTCCCAACCTTTGGTTGCGACTACCAGGCTTTTATCCAAAGAAGGGAAGCTTTTCAGGATTGTGGATAATGTTGAAGTTCCCGGCATGAGCGAAGATGAACCCGGAAAAATCGAAGTCGATATTATTGCCGACAAACACGGTGAAGATTTTGACATAAGCGCTTCAACATTTACAATTGAAGGATTTAAGGGAAATCCGAAATATGAAAAATTCGAAGTTGTATCTTCAAGATCAATGACTGGAGGCAGAGAACCGGATCCAAGCAAAAAAAGAGCAATGGTTACGAGCGGAGATATTGACAACGCGCGTAAAAAAGCCGTTGAAACGCTTGAACAAATGCTGGAACAGGAGGTAGAGTCGCAAATTAGCGATGGGAAAAAAGTGCTCATAGACTCGATCGAAAAAGAGATAAAAAGCGCTTCATCCTCGCACGAAGCCAATGATGTCGCGGAGTCATTCACTTATACGATAGATCAGAAAATAAAGGCGATCGCGTTCTCTGTCGAGGATATAAATTTTATTGTTATGCAGGAACTTGAAAAAGATATGGACGAAGGATTCATGATGGATCAAGTGAGCCAGGTTACGTTCAAAAAAGGCATCGCGGATCATGAAAGTAAAACATTGACAATGTATGTTGACGCGCAGGCGTCATCCTGGTCGATCCTTGATGCGGATAAAATTGCGGATGGGATTGCAGGCAAAAAGGAGAATGAGATAAAGGCATTCTTATCAAGCTGCCCAAATATCGAAAAAGTTGAGATCACGATCACTCCGTCATGGCTTACAACTATTCCCATTTCAAAAGATAAGATCGAGATAACGGAGAAGCGGCTGTAAGACCGCGAAAGTCTTGACAGAAAGTTTGTTTTTATGTAACCTTGACTTTAGAACACGAAATTAAATAATTTGTCCAATTTAGAAGGAAGGTGCTACTTTGTCTGATCTTCAAGACCTAGGTATGCATGATTGCGACAGCCTTCGCTTTTTTGTTGTCTGCTGATCTAAAGGGACTACTCCAAAACTACAATGGCGAAAGAGATCGTAAAATTAGAAGGTGAGATCACAGAGCTTTTGCCAAGCACTATGTTCAGGGTGAAATTGGAAAATGGCCATATTATTCTAGCTCATATTTCCGGCAAAATGAGAATTCATTTTATCAAGCTTATGCCCGGGGATAAAGTTGAGCTTGAAATGAGTCCATATGACCTTACGAAAGGAAGAATTACAAGAAGACTTTGAGGAACTGTTGCCGAGCCAATTCCTATAATACTTTACTAAACTATTGTGAAAGTTCAAGCGTCAGTAAAAAAAAGGTGCGATAAATGTAAAATTGTTCGTCGAAAAGGACGAGTGTATGTTATTTGCAAAAACCCAAGACACAAACAGCGGCAAGGATAGGCTTAAAACATCCGGAAACAGTCCCATTAAATCTAATTTTTGCACTAATGGCAGTACGAATTGCGGGAATAAATATCCCTGACGAAAAAAGAATAGAAATAGCTTTGTCCTATATTTACGGGATAGGCCGTTCGCGTTCCAATAAGATTTTGGAAAAACTTGGCATTGATCCGAGTATTCGAGCAAACAAGATCCCAAACCATGAGCTTAATCGGCTTAGAAGCGAGATAGAGTCGGAATGTGCTCTGGAAGGAGAACTGAAAAGGCAAAAAATGATGAACATTAAACGGCTTAAGGATATTGGAAGTTATCGGGGAACAAGGCACAGCAAAGGGCTTCCGGTCAGAGGACAGCGGACAAAAACCAATAACCGAACAGTTAGGGGCAATAGACGGGCAACTATGGGAAGCGGCCGCCGTTCAGTTGAAAAGAAATAAATAAATTCACATTAATATTAAAGCAAAGTATGGCTCAGGAAAAGGAAACACAAAAGAATAACAAAGACGTTTCAGCTAGTGAGGACAAGAAAAATACTGAGAAAGAAAAAAAAGAATCATTCGAAAAGAAGGAGAAAATATCCGAAGAAACAAAGGAACAATCCAAAGAACAAGCAGTTGATGAAACCGGAGATAAAGGCAAAAAAGATGCAGGAAAAGTTGAAGCGCGGGCTGTCCCGGCTCCCGTAAAGAAAAGTAAGCGAAGAAAATTTCGAAGGCAGGTACAGAGAGGGTGCGCGTATATCAGATCTTCATACAATAACACTGTTGTTTCTTTCACGGATCTTCATGGAAATATGCTTGCTTGGTCGTCATCCGGCCTTTTAGGGTTCAAAGGAGCTAAAAAGGCGACAACATATGCCGCCATGCAGGTAGTTCTGGATGTTCATGAAAAAGCGCAAAAATACGGATTGAGAGAAGTTGAAGTGTATATCAAAGGTGTCGGAAGCGGACGGGAGGCGGCGCTTAGGACATTGGCGCAAAAGGGCTACAATTTAACGAAGATCAAAGATATTACACCAATTCCACATAACGGTTGCCGGGCGAAAAAGCCGCGCAGAGTGTAAAGGGTTCAAGGCAGGAGCCGTTGAACCCACAAGAATGTTTTAAAAAATATATATGGCAAAGCAAACCAATTCAAAATGTAAGTTATGCAGAAGAGCCGGAGAAAAACTTTTTCTTAAAGGCGATCGTTGCGCGACTCCGAAATGCGCGATTGTCAGAAAGCCGTATGCGCCCGGCATGCATGGCGGAACAAATAGATCATTTGGGGGTGGGGGCGGCCACGGCCGCGGCGGCAGAGGCCTTTCCGAGTTCGGGAAACAGCTCGCGGAAAAACAGAAGATAAAAAGAATGTACGGTGTTTCAGAGCAGCAATTCAAAAAGCATCTTTCTGAAGCGATGCAGCAAAAGGGTGTTGTGAGCGATAATCTTTTGATAAGACTTGAAAGTAGATTTGATAATATTATATATCGCCTTGGGCTGGCATCGTCTCGATCTCAAGCGCGCCAAATGGTAAACCATAGCACATTTTTGGTGAATGGGAAGATCCTTGATGTGCCGTCGGCGAAGCTGAAGACGGGAGACGAGATAAGCGTAAAGAAACAAAAAGCCGCAAAATTGTACATAAAAGAGCTGGAAGCCATTTTGCGAAAAAAAGATGAAGAAGTTTCATCTTGGCTGTCATTTGACTCGAAGACAATGACTGGAAAAGTTTTATCGAGCCCGCCGAAAGATGAAATTAATTCCAATCTTAATACTCATCTTGTAATTGAATTCTACTCACGATAGAAGTTGTCGTTTGGGAAGACCGGTTTAGAAATAAGCTCTTAGGCTTCTTAGGCGAAAATATAACTATTAAAGTAAAAAAATGCTCTCAGTGTCACTGCCAAGTCCGCCGCAATATGAAGAAATAGGCGAAAATACCGGGCGATTCATAATCAAAGGCTGTTATCCCGGATACGGGACAACTCTCGGAAATTCCATAAGGAGAGCGATGCTTTCATCGCTTCCCGGAAATGCCGCAGTCGCGGTGAAAATAAAAGGAATTACCCATGAATTTACGACTGTCAAAGGAGTGCTGGAAGACGCGGTTCAAATAATCTTGAATCTTAAAAGAGTGTGTTTTAAGCTCAACGGGGTTGAGGAAGCGACAATCTTTTTAAAAGTTAAAGGAGAGAAAACAGTAACTGCGAAAGATTTTAAAACAACTTCAGAAGTTGAGGTTGTAAACGTTAAACAGCCTATTGCCACATTGACTTCTTCTTCGGCCGAACTTGATATGGAGGTTAAAGTCAGGCAGGGCTTGGGATATGTTCCAATAGAATTGCAAGATAGGGAAGAAAAGGAAATTGGAACAATTGCGGTCGATGCCGTTTATACTCCGATCAAGAGAGTAAATTTCACTGTTGAAAATATGCGTGTCGGGAAAAAAACGGATTTCGATAAAATTACACTTGATGTTGCCACAGACGGTTCCATTGCTCCGCAAGAGGCGTATGTCCAGACCATAGAAATTCTCATGTCCCAATATAACGCAATCGCGAATATTGATGAAGGCGAGCGTCCCGAGGATATTATTGAAGAAGATGTTGATAAGGCTAAAGATGAGGCAAAAAAAGAATCGAAAGAAAAATTGAAAAAAGAAGATAAGGATACTCAGATCTCCGAATTGAATCTTTCAACGCGAACGCAGAACATTCTTGCCGCGGCAGGCATTAAAATGGTCTCGGATATCGCAGCTATGTCAAACGAGGACTTAAAAGATTTAGAAGGAATGGGTGATGTCGGGATAAAGGAAATTAAAAAAACGATTGGCACATTCGGGATAACGTTAAAGGCATCTGAATAATTACGGATAACGGCAAATCTCTATGAAAAAAAGAAAGCAGAGAAGAACTCTTTCGAGAAAAAAAGAACAGAGAATTGCTCTGATGCGAACACTCTCTGTTAGTCTTATTAAGCATAAAAGAATTGAAACGACATTGGCAAAAGCGAAGGAAATGAGGCCTTTTGCCGAACAGCTGGCCACTAAGGCAAAGAAAGGGCTTAAAAAAGGTTCAGAATTGGCTGCATTAAGGCTTTTAAAAAAAGACTTGCCTGTTGTGGCGATTAGTGAATTGATGAAGATCGCTGAAAAAATCAAGGAACGAAAAGGCGGGTATTTGAGGATCATAAAACTGCCTTTGAGAAAGAGCGATAGCGCGAGAATGGCGCTTGTGGAATGGGTTGATGAAACCATAAAAAGCGATAAAGATGATAAAGACGGCAAGAAGAAAAAATCAAAAAAAGTTGAAGATAAGAAATAGCCGGAAGATAAGAAACAGTTTAATTTACTACGCATGAGCGCGAGCATAAAGCCACAATATATTTTGTTTGACGCCAACGGAAAAATTCTTGGAAGAATGTCAACGGAAATTGCCAGAATTTTGTCAGGCAGAACGAGTATTGAATATGAACCCAATGTTGGCGGAAAAGACTGGGTGATAGTAATAAATTCCGACAAAGTTCGTTTGAGCGGAGAGAAAGGCAAGAAAAAATTGTACTGGAAACATTCCGGATATCCCGGAAGCATCAAGTCAGCCACGTTTAATGAGATGATGGAGAAAGATTCTCGAAAAGTCATTAAACACGCGATTGAAGGCATGATGCCAAAAAACAAGCTTTCTCAAGCAGCCATGAAGCGTTTAAGGGTGTTTAAAAGCGAAAAGCATCCATACGGTAAGAAAATAAGCGATGACAGCAGTAAGCAGTAAATTTGGTAAAATAATGGCAAAGAAAAACGAATATTTTGAGGGAGTGGGAAGAAGAAAGACAGCAATCGCGCGCGTTAGGATCGTTGAAAGCGGAAAAGATCGATCATTTTTTATAAATGACAAAGAACCGAGCGTATTTCTTGATACCCAAGAACTTATATCGATAATCAACTCTCCGCTTGTCGCGACAGCCACTGAAGAGAAATTTGCCATTACCGCGAAAGTGCGCGGGGGCGGGAAAAAAGGCCAGGCCGGCGCGATTCAGCTGGCTCTTTCACGCGCGCTGGTGAAATTCGACATTGAATTCCAAAGAACACTCAGAGACCTTGATTACTTAAAACGCGATCCCAGAAAAAAAGAAAGAAAAAAGCCGGGACTCAAAAAAGCCCGAAAATCACCGCAATGGTCAAAGAGATAGGAAATTTCCTCTTTAAGGGCTCAAATTGCGCTGGAGCGGGCTTGACCTGTCCCGCCGGATTGGCGAGTACTCGGGATTCATTAGTTCTCGCGCTGATCCGATTTGTCCTCCAATACGGCGGGTAAGCAAAATCAGACCAGCGCAAAGAATGAAATAAAAAACCAAAAATGATGTATATACTAGTAGACGGAAAGTAAGAATGTAGGTATGGGAGTATTTTTGCGGCGAGAGGCGTGGAGGTACTTAAAGAAAGCTTTCTTACCGGATGTTAACAAAAAACTGTTTCTGAATATTATTTCGGAGCAGTTCTTCTATTGAGTGTAATTCACCGACATTACTCGGTGATTTTTGTTTAATAAGCCAGACAATAGGTTTAACACGGCTTTTATGCCAATTTCAAGACTCGGTTTCAAGGTTCAACCTTACCAGTTCCAAGTGATTGGTTCAAAACAGGAAACGTTTAAAAAACAGTTCAAAATGGCCAAAACCGGCACTGTTGATTGTTAAAGAAGTATTTGCTATAATATATCCCGTATTCAAAAAATATCAAAAAAGAATACAAAATAAGAACGCGCGAAAATTCGTTCTTTCGGCTGTTCAGAAGTTAAAACAGCACGGGCAAAGGATCCATTCAATGAATTGGATCCTTTGTTTTATAAACAATGGATTGATACAAAAAAGCGCCGGAAAATTTTTCACGAGCGCTTTTTTAATGCATGCGGGCTTTTGAATCTTATTGGGAATGCAACTCAAGCTGCCCTTTTTGCGGGCATTTTCCCTCCAGCCAGCAAGTTTGGCATTTTTCCGCCGGACATCTTCTTTCAACGGCGTCCAATATGGTTTTTGCCATGGTCCGGACGGTTGAACGCATTTTCTCGGCAATGATACGGTAAAAAGAATCGTCAAGTAACTGAAAAAAAGGGGTATCGTTTTCGCGCATGATCGACTCGATTTTTTTCCCAACATCCTTTTGCGACAGGCTTTCTCCGTTTTTCAACAACAGATCGATGCCTTGGATGAGGTTAAAAAACCCGATATCAAATCTTGAGATCAACCATTTAGGATCAATATTGTCCCTCATTTGCTCCAGTTTCTCTCTCATGAAAGTTTCCGCGATCTGTGAAATCAAGGCGTCGTCTTCTTCACCGGGTGGAAAAGAACATTCGTTTTTCATAGGACACTCATTTTTTGCGGCACATTCGTCACAATTCTGTTCGCAAATAAAGATATCCGTCTTCATTTTTCTCCTCCTCTTTCAGAGCGTTTATAAATTGCAAGTACTGGTATAATGACAACAGATTAGGTTAGCAGAATAGTTCGATTTTGTCAATGCGCTGTACAGTGGCAATCCGATACATCGCATTGACAAAAAGTGTTTTCTTCGATATACTCGGGTACTATACGCTGAAAGCGTATAAAAAAATTTAATCCAATCACATTTTTTTAGATTCGAGAATTATGTGGAGGGGCTCTCGAATCAGACTGATTATGAAGCAAGTTTCTGTAGTGGTGCCAACACTGAATGAAGAAAACAATATAAAAGAATTGGTGGAACGATTGGATTCGGTTTCCAAGTCTTCAAACGTGCAATACGAAATTATTTTCGTTGACGACCATTCAAAGGACAAAACACGGGAAACAATCCGAAAACTCTCTCGGAAATATCCCGTTTTTTTTCATTTGAAAAAGGGCAAACAAGGGAAAGCTTATTCACTTTTGGAGGGTTTTGATTATGCCAACTTTCCTTATATCGCAATGATTGATGCAGATTTGCAGTATCCTCCGGAGGCGATTGTTCCGATGCTGGAGAAAATAGGAAAAGACTGCGATATTGTTGTTGCCAATCGAAAAAATCTTGAAACCAGTTTTGCTAGAAAGCTTTTTAGCAGAGGCTTTGCTTTTTTGTTTTCACGTTTTTTGCATAATCTGAATTGTGATGTTCAGTCAGGGCTTAAAGTTTTTCGGCGCCGTGTTATCAAGGAGGTCAAGGTGGAGCCGACGCCATGGACTTTTGATTTGGAATTTTTGTTGAAAGCCAAAAACTATGGATATTCCATCAAAACTCATGATATTGTTTTTTCCCAGCGCAAGTCCGGTCAGTCAAAAATTGTTTTGTGGAAAGTAATTTGGGAGATTGGAATAGGGGCGATAAAAATGAGATTGAAAAAACATAAACCGCTTTTGTTGGCTTCAGAAGACGGGAAAAGCATGATTGGAGCGGGGATAGCTTATAAGCGAAAACGTTTTGTTACCCACACAACACTACATCATCGGTTTTCAGCTGTCGAAACTTTTTCGCGATGGCAAAATTATTTTATTGCAACCATCTTATTTATTTTGATTACCGTTCTTTTTGTTTGGCCGATGATTTCTGCCATAATCTTGGTGGGCATTCTCAGCGCGATATATTTTATCGATGTCTTTCTTAATATTTTTCTTGTTATCAAAAGCCTTGGAAATCCCCCGGAACTCAAAAGCACCGCCAGACAGCTAAAAAATCTTGATCATGAAGAGTTGCCTGTATATTCAATTCTTTGCCCTCTTTATCAAGAGGCTAATATCCTGCCTGCTTTTGTCAAAGCAATCAGTCAGTTGGATTGGCCGAAAGATAAACTCGATGTGATGCTGCTTTTGGAAGAAAACGATCGGGAAACGATCGAAACTGCCAAGTCCATGCAGTTGCCGGAATTTTTTCGAATAGTTATCGTTCCCCATTCAATGCCCAAAACTAAACCCAAAGCCTGCAATTATGGCTTATGTCACGCGAGAGGTGAATATGTCGTGATCTATGACGCTGAAGATGTTCCTGATCCATTGCAATTGAAAAAGGCTTATCTTGGCTTTCAAAAATCGCCCTCTTCTGTCCGTTGTCTTCAAGCAAAACTGAATTATTACAATCCGCACCAAAATTTTCTTACTCGTCTTTTCACCGCTGAATATTCCTTGTGGTTTGAGCTGGCTCTGCCGGGTTTGCAATCTATTGAAACGTCGATCCCTTTGGGCGGCACCAGCAACCATTTTCGAACACGAGATCTATTAGAACTGGAAGGCTGGGATCCTTTCAACGTGACGGAAGATTGCGATTTGGGTGTGCGAATTTTCGCTCGTGGATATCACACGGCTATTATTGATTCCATAACCCTGGAAGAAGCCAATAGCAGAATTGGCAATTGGCTGCGTCAGCGCTCTCGTTGGATCAAAGGATATATGCAAACATATTTAGTCCATATGCGAAATCCTTGGAAGTTCTTTCGAGAGAACGGAGTGCACGCCTTACTTTTCCAGCTGATCGTTGGTGGAAAAATGGCATTTATCCTGATAAATCCAATTCTTTGGTTGGCGACTATTTCCTATTTTGCACTTTATTCCTATGTGGGTTCAACGATCGAAGCGTTATATCCACCGGCAGTTTTTTACATGGCCGTAACTTCTTTGATTTTCGGGAACTTTTTGGCGATGTATTACTATATGATCGGTTGTGCCAAGCGAAAGCATTGGTCACTCATCAAATATGTTTTTCTGATACCGTTCTATTGGCTTTTGGTTAGTACGGCCGGGCTGGTTGCGCTCTACCAACTTTTTGTCAAACCCCATTATTGGGAAAAAACTCTTCATGGGCTTCATCTTCAGAGCAGTAAAAGAAAAAATTCTTATTTTTTGGGATGGCTTCCTTTTTTTTGCAAAGACAAAGAAAAAATATTCGCAAAAAGCAAGACGCAAAAATTTAAAAGAGAGCCTATTTTGGGGCGAACAAACAAGACAAAGTATTTCTGGAAAAAAATCAAAAAGCGAAAATGGCTGAAATTGTTGGTTTCCCGCGAAGGCTTATTTTTCCAAATGTTGCTTGTTTCAAATTTTATCAACTTTGTTTTCAATGCTTATTTGGGGAGGGTTCTGACTTTTGAAAACTTTGCTCTGGTGACAATTGTTAATACATTTTGGTATATAGCGACAATTTTCATTTATCCTTTGGGAACGACTGTCAACCGCCAAGCCGCGCATTTGTCCGCTTCACGAAGCAAATCCATCAGTTTGGGTTTTTTAAATTTTCTTTTGAAAAAAACCGCCATTTGGGTCATTGCAATTTCGTTTATTTGGATAGTTTTCTCTCCTCTGACCTCAATTTTTTTCAAGATTGAAGATCCCTTAGTTCTGCCTTTTTTTGCATTGGCGATTGTTTCGGGAGTGGTAATGATTGCGTATTATAGCTTTTTGCAGGGCAATTTATTTTTTATTTCGGCGGGAGCAATATCTCTTTTGGAGTCATTGAGCAAATTTGTTTTGGCTATCGCTTTCGTTTACTGGGGAGCTTTTCGATGGGTCTATTTATCCATCCCTCTATCTCTCTTTTCGGCGGCGCTTTTCGGAATTTTTCTTTTGTCAATGAAGAAAATCAAAGCCGAAAAACAAACAAAACAAACGAAATTTTCTTTTCCAAAGAAATTTTTTGGTGCATCCTTTTTGAACAATGTTTCCATTGCCATATTTTTGAGTTTAGACATTGTTCTTGTCAAGCATTTTTTCTCTCCAGAATTGGCCGGGCAATACGCTCTGATTTCACTGGTCGGAAAAATGGTTTTCTTTCTTGGTTCAATGCCCAATATGTTCACGGTGACTTTTGTCGGAAGATTTTTGGGGTTGAGAAAAAATCCGGTCAGAATTTTATGGGCGATCCTTGGCTCAACGGCGACAATTATTTCAATTGGGTTCTTGATATTTGGGCTTTTGGGGAATATTACAGTTCCGCTTTTGTTTGGAGCAAAAGCGCACACAATTGTCGATTATCTTCCTGTTTATGTTTTCGCGATGGCTATCTTCACACTGGCAAATGTTTTAGTCACTTATCATTTGGCAAAGAAAAATTATTTCTTTAACATCCTTTTGTTTGTTGTTTCATTGGGAATGATTTTTGGAATAGTTGCTTTTCATCAGTCAATCAAGGAGATTGTTTGGGTGATTTTCTCATCTGCGATGGTTGGTTTTTTATCGGTTTTCCTTTTTCATGTTTTTGAAAAAAAATTCAAGTTTTTGAGGCAGGGAGTGTGGGATTTTGTGGATGTTTTCTTCGGTTCATTGCCCAATGCAAAAACTAAAAACGTTTTGGGGAAAAGCATTCTGATCTTCAATTGGCGCGACACGCGGCACAGCTATTCTGGCGGAGCGGAAATCTATATTCATGAACTTGCAACAATATGGGCAAAACAAGGCAATCAAGTGACAATTTTTTGCGGCAATGACAACAAATCGTTTCGGAGCGAGATTATTGACGGAGTTGAGATTGTGCGGCGGGGAGGATTCTATTTGGTTTATCTTTGGGCTTTTCTTTATTATTTTATTCGTTTTCGCGGCAAATATGATGTAATTATTGATTGTCAAAACGGTGTGCCTTTTTTTACTCCGCTCTACACCAAAGAGCCGGTGTATTGCTTGATGCATCATGTGCACCAGGAAGTTTTCTTTCGCTATTTATCCAAACCGCTGGCTGCTTTTGCCAGTTGGTTAGAGAAAGATCTGATGCCTTGGGTCTATCGTGACACTCACTTCATTACTGTCTCCAAATCCAGCCAGATCGAGATAGAGAAGATTGGTTTGGGAAAAGCCGGAACGCACATTGTCAATCCCGGAGTGCATCTCAATTCTTTTGTTTTGGGTCAAAAAAACGAAAGTCCCATGGTTCTATACCTGGGAAGGCTAAAAGCCTATAAATCGGTGGACGTTTTGCTCAGGGCTTTTCGCCATGTGATTGAAGATCAGCCGGAGTCCAAACTGATTATTGCTGGTTCGGGAGATGCGGAAGACTATCTCAAGGATTTGGCTGTCAGTTTGGAGCTAACCGATCAGCAAGTGATTTTCAAAGGGAATGTTTCTGAAAAAGAAAAAATCGCTCTTTTGCAAAAAGCCTGGGTTTTGGTCAATCCATCTTTAATGGAGGGCTGGGGAATTGTTGTTATTGAAGCAAACGCTTGCGGAACACCGGTCATTGCTTCCGACGTGCCAGGACTTCGTGACTCTGTCAAGCAGGCTCGTTCCGGTCGTCTTGTGCCTTATGGGGACATTGACGCTTTTGCCAAAGAGATTTCAAGTATGTTGCAGGATCAAGAATTGCGTGAGAAAATGCAAGAAGGAGCGCGCGATTGGGCGGATAAGTTCGGTTGGGAAAAAAGTAGCGAAAGCTTTTACTCATTTATTTTTGAATGTGAAAAATATGAACGAAATAAATAAAAAACCAACAGTAACAATTGGCATTCCGGCATACAATGAGGAAGCTAATATTGGGCATTTACTGAAAGATATTCTTGAACAAAAAAGAGAAGGTTTTGTTTTGGAGAAAATAATAGTTGCTTCCGACGGGAGCACGGACTCCACAGTTCTTATATCGGAAGAGAACAAAAATCTGCCGATGCAGATTTTTGATAACAAAGAAAGAAAAGGTGTGGCGGTCAGAATGAATCAGATAATTGGTAAGTGTTTTTCCGATGTTTTGATAATTCTCAACGCAGACATACTGATTCCCGACCAAAAATTTATTTCTCGCATAATTCAACCTATTGCAGAAAAAAAGGCTGATTTAGTTTCTTGCAAAGTAGAGGCATTGGAATCAAGAAGTTTTTTTGGTAGAGTTCTTAAGGCTAATTTTGATTTCAAAGAAATTTTTTTTGGTGAATATCATCAAGGAAAAAATATTTTCACTTGTCATGGGGTAGCCAGAGCTTTTTCAAAAAATTTTTACTCTCATTTTCGTTTCACCGAAAGCGTTGGAGAAGATGCCTATTCTTATTTGTATTGTCTTTGGCAAGGATTTTCCTATGTCTATGTTTCTGATACTTCGGTCTTAATCAAGCTTTCTGAAAATTTTGCCGATCACAAAAAACAAAGTCTACGTTTTTCTGATTCAAAGAGTTTGTTTCACGGGAAATTTGGAGAAAATTTTATTCAAAAGCAATATCGTTTGCCGATCGGCTTGCTTTTCAAAAAGCTGCCTGGTTATTTTTTCAAAAATCCAGTATTGGCAGGAGTTTTTTTATTGCAAAATTGCTATTTGAAGTTC
>JAYEFY010000011.1:0-16063 GCA_034658815.1 Patescibacteria group bacterium
ATTTACAATATTGCCACTCTTTTGTCATCCCGAACGAAATGAGTGAAGTATGAACGAATGAAGTCGAGGGATCACTTCGCGTAAATAAGTTCACGACCAAGGGATTCTTCATCCCGAGTACTCGGGATGAAGAATGACAAGGATGAAAGTGTAAACAACGCTAGGGTTTCTTACACTTAATACTTAATACCAGCTACCAGATACTGAATTCGTCGTGGACTATCGTTCCGCATATTCCAATTCCTCATACGATATTGGTTTCTTGCCGGAATATCGCCAGATAAGCTTTCTAGCTTCATTGATCACGATTTCTTTTTTCTGTTTCCCTGCCCGCTTGAATATGAGAAGCGCGGTTGGTCCTTTCTCATCCATTCTCTGAACTATGATCTCCGAGCTTCTTTTTGAAAGAACGATAAATTCATTTTCTTCTTTGTTCTTTCCCAAAACAATATGGGCGTATAGCACCTTCTTTTTTTCGAGCCAAAAATGCCTGCCTATCTTTAGCAATTGAATATCCAACCGCGTTGGTTTTTTGTTAAACTGAAGCAAATTGCGAACTTTCTCGGCGTAAAGCGGTTCGGCCAAAACACATCCGCCGGAAGGCGTGGGGTATTCTTTAATTCCGAATTTTTTTGCAAGTTTAATTTGCTTTTTTCTGCTTTTGTTATTTATTCCATAAAGCCAATGCCTTTGAACTATTCCATTTTCTTCATATATTGTTTTAGGAAGTACACCAGCCGAAAGCGGCCGCAATATCTTTCCCTCAAGTTTGGTATCTTTTTCAATCTTTTGAAAAAGACTTCTATTCTGTGAAAAAGGTCTTTGGTTCAGCACTTCCCCTGTTGCTAAAATATCGTACTGGCCGCTGATAAATACTTTCTTTGCTTCCAAAAGCATAAGCTCATGGCAATCAATGCATGGATTCATGCCTTTTCCGTGACCATGTTTCGGATCCTTAACTATCTTAAGATGTTCTTCAGAAATATCTTTTTGAATAAGCTTTATGCCAATTTTCTCAGCTGATTCTATCGCTTTTAACGCATCAAAAAAATAACCGGTAAATACCAGTCCTGTAACATCAAAGTCTTGCGCCTTGAGAATTTCAGCGGTAAGCATGGAATCTAGTCCCCCTGAAAACAAGACCAATACCCGCAATCGCTTTTGTCCGTTCATGTTTTATGGAATTAAAATAGTTCAAGGCAGGAACCATTGAACCCACAAGGAAACAATCCCTTATTGATGAAAAATAACCATTCCGACAACAAATGCCGCAAGAACCAATCGATACCAAAAAAACAGTTGATAATTTGCTTTTTCAACAAAATAAAGCAGCCATTTTATTGCTATAAAACCGCTGACCGCTGAAGCAATAATTCCAACAATCTCCACGAGTCCGAAGCTTTGGGAAAATAACGTCTTTGATTCATATATAGCGGCTCCAAAGATAACCGGCGCCGATAAAAGAAAAGAAAATCTCGCGGCACTCGCTCGATCAAGTCCCCTTGATAAACCGGCGGTAATTGTCACACCGGAACGGGAAACACCGGGAACGATCGCAAGCGCTTGAGCAAGACCAATACACAAGGAATCGGCAAGAGAAATGTTTTTAACTGATTTTGATTGTTTTGCTTTCTTGTCGGACCAAAACAGCAATGCACCGAATACGGCCAACATTACGGCTATTAAAACCGGATTTCGAAATAACGTTTCAGCAAGATCGTTCAAAAAATATCCGGTGGCAACACCGGGAACCGTTGCGGCAATAATAAATAACAGCAACGCGTCATTTGTGCTACGTTTTTCCCAATTTGAGATAGCGTAACACGCTTTTGTTGTAATCGTTAGCCAATCTTTTCTAAAAAAGACGACCGTTGCAATAAGCGTTCCGATATGCAACGCGACATTAAAGGCTAGTCCGGGATCTTCCCAGCCAAACAGCCATGGCGTTAAAACCAGATGAGCTGAAGAAGAAATGGGCAGAAATTCCGTAAAACCTTGAACGGTTCCTAATATTATTGCTTGAAAAATATCCATATAAAGTATGATTTTCTTACTAATCCGGTGTAATTACATGCCACAATAATTGTAGCACTAACATGAAATTATTCAATCATTCATTGTGCGTTATGATTTTTCATGCTACAATAAAATAAAAGTGAATTAATCGTGAATCAGAAAACTTAGCCAAAAAGGAGGTGATGTTAAATATGCGAGGATTATTCGTTATCTCGACACTAAGGAAGCTGATGAGATGAACTGGGACAATTGTTTTGTTCCGTACAAAAAGAAAAGAGAGGTAAAAAAGATGCAGAAAAAACCACAGCGACGGCAATTGAACACAAACACGAATACTGCTTACATCGACCAGGCTCCTGTTTTCCGGCAGATGACAATGAGGAAGAATACTACTATCGGTATTTAGCACAATGCAATGTGCCTCCACCGTTTTGTTCTTTTAACTTGAAAACAAACATTTGAAGCACGCTTTTCCTAATGGGAATGGCGTGCTGATTTTTTCAAGAAATGTTTGCATTGCCAATTTTGAATTTCAATCGCTAGCTAGAGGTTGGTCAGTCTTTGAATGAAATGTTTTAATTCTTTAGTAACGAAATAATTTTTCAATTAAATGAACGCCTTGTCATTCTGAGCGGAGTCCGCGTCTAGCGGGAGAAGTCGAAGAATCCCTCTGTGGAGAATAAACTAAACTTTAATGATAATTGACATTTCAAATTTATCTATTTCACATATGGCACATCCCGTGTTAATATTAAACGAGTGGATTGCCGGAGTCATGGCACGTTATTAACCTAAACCCAAAGGAGGAGGGTTCAATGACAAGTATGTTGGAATGTTGGCATCAAATGAGGAGACAACCACTAGGATGGTTGCTGAACAAAATACGCTTCAGTATATAAGCGTTAAATGTTCGTCGGGCAACCGTCCTATACAAAAAAGAGGTGCCACTAATGCACGAAACACATTAATGCGGTTTTTTCAACGAAAAAACCGCATTAATCTTTTTTAAACTGATCATTGATAATTTCCCCCAATACTCAACATCGGATACCTAATACTTCCCCTCCAACAAGCGTTCCGCGCGATCTTTTTCCTCCTGGGGAAGCTCTTTGATGTTGAAGTAAACGGATGTTTTCGCGCTTTGGCCGTCTTGTGATGCCGCGTTAACGCTTCCGATCAAATTGATCGTTCGAATAATCGCCCCGATCGCGAAAACCATGTCCTTGTCTTCCTGTTGATCAAGCGGATCAAATTGGCTGAAATAATATTCAAACGTGTTCCACAATCCAAGTGTGTTCATAAATGATTTTGAATATCCTTCGGGAAAAATATACTTGGATACTGATCTGTAATTTTCATCATCGGCAAGTTTTGGAATAGAATTGTTTGTCAATTCCCCTATTATTTCCTTGGTTGCCGTAAAATGGGAGCCGAGTATTAAAATATTGTCCGAAAATCCAAAATCAAAAGAGAGTGGCGTTTCCGGCAATTTATATGAATATATTATTCCCTGCTCTGTTTGCGTTTCCGTTAATTGTGAATTTTTTACGGTTTCTATGAGAGCATTCATTTGCTCCCGATCTTCATTCGTAGAATGAACCGGGTACGCATCCATTGAATAATCACCCATACCCTCTTGTTGTTGAGGAAGATAGAAGCCGCCACCGCCCATTGATAACATCCCAATATACGCTGTTTTAATCATTTCAATCATCTTCCGCGCCGATTCTACAATTCTTTCTTTATTTTCAATTTCCGCGATGATCGCGCCTTCCGGCTCAAGTCCTCTTTTCGCGAAAAGCGCGGCAGCAACATTTCCGTTAAGCTGATCAATTATATCTTTTTCAAAATCAATTCCTATTTCATCATTAACTTCTTTTCTGATTCTGTTCCATTCGTCAAGCCCCTCTTTGGTTAAATTATTCTTTTTGAAACTGTAATAAAGATCTTTCACATTCTCATTTTCAAAATACGCGTCAGTGAAGCGCCCATCGACCATTGTTGGAATTTTTTCAACCAGTCCCTGTGTGTATGGCGCTTTTGCCGCGTTTTTCAATGATACTTGGTTAGACACGCTTCGCAGCGCAATACCGCTTTGTTCTACTTTAAAGAGAAAGCCAAAAACAAATTTTTCCGGATATTTAAAATACTTTGTCGGTGAGTGGCCATAACTTCCTTCGCCTTCCTGTGAAATATCAAAAAACTTTTTGAAATTTACTTTAAAATAACCTAACATTATCCCTTTCTCTTTTCGCGGCGCAATCTCATCCACCACGTTTCTGAATTCGCAATTGTTTTCCAGCACCAGCATTTCCTGCGTTTTTTTAGTGAATGGCCCCTTAAGCATAGTCAAGACGTGGTTCTTTTTTCTTTGCCGGATCATTTCTTTCAGATCATTCTCATTTGTGCTCATTACCCAATTTCCACCAATAAGCGCGTGATATGTTGTATTAACATTAAACGGTACCGCTTCATCGCTTTCACATTTTAAATTTTCGATCTGATAATATGTATATCCTTTAAATTTGGTTTCTTTCACCTTATAGGTGTTCTTGTCCAATTTGATCTTATTAAGAACTCTCTTTGCTTCCTTAATATCCTTTATTTGCGAAGCGATAATAAAATCGAGCGGTTCCATTTTTGGAATATCCTTATTCATGGCATAATAATCGGTTGTCGTGCCCAGGACTTTACTTTCATTTTCTCTTTGAGAGATCTCCGATTGGGCAATAAAACCTTTCTGCCTTCTATGTTCTTCAGCCTGCCTGCTAAGCAGAGTATTCGTGTTGCTTTTCAAAGACGCTATTCTGTGCCAGATATTCTTCTCCAGAGATTCAAGATTCGGAATTAGCACATAAAGATCGCGTCCCAGTACCGGACGAATATCATTTTGAAAGTTCAGATTATTCTCTTTTAGCTTATCTTGAATAAACTGGGATGGAGACTTTCCTTTTCCTGTTTCATCAAATTCTTTTTCAAGAAGTTCATATCCGGGAAATTTCTTCAAGTGTTCATCTAATAATTGATATTGTTCAAAATCAACATCTGTATTTATCTTTAAAACAACATTAACTTCGCCCTTGACAACTTTTTCAGCGGCAATTTTTTTCAAATACTTGTCATAAAACTCTATTCCAAAAAGTCCAACCACCACTAAAATAATCAGCACGATCCCTGCTGATCCAAATATCACGGCACTGCGAGTGCGTCGTAATTTCATTATTTTTTCATCTTCTGGCAGAGAACCGTTTCGAACACCCTTTTCGGGTATATCCGATTTTTTTACTTCGACATGGCTGTCTCCCGATTGCGAAAGAGGTTCTTTCCGTATGTCTATATGCGGATTTTCTGGTCCTTTCTTTTGTTTGTGCTCCTGTTCTTTCTTCTGCTCCTGTTCTTTCTTCTGATCCTGTTCTTTCTTCTGATCCTGTTCTTTCTTCTGATCCTGTTCTTTATTCGGCTTTCTATTTTTTTTGTCTAAAGGATCATCTTCAAAATAGTTCTCCGTTCGCGCTCTTTGAAGCGGATTTTTCATTTTTTGTTTTTACTTTATTTGCATTATGATCATAGTGCAGGATTTTGATCCATAATCTCTTCTAAAACTCTATTCTCGCAATTCTCACGAAGCGCTTCGTCGCTTATTTCTTCACAATACGACTGATTCTTTTCATCGATCGCTTGCTGTTTAAAACAAACATCCCGCTTAAGATCCTTCAGTTCGTTACAGCCGTCTGTGGCTGTTTCTCGTCTTCCTTCGGTAAGACCGCAAATTTCTTCGCAATATTCCTTTTCATTTTCACCGCTAAAATCTGCGCATTTGTTATCGCAATGAGCCGGCGTAATTATTGGCGCGTCATACAACTGAGCGATATCCTCATCTTCGTTTATGTCTTCATCTTCTTCTTCGCTTTCATCATCAAATTCTTCGCCTATTTCCCCGGATTTTTTATCAACATCATCTTGAACCTCGAAAAGGTTGTCTCCCTGAAAAAAATAATCATATCTATGCGCCCAAAAATAATACCCTGTTCCGGTTAATAATATAACAACCAAAATGATAATAAACTTTTTTTCCATTCTTTAAAAGCGCTCAAAACGCCCGATAGATATCAACATTTGTATAATAATATTTTATAATTCTGCTGTAACTCCACTCGTGGTCTGCTCGGTCAAGCGCGCCGTGCGCCGAGAGTCCTACCATATGATTTCCTTCAGAAACAAGCCGGGATGTGCTTTTGGAGGAATGTTTTCCGTAAGAATCTTTGACTGATTTGCACCACGGATAATTTTTTGATCCCCAGCGTTCTTCAAAACTTCTGGTTCTTCCATCAGTCCATGAACTGTATGGCGTGATCGCAATGCGATGACCGTACATCACAATCTTTCCTCTGGTAACTTGCGCGGCAGTCTTTATTCTCGAATGCCCCGTTTCCCAAACATATCCATAATAAAGTTGATTTCCGGGTGTCGCGTTTACTTTAAATCCCCGTGCGGCATATCGAGTGCTGTATTTGATTTTCCAGTATCCGTACGTTCGATAAGAAATTGTCATCACGCGATTATAATCCCTGTCGCCTGTTCCGGTGATCTCTCCCATTCCCCACACGTAGTGTTCCAACGGAAGATAATTTATTACCCAGATCCTGTCTCTGTCAGAACCGGAAGCATTGTAATATCGAAGCTTGACATTGTCGCGATATTTTACAAATGACGTTGAAATTTCACTATGGCTGTATTCAAAAAAAATATCGTTTACATCGGAACTGTTCTTCGCGGTAAAGCAAACTTCCCTGCTCAAGATCTTTTCTTCATCATCTTGGCTGCTGTCATACTTGTAGATCCTGAATGTCTTATTGCTGTTATATTTCACTCTCGTCTGTTCTCCGGCACTGACTGAAACAATCGTGCTGTTATTCCTGTTTTTAATTTTATAAGGAATAGGATCCCCCGTTGAAGCTTTATAGGCGGTAATGCGAAAAGAGTCGTCTCTCAGTTCATTTCTCGTGAATTCATGCAGGCCAATTGAAATTTCAGGGCCTAACGTGCCGCCTCCAAGATCGGCTTCTCTCCGATGGGTCTTTTCCCAGCGCTTGTGCGCGGCTTTATTTGATGAAGTGCCATATTTTTTATAACGGCTTCTGTTGTATTCTTTTTTGTCGTATTTCTTGTATTTCTTGTATTTTTTTGTCGGCCTATAATATTTCTTATACCTCTTGTAATCCTTGTAGCTGTCATAGCATGGATGAGTCCTCCTTATAATATACATCGCCGGATTTGTTTTCTTAAATCCTTTTATCACCTTATAACATGCCTTGGCTTTGAATTTTTCAGTACTTGAATCAAAACCATACTTATCTTTGGCCTTTTTATATTTCCGATATTTTTTCCGTTTTGTGTATTTAAGATATTTATCATATTTCAAATACTTTTCATAGTCATCATCAGCAATTTCTCCGTCTGATGTCGCCGAATACACGAAATGGTACTGGAATAACGATGCGCAAAAGAAGACAGCCACTACTAAAAAAAGAAGTGTTCTCCGGATACTCTTTCTGTGAGTTTGTGTTTTTGCCATCATGGCTTATTCTGTTTTTACTTCTTGTCGGACATTTAAGTTATTTGATCCGCTATCCTGCAACGGTTCATTTCTTCCCTTATGATAATCAATGTCAAGCTTAACTCCGCCAAATCTGCTGCTTATGTAATTATATATCATTGCTCCCGCTAAACTGCCGATAAAGAATCCGGTAACAGTAATAATAAGTCCTCCGCCAAAAAACATGAACACTTCTTCTTCAAATAGATCATCTAAGTCTATTCCGCCAAAACTCATCATGAATATGACAAAACACACAACCAAAGCAAGAAAAATACTGCCGCCAACCACCGCCAAAGACCTTCCCAGAGAAACCGGATCAATATTTTTTATTTCATACATTGTTTTTTTAAGCTTTAGATCTTTCCTTGGAGTGTTGCTTTATTTGCGTATAATACGCGAGCGAACCGAATACTACAGCCAAAATAATAAGTATCACATAAATCGCGACGTTTCTATATTCGTTCATTACAAAATCAATCGTTTCGCCTAACAAATGGAACATCAGCCAAAATGCCACAAATACAAAACTGATAAGAAGCGGCCTCAATTGATAGTTTTTTCGCTTGAAATAAAACAGCATGAACGAAAAAACAAATATTGGAATAATCACAGCCGCGTGAATGATTAATTTATACATCATGTAGCGGCCTTTTTGCGTAGTATTGTAATATATTTGAGTATTTGAAACTACTCCTCCTGCTATGTCTTGAGAAAGCTCATAGCTTCGGATAGGCATCTTGGGTGAATCAAGATCAAAGCTTCTTCTGGCAGAATATTGCTGTTCATTCATGAACTTCGTGTAATCATCGTCAATTACAGGATTAAGAAAACGATTAAGATCAAAGATCAATCGCTCGCCAAACATAACAACTACTCCAAATAAGATAACCGCCATAAAAACGCTTAACGCGGAATAGCGCTTTTGCTGTTTTTTGGGCGGCAAAGTTGTTTGAGCGCCGGATTGGCTGTCGGATTGATTAGATCCGGGCAGTACATTTCCGTTTTGATTTGCTTGAGATTGATTATCCATTTTTTTATGTTTAGTTATTAAGAAAACAATTAACGCGATGACTGCGCAAAAAATCGAAAGCTTTAAGGTAGCGCTAAGCACTCCAAGAAGAAGATAGGAAGAAAAGTATGGTGTGATCATGTCATGTATGTTTTACATTTTACCGGGATATTTTTTGAGCAGCCCTTTACGCCTTTTCGGATTTTGTTCTCTTCTTTTTTTCATTTGCGACAATAAATAAGATCATGGCGGTAACTGAAACAACGCTGGCGGCGATAAGCAACGCGACCAGCCAAAGCCTTGTTTTTTCTCCTCCAACATAGTTAAAAAAAGCCTGATCATCACTCTTTTGAGGATAAAGATCTTCGTTCATTTCGGAAATATCCATATATTTATAAAGCCTCGTCAGATAATAACCGTCTTTCTTTGGCTCGATCCATGGAGTTTTTCCATCAATTTTGGCAATATTTTCAATTCCCTTCTTATCGACCGGTCCGGCAAACTGGATATCGAATCCCGGGATCTCATATTTCCTATCCGCGAAAACATAAAGCAGTATCCCCATTCCCGTTGGCTTTTGCCACCCGGCGCTTTTGTAGATACTTTTAGCGAACACTCTTAAATAATTTTCTTTTCCATCAGCCAGATCAATTTTTAACTCATCTCGAAAATCAGCATTGAGAATTCGTTTTTCATTCGAGAATAATTGGATTTCATCAATCAAGATATCACTCGTATGATTCACAAAATAATTGTCTTGCTGAATGATAGTATTTGGAAGTCTGTCAATCTTGGGAGCACCGGCACCGGGAAGAGGGCGCTGATAAGTATTTAAATAAAATTCCCCTCCAATACTAAATATAGCTTTATTACTTTGAAGATCGTCCGCTATCGCGTATTTCGCGCGCGTATTTTTCGCGTTCAAAGTCCTTTCAATATTCTCAATATAAAACCGCGGCGCGAAGCGATTCGCGTCATTTGGATCAACTTTCCATTCAAATTCAAATTTTTGCCATTCGTTCTCCTTAAAATCACTTCCCAGATCCACTGAAAACGCTTGGTTAACATTCTTGGCATAAAGACTGAAATTATAAACATTGCCGGCATTGTTGCTAATTCGCAATCCCTCGTGAATTGCACCGTTAGTTGAGCTTTTTTCTATCTTCAGAACATTGTTTAACGGCTTTGAATCGCGTTTTTTAATAAAGAAAGATATCTTTCCGTTCGTAATATCAAAACCGTCAATAACCGTATCCGTGGACATCATTCTGTCAGTGTCAAGTTTCACGCCCTTTCCAACTATACCGTCAATATAGGTAACCTGATTTTCCGGCGCGTCATCCTCCATCCCGGCAATTGAAGTGATCTTCAGCGGATAGACTATTTGATCCGTTTTAAAGCTAAGTTTTAAAGGAATCGCGTGGCCGATCCGCAATTGGCGGTCGCTAACTGAAGACGCGCGTTGATCATCTATTTTAACCGCTGTAAAAATCCAGTCTTTTTGAATATATTCATCAATAATATGCTTTCCGGATTGCGGGAATCGATAGCCATGATCGTTAAGCCAGTTATAAAGAGCGTCTTTATTGCTTGCCTCAAGAACGCTAATGTCATAATATTCGATTTTTTTTGTTTCAAGTACCGTAACACCTGAATCTTGCTCAAGCATCGCCTTATTCCCCCATCCCCCACCGAAACTGCGTTCAGGCACCGGATACTCAGGCCTGGTCAATTCATCAAGCCGCGTAAAAAGGCGATCGGTTGATTTTCCAACTTCAGGTTGGGTCGGAGTTGGAACGATCCAGGCAAAATCATCGGCGTTGCCTTGAAAACTGATTGAGATGAACAAATGTTCAATCCCTTCGTCGTAGAAAATAACGGCCTTTTGGCCAGTTTCATGTATAATCTTATTCGGCGGCGGAAGAATCATCCCGTCAGCATGAACTATTCCGGAAAACAAACCAAAAACAAACGCAGCGGCACAAAGTGATTGAAGCGTGATCTTAAATTTTTTTATCATCGTTAATAAATTTATTTGTTTATATTTTTTATATTTCTACAAAAAACCTAATATTTGGAAAGGTAATTTTCTAACGTAAAGCATAGCATATCACAAGCAACCGCACAACTTATCCGCCACCGAAGATAACAGGAGATATCACGTACATGAGCACATAGAGCTTCATTTATTGCCTGTGTGTTTCAATAAATTTTTCAATGGTTCTGTCGTAAGTTTTCTCGGTGTCCGCGTCAAAAAAGCATCCCGGCAATTCTCCCTTTTCGCGATGATGCCGCACGCATTCACAGCACATCCCTTTATACCGGCATCCTTCATATGTACATTTGCAGCTTTCCATGTTTCGTTTACGCTGGCATTCCATTTTTTTTCTTTAATCTTTTTTGATCAGATCCTCTGTTTTTACTCCTTTTACTCCCATTTGTTCAAAAGCTCTCAGTATTTCAAGTGGAATAGCAAAAATTACGGTATTGGACTGGTCTGAACTTAGATCGTTCAACGTACTCAATGTTCGCAGATGCAGCGCGCCTGTTACTCGCGACAATGTCATCGCCGCCTTGGCAAGATTATTGGCCGCGATAACTTCTCCTTCCGCTTTGATGATAACTGAACGTTTTTCTCTTTCCGCCTCCGCTTGTTTTCCAATAACCCGCTTCATTTCCTCGGGAAGCGTAACATCCTTCAGTTCCACGGAACTGACTTTAATTCCCCATTCATCAGTGGCTTTATCAACAATGGTTCTTATTTTTTCCGCTATTGCATCACGTTTTGATAAAAGCTCATCCAAATTAACCTCGCCGACAATGTTTCTCATAGTTGTTTGGGCAAGCTGGGAAACGGCAAAATAAAAGTCCTCCACCTCAAGAATCGCTCTTTCGGCATCATTTACTTTATAATAGATCACCGCGTTAACTCGAACAGATATATTATCACGTGTTATCGCTTCTTGATCCGGAACATCAACGGCTTTTATCCGCATATCTACTTTTTGATAGCTCTGAAAGACCGGGACAATAATTCTCCATCCCGGATCCATGATCCCGGTGAATTTTCCGAGAGTCAGTTTTACGCCTTTCTGGTACTGATTAATCTGTTTGATCGACAGAGCCAGTACAACAACAATGAAAATCAGTATTCCATACATAGGATATTCATTTAAGTATTATGGCTTCATTCTACCACATATAAATTTATATGGTAGCAATTGAAGAGGCTGGAAACAAAGGGAGTCGAGTTTTTTGATCATCTTCGATTAATTGAAATAATTAGTGACCTGATGTATAATAACAACTGATTAAGACAATAACTACAATCGGATGACGCTTCTACAAAGAAGATTTTTTTTGTTTTTCTTCGCACTGCTTTTTGTGACAACGGCACCGATTATTGTTTTGTTCGCGAAAGGATACCGGTTTGACAGCCATGGAAAGATCTTTATTTACAGCGGATCCGTAACCGTCAAAAGCTGGCCGAGAGATGTTGACATTTACATAAACAACAAAAAACAAGAAAAAAAGAAAGTTAATGTCATTAACAGTTCTTACACGATAAATGGCATTCGTCCCGGAAAATACGTTGTTCGGTGCGAAAAAGACGGTTACACGTCTTGGATCAAGAACATTGAGATCCATTCCGGCATTTCAACGGAAATGTGGAATATTCTCCTTTTTCCGGTAGAAAATATGGAGATCAAGCGATTTTCGCCTGGAAATATCACACAATTTTTTCTGTCGCCGCGCGATAAAGATGAAGTTGTCTTCTTTTCAAAAGACGGCGATAAAAACATCGTCTCTGTTTTTGATGCTGGTGAAAATAAGCATGAACAGATCTACCAGACGGATTCGCTTGATTTTCTTTCTCCGGAAGAAAAAGAAAATATCGAATGGAGCAGCGATAACAAACAAATACTTATTCCTTTTCAAAAAGACGGCCAGAAAGTATTCATTATTGCCAGAATCAAAAAGGAAGATCTAAGGGACATTATAGATCTCAACTCTATCTTCGCGGAAGAAATTGAGCGCAGGGAAAAACAGAAAGCTCCCGGCGCGCCATTAACGCCCATGCGATCACAGCCAGAGCAGAAAGAAATTAATAAGCTTGAGTCTGGCAACATCGAGAATTCTTCCGGTCCTGATGATAACAGCGCCAAACAGTTTAAGAAAGTTCGCTGGATGTTTGATAAAAATGACGAGCTGGTAATATTGAACAACGATCATGAGCTGTACTATATCAATATCGAAAAACCCGAAGAGATGATCTTAATTGACGATCAAGTAAGCGGCTTTGACTTTGCGGGAAATAGAATCTATTATACCCAGCTTCCCAACAACATTGTATGGGAAATTAAAAGCAATGATGTCAGAACAAAGCATCAGATCACAAACACTGTCATAACATCTGAAGAAGATGATTTTGTTGAATTGATGGCTTATGATCAATATCGCATTGCGATCATAACACAGGAAAGAGATCTGTATGTTTATAATCACGAAAAAGAAAAAGCGGAAATCAGTATGGACAAGATCATTAGCGGCGCTCGTGACATACAATTTAGCGACGACGGAAAAAAACTTCTTTATTGGACCACCAATGAGATATGGTGCCTGATGCTCAGAGAGTGGAAAGTACAGCCGATCAGAGAAAAAGGAGACAGACTTTTCATTACGCGCCTTTCCAAACCGATAAAAAATGTCCAGTGGATGGACAATTATGAAAATCTGCTTTTTTCTGTCGGAAACACGGTAAAATCAGCATCGTTGGATACTCGAAGCCACGCATATATTGTCGATGTGATGGAACTGAAAAACGATATTGGAGAAAGGGAGATGTTTTACAACAAAACAAGCCAGCGATTATTCATGATAACAAAACAAAACGAGAACAGCTCTTTGCAATCAGCGCTACTCATCGACAAAACAGGATTCTTGGGACTGTAGGAACATGAAAACAGTTGAATTAATCATTGATTCATCTACATCATTTAATTCTTATTTGAAAAATCAAGTTGTCGGGAATAATTTGAAATTTACAACCCGCCTTCCGGACGGACAGGTTTGAAATTTGAAGTGAATGAGTGAATATTTTAATTTTAATTGTAAATTGTAAATTTATCTGATGAATTACTCGACCAAGCTGTCTTTTCTGGGAAAAATAATTGAAAGATGCGGATTGAACCGCAAGTTTCATAAATAAATTGAGTGATGATAAAATAGATCAAGACGATTCTGTTATAATAAGCCCCACTGAAGCAAAATTAACTTACACCGGCAAAATAGAAACCGGGGGGCAGCTAATTTCTAAGTTTGGCAAAAAAATAGGCTTGGCTGAAATCCTTGAAGAAAAGGCAAATTTATTTAAAAACGGAAGTTATTTTAATTTTTATCTTTCCCCAAAAAACAAGCATTATTGGAGAATTCCTTGCGACAGTAAGCTTGTTTCGACAAAAGTTAACAATGGAAAGGCAAGAATTCCGATTGTGATCGGTCTTGAAAAATTTTTTCCTGGAACGGACTTTTTTGAAAAAGCAATAAAAAGCAACGCGGCCATAGGATCTGTTTTTCAAACAAAAAATTTTCCGTACGCGATTATCGCAGTCGGTTCACTAAATGTAAATTCAATCCGTACAATCAAAAAAGATTATTTCAAAAAAGGAGATATCGGCGGTTATTTTAATCTCGGTTCGAGCATACTTTTGTGTTTCCCGAATTATCCGCTAACTCCTTTAATAAGTGCTAAAACCGAAGTTAGAATAGGAGAACCTTTGATAAAAATCAACTCAGAGATTGAAATTTCGAATTTTGGATAAAATCCATTACAAAATTACTTGCGTAGCATCCAAAAGGTCGGATATTCATCCTGAAACACTTGCCAAAAAATTCGGCACAAAATATGATTGGGTTTTACTTGATCGCCTACAAAAAGATAAGAAAAAGCTTTCAACTAAAACGCTTGTAAGAATATTTTACGCGGGAGAAAAGTATTCATGGACAGATTGGGGATGTGTCCTTTCAAATTTCGTTGACGAACTAATGCAACGCGACGATTTAACGAGATCAGAGTATCGCAAAATGTTTATGGAAGCACGGCATCGCGACAGCTATAAGCTAAAATCGTGCTTTTGGGCACGAGATGAACGCACACTGCAGGACTAAAACATGCCCAATAAGAAACAGAATAAAAAGCTTTCTTCTCACTGTCATAAAACGCAATTGATTTTAAAATAGATCCCTCTGTTATTCAGAGAGACCTATTATTGGTCATGCTACCATCGCTTTTTGGCATTTCAAAGCGATATCGACCAAAATATAATCGTTCGGATACTTATTTTGAAGCATCTTTTTTAGTGTTGCTTTTCCTGATACTTTATCGGATCCGTCTTTTATCGCGGTCTTGCGATGCGTGAAAGCGTCAATAAAATCGCATATTGAAATTATCGTCGAAATTTCCAGTAGTTTCTTGATAGTCTCAATACTAAAATTGGAGGGAAAATCTTTTTGGCTTAAACCGTACCCTCCCTTATAAAGGTTATGATGAAGCCCTGCTCCCAGTGCCGTAAACAAATGCACATCTTTTAAGATCTTAAATCCGTTCAAAGCATGCTTTTTTATTTGCTCATATTCTTCTTTGTCAATATCATGCCCGTCAAACAAAGTATTCGGTAAAATGATCTTTCCTATGTCATGAAGAAGTCCTCCAAAAAAAGCTGCTTTCGGATCTTTCTTGGTCTTTTTGGCAACCTGTTCCGCCAACAATGCAACTCGCTGGCAATGTTGTTTCGTTCCTAAATGGTTAACTTCCGCCATAAGAAGAAAAAATTTCGAAGTGTGATCGATATTTCCTTGCGGCTGATATTGATCAATCTTCTTTCTTATTCTGGTATCCAACTTCATGTCATTCTCCTTCCTGCTTTTGATTTTAGATATTGAGAATAATAAAGAAATTATTATTCTATCGTAAGAACTATGTCTACCCAATCTACTCCTGCTTTTTTTATTGTCAACCCTCCCTCGCGCCGGAGCGGGCTTGGCCTGCTTTTTAGTTTTAAAACAAATGGTTCGATCTGCCAGCCCGTACCGAGCGGTACGTTCGGGCTCAGAGGAAGAAATCGGAGTTCGACTCCGAATCTTTCTCCGAATCTTTCGGAGTCGAACTCCGATAAACTCTCTCTTAATCAGTCATTTTCAAAATCGGTATGAATGTGATATAATAATTAGCAAGAAAGGTCGTCGCTTTAACTTAACAAAATAAAAAAATAATTAAAAACAAAATTATGGAGCAACTAAACCCTCTTGTAAGCTGGACTGACGTTTTAATTTCCTCAATGCAAGGATTGTGGATGAATATAGCAGCTTTTATCCCGGAACTGCTTAGCGCGCTGTTCGTACTGTTTATAGGTTTGATAATTGCCACAGCTTTTAGTAAA
>JAYEFY010000012.1:0-15885 GCA_034658815.1 Patescibacteria group bacterium
GATAGGTTCTGATATAGGGTTTGGCGGTATAGAGCGGTAAGCGATGGCTGTTGTTTTTCAAGGCCTGCTGTTTGATCAATGTTTCACGTGAAACGTTGGTATGGGAATATATGGGATGAATGTTTCATGTGAAACGTTTTGTATTCTTTTCAGTGGATAGGTTCTGATATAGGGTTTGGCGGTATAGAGCGGTAAGCGATGGCTGTTGTTTTTCAAGGTCTGCTGTTTGATCAATGTTTCACGTGAAACGTTGGTAATATCGGCTGTTCCTCTGATAATACCGCATTAAAACCATAGTTGCGGCGTTCTTTTGGTTCTGGCTTTTCTCGAGAAAAGTATTATCACTCCAAAATGTAGTAATGGTCAGTTAATAATGCTTGTAAATTACACTGAATTATTCGTGTCTTGTCAATATATACTGGCACTTTTTGTTATTTTTTATTCTTACCCATAAAACAACTTCAAAAGTCAATGTTTTTTATGCTTTATGTGTCAAGAAAAATTAACAAAAAACAACACTTTTAGTCTTGACAAAAAGCTATTTTTGGATTATTATAGATACCTTAAAAACAAAATTAGCAACTTAACAACATAAACATCTTGAAAAGGAGGTAATACGCAGCTTTTTGCTTTTCATGGACACTAATACAAGAAGTGAAAAAGAAAGAGGAGGATATTATGCAAAGCATGCGAAGTTTTGTAAGTTTTGTAACTTTTGTGACTATTTTTTTCGTAACTTTTTTATTCTTTGGTTGCGCGCCATTAACCAAAGAGCAAAAAGCAGAGTTGGAGTTCCGCTCCATGATCATCTCCGTGTTAGAATCGGAGAGCGAGGCGGGACGGATAAAACTCCATCGGGTTCAAGCTAAAAACCCGACGGATTGGAGTGGAAAAATAATTGCTGAGGCAATAAAAGAAGGATATATAAACGTTGTCCCTTTCCCTGAAAAACTGTATGGTCTTCCAACTACAAACCGCGAGAAGAAAAGATGGATCCCAAGAGAAGGAGGGTCATCTGTACCGTCATTCACTAAGGGGATGTACATTTATCCATTGATCGTAAAAGAGGTACATTTCCGGATCACCAATAATCCTACTCCGGGAATGTCATACGTTGAGTATGAATTTGAAGGCGAGCTCAACGAGTTTGGGAAATTCCTGGAAAAAAAGGGAGTCAAGTTACTACAAAAAGGGGTGGGCATGTGCATTATAGAGAGAGACGGAGCTGGAGGATGGCGCATCAGCTAACCATGGCCTCCGAGTTCTTTCCTAACAAGTAGAGGGGAAACGTTTCAAAAAAGCGTTTTCCCTTTTTCTTTTTCATTCACTTTTCACACATTCCACAACTTTTCAACAATTTTTGCACACAACAGTTGTTGATTTCTTGTTGAAAGTCGGTTAGAATTTGGAATATAAAAGCGATTTCCAATCTTCACAAAAACAACCATGACAAAGGATGAACTTTGGCAAGCAGTGCTAGGGGAACTGGAGCTTTCGATATCGAAAGCCAGTTTTACCACATGGTTTAAGAATACCGCCGTGTACGATATGAATGACGACGGGATCATTGTAACTGTTCCCAATATCTTCGCGAAAGAATGGCTGGAAAAAAAATACAAAAGAAATATTTTAGATTCAGTTCACAAGCACTACCCCAAAATCAATCATCTTTCCTGTCATATTGGCAATAAATCCGATACGGCGGCGCAACAGTCAAAAAGCATTGATTCGATAGTTACAAATCCGCCTCAGGCCGCTCAGGCCGCTGTTCACACAAAACAATCGTCTTTTTCTCCAACCGTTTCTTTTTCAAATTCAACGTCTTCTCATTTTCATTTTTCAACAAATTTAAATAAAAGGTACACTTTTGATGTTTTTGTTGTGGGCGCGAATAATGAACTGGCTTACGCCGCGTGCCGTTCGATAGCTGAGAATCCGGGTCAAAACTACAACCCTTTATTCATCTATGGAGGAGTCGGATTAGGCAAAACGCATTTACTGCAATCAACGGGGAATTACGCGCTCCAGGTTAATCCTCGCTTGAAAGTGCGATATCTGAGTATGGAACGCTTTACCAACGAGCTCGTTGACGCGATTCAAAGATCAAAAGCGAAAGAGTTTAAAAATAATTATATTGATCTTGATGTCCTTATTCTTGACGATGTCCAGTTTCTTTCCGGCAAGGAAAAAACGCAGGAAGAATTTTTTCATGTTTTTGAGTCTCTTTATCAACATGGAAAACAGATCATTTTAAGTTCCGACCGTGCGCCAAAATCCATCCCCACACTTGAAGATCGGCTTCGTTCCCGGTTTGAAGGAGGAATGATGGCTGACGTAAACAAACCTGATCTGGAAACAAGAATTGCCATTATTCAAGCAAAGCTCGGCGAGAAGCAGTTTTCTCTTCCCGATGAGATTATAGATTATCTTGCCGAACACATTTATCACAATGTCCGCGAACTTGAGGGCGCGCTTAATAAAATAATCGTTACTTTTCAACTCAATAAAAACAAGCCTCAACTTTCCGATATAAAAGACTTGACCAAGGATGTTATTTCCGTGAATAGAACGAAAGCCCTGACACCTGAAAAAATTCTTTGTTCTGTCGCCGATTTTTATGAAGTGAAAAGGGAAGAAATATCAGGCCGTTGCAGAAAAAAGAATGTTGTTAAGCCGCGACAAATCGCTATTTATCTTTTGAGAAACGAAACCGGCCTTTCTTTTCCTGAAATTGGAAATGCTGTAGGCGGACGTGATCATTCAACGGCAATTTATGCCTTTGAGAAGATTAAGAAAGAATTGGATAAGAATGATCTTCTTCAGGATCAACTGAAATTTATCAGAGAAAAATTCATTGACTACTAAATAGGACTGCTTCCGAACTATTCCCGATAAATGTTGAGAAATTTGTAGATAAGTTGTGAATATACTGTTATCATATTGTTATCGCGTCAGCATAATACACTTGAATAGTTGTTAATAATTTATAGATACATTTTCTTGGATTATTTTATCCCCACAAATTCACATATTCGCCAAAAGTTATTCCTATTATTATTCACATATTTTACAACATTTTTTCCTTTTTATTAAAGTATATTAGAAGTTTATCCACAGCTTTGTATTTATAATAAAATATAATAATAGTTTATATATATAATTCTTATTTATATCTATAATGAAATTCACCTGTAAAACAATTAATTTACGAAATGCAATATTAAAAGTTGAAAGAATTGTTTCTAGACAAACAACACTTCCGATTTTAAGCAATATTCTTTTAAGCACGGATAAAGGGCGGATCGTTATTTCAGCAACAAATCTTGAAATTGCGATCAAGGCATATATTGGCGCTAAAATCGAAAAAGAAGGAAAAATCACAATTCCACCGCGTATTCTTGGTGGTTTTTTAAACACTATCACTGACGAGGTAATAACCGGAAATTTATTGGAAAATGAATTAAAAATAAACTCAGAAAATCATAAAATAAAGATAAAAGGAATTAACGCGAAAGATTTTCCAATTATACCGAATGTTCCAGCAAGCAGCTTTATAAGTGTTGATTTAGAAGCGTTTACTCAAGCGGTTTCCGGTATTTTAATTTCAGTGGCGCGTAATGATACACGGCAAGAGCTTAATGGGGTATTTATGCGTTTTGGCAATAAATCACTCACGCTTGCCGCAACGGACAGTTTTCGCCTTACTGAGGTAAAAACAAACTTAATAAATGTGGAATCAAAGAATGAATATAAGGCTTATAAGGAAAAAATGCCATCGGTTATCATTCCGTCATTGGCATTTACAGAACTGCAAAGAATTACAGATGAAGGAGCGTTGTATATTATGGTTGATCAAAACCAGTTATTTCTAAGCACAAAAACAACTAAGATCATTTCACGACTAATAAACGGCAATTATCCGGAATATGAGCAGGTATTGCCGAAAAAATATGATATTACAATAAAAGTAGAGAAAGAAGAATTAATTAAAGCGCTCAAAATTGCTTCTCTTATTACTAATAATCCAAACGGAGAAGTTCTTTTTCAGAGCAGTAAGGATGGAAAGAATTTAACGCTTAAGGCTCAGTCGATTGACACGGGAGACAATATTTCCACAATTACTGCCAACATAAACGGCCCTGAATTTGAAGTGTTGTTTAATTGCAGGTATTTGCTGGAGGGGCTCAACAGCGTGTTGTTTAACCAGCCATTTGTTGAATTAAAGCTCAATAAACAAAAATCTCCCGTATTACTGCAAAATGCCGGAAGTGAAGAAAATACACCGTTATCTTTTTCGTATGTCATAATGCCAATCATTAAAGGTTAGAGGTACCCATGAAATCATTTCAAGAGGTGCTTGAAAAACGCGTGCATGGCGCGAAAACAGCAATACTTGATTTTTATACCGTTGAAAAGGCGGCAAAAGTTGTTTTAGAAGATGTGTTTGGAAAAACAGGCACGCGGAATGTTAAAGTAAAAAAGTGGAATGGATCACAACTGGCGCTTTCTTCCAAGAAATCCCTTTGGCGATCCGAAATAGCGCTTAACAGGCAAGTGCTTATTTTGTCGATCAATAGGCGTTTAAATAAGCCTGTTATTGAAGAAATAATAATAATCCAATGAGAATACCGGCATTATTCCGGTCAAAATGCGAGAAGCTTGTTAATTTTCTGGAAAGCGCTCCAATTTCAGTCCAGACTTGGAGTGTTTCATTTGTGGCGATCTTAACCGTTCGTTTCTTTTTCGAAAGCGTATTTTTGAATTTCGAAAGCGTTGAATTTTTTGAATTTCTCGCGTCATTTCTTCATGGAACAGTTCTATTTTTTTTATTTTCCTTTGTTTTGAGCGTACTGTTCTTGATGGCTATTACCGGAGAAAATATCAAAAAAATTGCCAACGTGGTTTTGTGGGGACAATGGCTGGCGGTCTTGCCGCCGATCATCGATAAGATCATCTTCAAAGACCGGCAGGTCTGGAGCTTCTATATATTCGATAGCGTGAAAGGGCTGGCTCACCGCTTTGTCACTTTTTTTGGAGACAACCCGGACTTTGGTGTCACATGGGGAACGAGAGGCGAGGTTTTGATAGCGATGGTTTTTCTGGGGATCTATGTTTATATAAAAAAGAAAAAAGTTATCTGGCTGTTTCTCGGCGTGTTCTTTTCTTACATATTATTTTTTATTTTGGGAGTTTTTCCGAGTATAGTAACGTTTGTTGTCGAGATGATCAGGGGAAATGATCTGTTCGCGATCAATAAAGCCCATGTCATAAAATTATTTCTGACTCCCGCCCGATACCTTGGCATTGAGAAGGGAACAATAAAAACAGCGCTGTCTTTCAAGCTGGCGCTGGTTTATAATATCTTATTGTTCTGCGAATTGATCATCCTGCAATTTTTTGTGAACAAGAAAAAATTTATGGCTCTGGTTAAAAATATCCGCTACCCCCAAATGTCCCTCAATATCGGACTGCTGTTTGTCGGGATCGGATTGGGCTGTTTTTATTTCCCTCAAAATTTTTCACTGTCTTTTTTTTCGATCCTGGCTGTGGCGAATCTGTTGATCGCAATTTTTTCAGCCTGGTATTTTTCAGTATTTGTAAATGATCTTGCAGACATAGCCATTGATAAAATTACCAACGCTTCACGTCCGCTGATCACGAAAACATTAACGGAAGATGAATTCAAAACATATAGCCTTGTATTTCTTGTGATCTCTTTATTGTCAGGGATGGTTATCAGCGTAAAGGTGTTTTTACTCCTAGCTCTTTATCTTTTGGTTACCTGGGTCTACTCGCAATACCCGTTGCGGCTTAAACAGTTTGTTTTTATTTCGAGCGCCTTATCTTCTTTCGCGTTATTACTGTTCTTGACAATAGGATACATATCACTGTCCGACGGACAAACGTTGAATTTATTCCCCTGGAAAATAATAATATTTTTGTTTGTCGTGTACGCGCTTTTAGTGCCGATTAAAGATCTAAAAGACACGAAAGGTGATCGCCGAGCGGGCATTGCGACATTGCCGTGCCTTATCGGCACAGAAAATGCCCGGATAATATTAGGAGCAATATTGTTTTTAAGCTATTTCGGATCGGCTGTCATACTCAGTGAAAAAAAATTATTTATTCCGGCAATATTATTTGGAATAATAAATTATTATATAATGGCAAGCAGGAAATACAATGTGCGGGCTTTGCCGTGGTGGGTATTGGGCATTGTTTTTGTTTATGCTATACTGCTTGTGTTGATAACTTTCGGCTAATGTTTTATCTTGAAAAAAAATATGGTACAATGGGATTACTCTTGAATTAACTGTTGGGACTGTTGCCAAATTGCTAAAAATTTTATTCTTTCGTTGCGAGTTATACTGTTCGCAAGCGGCGGCAGTAAACAAAATTTACTAAACTCTTACTGGCGGATTTGTCCCGGAAGCAGTTCTACGATTCAACCAATTAAAGGGAAAAACAAAACTTTTTAAAAGAATACTAATAGCAGAAAATAAAAAGACATGAAGAAAATACAACATAAAACATTTTCACACAAAAAAGTTACCATACTGCTTATGGCGATATGCTTTGTATGGTTTCAGGGATCCAAAGCTGACAATAACGATTTAAATTTTCCTGAGGATCCTGATAGAGACGGGTTGACGAATCGAGAAGAATTGTCGATTGGCACTGATCCCCAAAATTCGGATACTGACGGAGATGGATATTCAGACGGGATTGAATTTGAAAGCGGATGGAATCCGTTGGTTGATGAGGACGAGAGAACCGAAACAGAGACAACGGACGCGGCAGATGCAACCGCGACAATAGATACAAAAGAAAACATGACAGACGTGGTTATTGAAAGTCTGGTCGAGGATCATCCCGATCAAATAGAAGCAATGCAAAATTTAGCGTCTGATCCTGAGATGTCTGATCCGGAAACGGCTTCGACAGCCATATCCTTAACGGAAGATGACGTTAATACATTGATCAAGCAGGCGATGGAGGAAGCTGACATCAATGATGGAATTGAAGCCATTTCCGAGGAAGAAATTAATATTCTTCCCGAGGTGGACGAAGAAGACGAAAGCAAGCGCCTCGAAGAAGAAAAAAAGCAAGTTGAAGCATATTTTATTCAGGCAGGCTATATAATTTTTGAGAACGCGCCGTCATTGTTCGAAGACGGGGAAGACGGCGTCGGTGATATTTTATCCTTAGCGATTGGGGAAATGAATGACGATATCATTGGAGGAGACAGAAGCGGTGTGGCCGATTTGCGCCAGCGAACGAATGAGATTGTTGAGGAACTGAAAGAGCTCGAAGCTCCTTACGTTCTCAAAGGCGTTCACCAGACAGTAATATCACTACTGCAACACGTACTTAGCCAAGACGAAAGCGCTGTATTTGACGGCGATGACCCGCTGGCTTTATTGGCGCTTGTCGGAAAAGCGCAGAGAATGATGGCTGAGTTTAACGGATTGGGCGATGATGTTGGCGATTTACTTGGTGAATACGAACTTGAGTCATTTGAAATTCCCGATGAACTGGCTCCTTAGAACCCGTTTGAAAAATGCTCACTTTCTGCTGTTTGTTGCCGATATGAAAAAAGAAAAGAAGATCTTCAGAAAGAGTTTTAGAACAAATAGATAATACTTATATGCGTACGCTGGCATGAAAAAAATAAAAAAAACGATCGCGGCAATATTAATAACGACAGTGTTGTTTTTAAGTTCCGGCACAAGTGTTCACGCGGGATACTGGTCCGAAACATTTGAATCACTGCCAATGAAACAAGGACTGGAAGAGGTGTTTACGATGCTACGCAGTGTAATGTTAAGCACTATGCAGAGGGAGGCGATTAAGCAGCTCAAGAGGCAAGTTGAGCAGGCGATCACGGGAACAACGGGAGAAAGCCAAATGATCGCGGATTATGAGGATTTTATTTATGTTTCATCTTATAGTGAAGAAAAGGAATACCTCTCGGATTTTTTTGCCACACTCCAAGAAGGCGTTGCTCCGGGAGAGCGTGAAATGCTCCGCAACGTTGAACAGTCGCTTGAAATGCGCCTTTTGCCGGAAGAGCCCACTTCGACTTTGCACGAGATCGTGCAGACAAGCGATCCGATAGCGGATATATTTGACCAAAGATACGGCGGCGGAGTTAAAGCGTTGATGAGTTATGAGTTTGGCGACTATAATAATCCGTACAGCGCGTATCTTAACGCGGAAAGCATGCTGGCTCAAAAAATGGAACGAATAAGTGATGCTAAGCGAACGGAAGCCATGGCCGGACTGGGATTTAAAACGCATACCGGCGCCAATTCCGTTATGCCGGGAAGCATTTACCAGCACCTTATAGCGACAGCGGAAGCCGCACCGATGGAAATGATAACAAACGCAACCACATGGCAGCAAGTTTTGGCGAATCTGGTTACGGGACTGGTTGTCGGCACAATGAAGAACGGGATCAAAACCAACTCAAGTCCGAGTGACACCGACAAAGGCAGGATCAATCGTTCCAATAGCAGGGGATATTCCGGAATACAAACGGATATTTATCAAGGAAGATAAAGATAGAGTTATTTCCAACGTAAGTTAAATATTTTCAGAATATCAAAAATCAAAATATAAAATTTATGAAACTGACATTGCGAAAAAAGAGATCGTTGACCATTCTTGTGTTCGTGTTAGCATGCGCGTGCTTATTGGGTGTTTCTCATGTCGCGCAGGCACAAGAAGGCTCAAGCGGTTTGATGGATTATGGAAAAAACTTATACAATAAAGCTTCAAGCGTGGTAACAGGGGTAGGCGACTTTATAAGAAATCCCATAACAACCACAGGCAACGCGATTATTGGTGCAGTACTCTGGCTTTTTAACATGTTCGCGGGTTTTCTTCTGGGCGCGGCGATAAGCCTTCTTGATTTGACGACTTCATCAATTCTTTTTGACCAAGTATTTTTTTCTCCCGACTCGCTAAAGGCGCTCAATACAGGATGGGGTTTGGTCAGAGATTTCGTGAATATGTTTTTTATACTCATACTGGTGTTTTTGGCGATTTGCACGATATTGCGCGTTAACAAGTATAGCGATAAGCGACTGTTGCTGTCTGTTGTTTTTGCCGCGCTTCTGGTGAATTTTTCAAAGCCGATAACCATGATCATAATCGATGCTTCGAATCTTGCCATGAGCTTCTTTATCAGTAATCTTCAATCAGCAAACCACAGTTATGGCAGTACGTTTCTCAATAACATGGGGTTTTCCGAAGCTCTTAGCTCAAAATTTTCGGGCGCGGATAAGGCGAAGATGCATGTTGCGATGCTGATAGGCATTATATTCAAGTTTATTATGGGGGGAATGCTTTTTTTCCTCGCGGCGGCACTGCTTGTCCGCCTCGTAGCGTTTTGGGTGTTAATCGTTCTTTCTCCGCTGGCATTTTTCGCGATGGCACTGCCCGGTTCGTTTCTTTCGCAAATTAAGGATACTTGGGTTAAAAAAATGACATATTGGGCGCTCTTCGGACCGGTTATGCTGTTTTTTTTGTGGCTGGCGCTGGTTATGATCACTTCGTTGACGATAAGCATCGATGCTGCTCCTCAAAAAAACGAACTGAAATGTGCGGACTTGTCCATGAAAGAACAAGGGAAGGAGTTCACCGTTGGCGCTATGGGAATAATAATCCCGTTTCTTGCCGCGATATATATGCTGTTCTACGGATACAATCTATCAAGCTCAATGGCTGCCACGGCGGGGAGTTCAGCCGCCGCAGTGCTTAACAAGGGACCAGGCTTTGTATCTCGCTGGGGTAAGCGCGGAGCGGGTGCAATGGGGGGAGCGTGGGCGTATGGTCGATACAAAACGATGAAAGAAGGTATTTCACAGAGAGAAGGAATGCCGTTCACGAAAGCAAAGAGGGAAAAAGCGCAAAGGAAAAGAGAAGCGTTTTGGGCCGGTGAAAGCAAACAACACGAAGCGTCTGTCGTTAACGATCAACTAAAAGCATGGGACGAAAAAGGTGTTCCAAGCGAAAAAGAAGCAAAAGGTATGCTGTCCGGCAAAGACAAGATCAAGCAAAAGGCGGCGGCGTTGCGGCTTGCGAAGGACGGAAAGCTCAAATCTTCCGATGACAGTTACGCAAGGGCTGAGAATGTACTGAAAGACGACCCGAAATTAATACAGAGATTTCGGGATAATGCGAAAAAACATAACCGCCATGCCATGATAGAACAGGATATTAAACGGAAAATCGAAGGAGAAGAAAAAAAACTGGCAGGAAGAGCGCTTACTTCTTCAGAGAAAGCAAATATCAAGCAAGGAGAATACGATGAAGTGCTGAAAAAGATGACAATTTCAGATATTACCAATCAAGACATTGAATTTCATAAAGGTTCTCATTTTAAGCGGTATATGCAGAAGAATATAGGCGTCAAAGGTTCCGGCAGAAGATTTGATCACGATTTTATCCGGAAACAGGCGGCTAGCAATTTGGACGCGGCGCGAGAAGCCGAGTGGAGAAAGGCGGGATTTTTAACTTAACGGCGGAAAGGATGAATGTATCCGGTCAAGAAACAGACAACGAATAAAACGAATACCAGGCATGCAACGTGAACGTATAACAGCAAAAAACACTCTTTTAAACAGTAATCTTGTTCACTGAAAAGCATATAGAAAATGAACAGTTCACAACGACGCAGTGTAAATAAAGAGCAACTATTAAGGCTTCAGGCTTGTCCGATGAGCGCGAGTGTCAACTGGGATCCGCGCGATGATGTGCAGGCGGATGTTGTTGAATGGTACACGCATTTTAATAAGCTGCCGTTTGATATCAGGGTCGGATTAGCGGATGAAAAAGTAATTGAAAAAATATTGTTGCTAGCGAAAAAATATAAAATAGAAGACGAATTTAAAGTGGGCGAAATCTCACGTATGATCCGAAGGTTTTTCTTTGAACCAAATAACCAAGAGGTGTTAACAGAGCAAGCGAAAGATAAGCTTAAGATAAAAAAAGAAGACGGCGCGAGTTTTTATGAAAACTTGATGGAAATAATTGAACTGGCGCAGAAAGAAGGAAGAGAGCAATTTGACAAAATGACAGAGAGCATTCCGATCATTCCAGCGTTGAAAAAATATCAAAAGCTGAAAGAGCAAATTGTTACAAAAAATAATTTGAAGGTGCTTGAAACCGGTAATTTTGTCAGATCGACACTGGGTAATTGGATAGATGATTATATTCAACGCAAGGGAGCGCAAAGCCATGACAATATTAAAAGAAGCGATTATCTGTTCAATTCCGTAAACGGGCAAAAACTTTCAATTGAAGAAAGAAAAAAGATGGGGAAGATATTGGAGTCGTACGATAATGACAGCGTGCTTGACATTCATACTGAAGATCAAGAGGTGGTTTTTCCTGATGGCTATCAACCCAAGAAAACGGAAGAGCTTTATAATAATACAAATAAAGGCAAAAACAGTGGAGGAAAGAATGCCTCGAATGCTATACAAGAAAAGCACAAGAATGATAATACGGAAAGTACATCGGATCTTTTCCATGAAATGTCTCCAAAAGCGTTTCATTTAAAAGAGACAAGACATAAAGAAGATAGAGAAAATCCCCTTGAGCAGTGGAAAAACCGGAATCTGCAAGCTATAGAAAGAAAAAATGCACCTGTTTGGCATGATCGAAAAGACACAGAAAAAACGCTGAAGAATTCACCAACTTATTTTAGCCAACAGAAAATTGGATGGTTTGGGAAAAAAACCGGAGCTGAGGATATGGAAAAAGTTGGCATTGAGAGTGTTTCATTCCAGCAACCAGAAGATCAATTCAACCTATACTCACAAAAAGGCAAAGAGCGGGAGACGAGACCAAAGACGATAATAAGAAATTATCGCGAGGTTGGCGGCGCGCAAAAATCAAAGTCAAAACATGTTATCGATTTGAAAGAGATAGTTTAACCGGAACAGTCCCAAAATTATGAACTTCAATGTCCCACAATTTATTGAAGTCGAGGACAAAATTGCCTTTCAGTTGACTGCAAAGCAACTAGGGTGGTTTGCTTTAGGCGGATTCGTATTGTTTATTGTATGGCAATTTACTACCGGCGCCGCGTTTATTGTCATAGCCGTAGTTGTCGCAGCTGTTTGCGCCATGTTTGCGTTTTTTAAGCCGTCTGGAATGACACTTTTCGGATTTTTTATCAGCGGTTTCCGATATCTTACAAGACCGAAGATAATAATGTGGCAGCGAGAGGTGAAAGAAGAAGATAGAATAAAAAAAGACACAGAAGGACAAACAGGAAAACAGCAAAGAATAAACCGGTTTATGAAAGAGAAAGCCCTTCAAGAAGCCGATGAGCTGGCGGATATTTTGGATAAACAAAGCAGAATATAAATAAATTATTAATTGAGCTTATGGGACTTTTCGGATCACAAAATTCCTCATCAAAGGGACGGCAGAAATTATTTAGCATGCAAGAGCATCTCAGCGTGGCTGAGATTAAAGATGGAATAGTAATATTGAAAGATGGGTCGCTCAGAGCCGTTTTGGCAGTTTCCTCTATTAATTTTGATCTGAAGTCAAGTACAGAGCAGGAAGCAATTGTTTATGCTTATCAAAGATTTCTTAACGCACTTGATTTTCCATTGCAAATTCTTATCACAACGCGTAAATTTGATATTAAGCCGTATTTGCAAATGCTTGAGCGGCGAAAGGAAACAGAACAAAACCAGCTTTTACGCGATCAAATAGAGGATTACATGAAATTCGTGAAAGAGCTTGTGGATATCTCAAATATTATGTCGAAGCTATTTTATATTATCGTTCCTTTTTATGTAATTAGTTCAAAAAAACACGGCCTTTTAGCGCGAGTTTCCGCTTCATTAAAGCCTCGGAAAGAAATATATCATAATCGGGAACGGTTTGAAACATACAAAAATCAGTTATTTCAACGAGTTGAAGAGGTAAAAGATGCTTTATCCGGCGCCGGTGTGCGAATGGCGCCTCTTAATACACAAGAGCTCATTGAAATGTATTATAATTATTATAATCCGTCAGAATTTGAGCACATTACAGTGCCGTCATTGCGCGAACTCAACATAGAACGAAGCTAATTTCAAAGAATAACACTTATTTTAATGCCGAATTTATTTGAAAAATTAATTCCAAGGAAAGACCAACAGCGATCACAGGCTCCAAAAGAAGAATCCTCAGAAGATCTTTTGGAAAAAGAGCGCTTGTATAGCGAAGGATTAGCCAAGGTTCTTGATCTGATCGCGCCTTCGGCCGTTGGTGTTTCGAGCTCATATATGCAAATTGGAGATGTATACTGTCGCACATTATTTGTAGCGGCCTATCCAAGATCGCTTACAATAGGATGGCTTAATTCCGTGATCGGCATGGACTTGCCAATGGATATATCAATGTTCATATATCCTGTTGACACAGGCACAATTCTGAAGAAACTGCGTAAAAAAGTAACTCAAATCCAATCAGAGATGAATATTGAAGAGGAAAAAGGATTAACTCGTGATCCGATCCTGGAAATGGCTTATCATAATGTTGAAGCATTGCGCGATCAACTGCAAGAGGGAGTTGAACGTTTTTTTAAGTTCGGGCTTTATTTTAATGTATTTGGCGGGACGTTAGACGAGCTTGATGATAACACTGTAATGCTGGAGTCGCTCGTAAACGCCCGTTCGGTATATACCAAGAAGACGATTTTTCGAATGAAAGAAGGATTTATTTCAACTATTCCTCTTGGATTTGACAAACTTGCAAACGGAAATGCGCTTAATACTTCTCCACTGTCGACAACATTCCCATTTGTTTCAGCTGATGTAACATCAAACCAGGGAATTCTCTATGGGATCAATCGCCATAACAATTCGTTGATCTTGTTTGATCGTTTTTCAATGGAAAACGCAAACATAGTTGTTTTTGCCAAATCCGGAGCCGGGAAAAGCTATGCCGTAAAACTGGAAATTCTCCGGTCTATGATGATTGGAACAAATGCGATCATTATTGACCCCGAAGATGAATACAAATATCTTACTGAAACTGTGGGAGGAAGCTACTTGAAAATTTCTCTCAACACAACGAATCATATCAATCCATTTGATCTGCCTGCGGAAAAAGGCAAAGAGATGGATGAAATTTTTCGCTCAAACATTGCGATGCTTTTGGGTTTGCTGAAGTTAATGCTCGGCACGTTAACACCCGAGGAAGAATCAATTCTTGAACAAGCAATACGCGAGACATATGCTATTCGCGATATCAGCGCGGATACGCTTGTTGAAGATCTTAAGTCGCGAACCGTACCGCTTATGACGGATCTTTATGAAGTACTGAGAAATATGCATGGAGCTGAGGATCTTACGATAAGATTGGAGAAATATACAACAGGAATCTTTTCAGGGTTTCTTAACGAGAGAACCAATGTTTCGCTTGAGAATCAGCTCGTAGTGTTTAATATCCGCGACCTTGAAGAAGAATTAAGGCCAATCGCCATGTATATTATCCTGAATTTTATTTGGAGAGAAATAAGAATTAATCTGAAAAAACGCCTTATTGTTGTTGATGAGGCGTGGAGAATGATGGAACACGAGGAAGCGGCTAGATTTCTTTTCTCAGTCGCGAAACGGATCAGGAAATATTATGGGGGGCTCACGACGATAACTCAGGACATTACTGATTTTATGATGTCCAGGTACGGGAAGCCAATTGTATCGAACTCTTCCATTCAAATTCTCATGAAGCAATCTCAGTCCGCGATCGATGTTGTTGCCGATACATTTTATCTTACCGACAGGGAAAAATACCTGCTCTTGGATTGCGGCGTCGGTGAAGGAATTTTCTTTGCGGGACTTAAAAGAGCGGCCATCCAAGTTGTCGCGTCATATGATGAAGATAAGATCATTACCACCGATCCTGCGCAGCGGCTTGAGCTTGAGCGAAAACAGAAAGAGGAGGAAGGTATGGCATAAGCAGGATCTTAGAACCGGTCGTGAAATGATCTCATAGAATAACATAATTGTTTTCGCGTTTTAATATGACAACAGAGGAAAAAAAATACGAACAGCTTCGAAATAGACGGATAAAGCCGCAAGCGAGTGATTATTCCGGCAATTTATCAGGCGGAGAAGACTTTAATCTCGCTAAACGCGCTAAAACTTCAGAAGACTATCATCGGCAATTGAGCGCTGTTAGGGCCAGAGACAGCAAAATGCGAATGAAGCAGGCAGCATCTGCTTCGTCAAAACCGGAGAAAAGACCAAAAAAAATTGCGCCAAAAGCTCTTAGCGCGGCATCTCAAGCAAAGGCGGCGAAAAAAATGGCACTTGCATTTACCGCGATCAATCCTATGGAAGATGCGGTGCATTGGGTTGTTATTTTTATTTCGATAATGGCTGATGTCTTTACGATCATTCCCATAATCGGATCTTTTTTTGCCTTGCTTTTTGGCGGATTAATCTGGTTTATATACGCGCTCAGCGGCCATTTTAAAAAAGCCCCAGGCGTGAAAGCGGCCACTACGGCAATATCTCAATTTTTCGAAGTATTCGGTTTGGGTTTTTTGCCTTTATTTACAATGTCGGCGATTATAAATTATTGGTTTGCGCTTGCTGAAAAAAAGCTGAAAAAAGAAGAAGAGGGGAGATAAAGCGGTCAAGAAATATGCGGAAAAAGTTCTTTCTATAAGAAGGATGCGAGCGGCGTAAAATTCAAAGTAAAAGATTATTTAATTGATTTTTTGCATTTTTAGCTTCTTCATTCCAATAACATAAAAAAACAAACAAACAAAATGAGCCTACAAAGCAACATCAAAGCGGCGCAAATAGATCTTATAGTCGAGCTTGGCATTGACAAACTTTCCGAAGAACAGCAAAAAGACCTCAT
>JAYEFY010000013.1:0-4236 GCA_034658815.1 Patescibacteria group bacterium
GTCGTTTATTTATCTTATTATTTATCACAACGCATCTTATTTTAAGCTAGTCACTGGCTTAAAAATACCCGGTATTCAGTGTTGAGTATTGAGGAATTGAATTTTGAATTTCCAATTCTGCCAGCCAGGGGCTGACCAGCCTCCGCACAAGATATGATTGAAACAAAATGCCGCTATACATTATTGTCTGTTAGAAATTAGAGCGTTATTTACAATATTGCCACTCTTTTGTCATCCCGAACGAAATGAGTGGAGTATGAACGAGCGGAGTCGAAGCCTGCCTGCCCTGCTATACTTTAAGATATTTCCGGATTGTTATAACAGAACTGAAAACACCGAGGAGAACACCAAAGGCGCACTGGAATAAAACAACAAGCATAAGATTCTTCATGAAATATTCGGTAAGAAATATTTTAATGAATCGTGTATTGGAAAGTGGAATAATGGAATTCGTTACTTCTTCGTTTCCGATGAATTGCAAATAAAAATAGGTAAGAGGAACAGAGACTGCTGCTGCCGCAATTCCATAAAAAACCCCTTCCCAGATAAACGGAAACCTGATGTAATTATTCGACGATCCAATAAGCTTCATGATCTCAATTTCTTGCCTATGCGAATAGATAGTGGTGCGAATGCTGTTGAATGTGATCAATACCGCAATAAACGAAAGAGTTACCGCCAATATTATCGCGCCTTTCTGGTTTGATTTTATTTCCCTGTTAAGATTGCCTATAATGTCTTTGTATTTTAGATAATTGACCCTGGAAATTTTCTCAGAAAAGGATGCTTGATCAATTTTTGACGCTATTGTTTCATATTGATCCGGATCATGCGCTTTGATGTTTAGTACGGCACCAAGCGGGTTTGACCCTATCTCCTCAATTGATTTTAGAATAGTTTCATTATTTTTACTCCTCTCTTTGAAATCCGCGAGAGCCTGCTTGCGTGAAATATATTCTATGCTTTTCACTTCAGGGTACTCCTTGATCTCCTGCCTGATGTTCATGATCTCATCTTCCTGAACATCAGTATTTACGTAAACGGAAACGTTAACACGATCCTCAACAGCGTTAAGCAAGAGATTATTCGCGAACATAACAGCTATCTGTACGTTGACAATGAACAAAGCAATGACAATAACGCCAATCGTCGCAATCGATAACCACCCGTTTCTAAAAAAATTCTTAGCGCCTGCTTTAAGTGTGCGCGTAGCCTTGCATAGCATATTAAAAAAATTATTTATTAAAGCGACCCATGCCAGCCAAAGGCTGGTCAGCCTCTGGATGGCAAAATTGGAAATTCAAAATTCGGGTTCTCAATATTTGGCACTACTTTGCCTATATGCAATACCTGCCGTGAGCTTCATCCCGAATGACTCTTCCCTTATCCATCACCACAACTCTTTTACTGATCTTATCAATAATAGGCTTATCGTGAGTTGCCAAAATAACAGTTGTTCCAAATTCATTTATCTTTAATAGCAGTTGCATAATATCCCAAGTCGATATGGGATCCAAATTACCGGTAGGTTCATCGGCAACAAGCACTTTAGGCCTATTCACCAATGCTCGCGCCAAAGCGGCTTTTTGCTGTTCCCCGCCGGATACTTCATTCGGATAAGCGTCAAGCTTTTTCCCCAAGCCGGTAATATCAAGGATCTGCGGCACTGCGTCTTCAATTTCACTTGTTTTCTTTTCTGATACTTCCATTGCAAACGCGACATTTTCAGCCAGTGTTTTTTTAGGCAAAAGCTTGCAGTCTTGGAAAACAGTGCCAATATTGCGCCTGTGATATGGAAGTTCTCTTACTTTGAATTCGGAAATATTTTTTCGGTCAAAATAAACATCTCCGGATGTTGGCTGTTCCTCCGCGTAAAGCATTTTTAGAAGTGTTGACTTGCCTGCTCCGGAATGACCGACGATGGATACAAACTCTCCCTTATTAATTTTAAGATTAACATTTTCCAAGGCTGGAAAATTTCCGGGGTATACTTTTGAGATATTTTCGAAGATTATCATAGATCTTAACTTTGAAAATTTAAAATAGTTTATTTGTTAGAAATTAGAGCGTTATTTACAATATTGCCACTCTTTTGTCATCCCGAACGAAATGAGTGAAGTATGAACGAATGAAGTCGAGGGATCACTTCGCGTAAATAAGTTCACGACCAAGGGATTCTTCATCCCGAGTACTCGGGACTCAGAATGACAAGGATGAAAGTGTAAACAACGCTAGGGTTTCTTATAGTTTATTTATTTAAAGAATTATCTTCCGTCTTCTTGTTTGCGGTTGTCTTTTCACCGGCTACCTGTTGGCGAAGCCATTCTTCAATAAATTTATCGAGATTTCCGCCAAGAACATCATCCGGATTCTTTGATTCAACCCCTGTTCTGTGATCTTTTACAAGCTTGTAGGGATGCAGAACGTAAGATCGGATTTGACTGCCCCATTCAACTGATTTGTGTTCACCTTTTAGATCTTTCTTGGCTTGCTCCGTTTCTTGTTTTTTCTTCAGAGCCAGTTTCGATCTAAGAATCTCTAAAGCTTTATCTTTGTTTTGCAACTGAGATCGTTCGTTTTGACAAGTTACGATCATTCCTGTCGGAAGATGAGTAATTCTCACAGCCGAATCTGTCGTATTTACCGATTGGCCTCCGGCTCCTGATGATCGATAGGTATCAACCTTAATATCTTTTTGATCTATCGTAATATCTTTTGATCCTTCAATAAGCGGTATTGCTTCAATCAACGCAAAAGACGTTTGGCGAAGGTTATCGGAATTAAACGGAGATAATCTCACCAATCTATGAACTCCGGCTTCGGCTTTTAAATTTCCATATGCCATCGAACCGGAAATCTCAACTGTCGCACTTTTTATTCCGGCTTCGACTCCATGGATGTCATGAAGAATACGCGCCTTATACCCTTTTTTCTCCGCGTACCTCAAGATCATTCTTAAAAGCATTTCCGCCCAATCTTGCGCGTCTGTTCCGCCGGCTCCGGCATGTATGGAAAGAACCGCGTCATTTTCATCATATTTCCCCTGATACAGCGTCCGGCGTTCAAATTCCATAAATATATCCAATATGTCATTGTATTGCTCTCTGGCTAATGCCTCATCTTCTTGGCTTGACGCGCTTCGCAAAAAAATCTCAAGGTCATCAACATTTTTCTTCAATTCTTCCCAACGCTTTACTGCAGCTTTTAATGCTTCCAGCTGTTTAAATATCTTTCCGGCTTTTACACGATCGTCCCAGATATCTTTTCTTTGGGTTTCTATTTCAAGCTCCGCTATTTTTTTTCTTTTTTTATCCCAGTCAAAGACAGTCGTCCAGCCGGACGATATTATCTTTTAATTCGCTTGCTCTATTTTTTAAATCATCTATTGTCATCATACAGCTATAATTATATATTAACCTGTTGAAAAAATCAAAAGATAGTTATACAATGCTTTATATGGGGATCGTTGCCATGCGGGTATAGTATAGCGGCAATACGCGACCTTCCCAAGGTTGAGTCACGGATTCGATTTCCGTTACCCGCTCAAATATTACGTTTTTTCATTGATTTGATTTACGCCGATATAGCTCAGCTGGCAGAGCAACGCACTCGTAACGCGTAGGTCGTCGGTTCGATTCCGACTATCGGCTCGCTTTATTTGTCTGCAAGTATTGCAAACCATAGGACATCTCGCGCATAATTCATTTCAACAAACACGACAATATGCCAAGATTACTCAAAAAAATTATACTTAACTTGCGATATCCAAAATTATTGCTGTTTACGGCTTCCCTTCTCTTGGGATGCTTTATTTACGTAGATGGAAATGCTTATCAATTTCATTCTTTTGTCGGCAATTTCAGCTTTCGCGGAATATTTATCACCGGTTTGTTGTTTTCTCACGGACTCACCGCCGGTCCCGCGATCGCGACACTGCTAATCATTGGAGAAACCCATGCTTTTTTCTTGTCCGGCATTTTCGCGACAGCCGGAGCAATTATCGGAAACGCGATTGTGTACCAGAAGCTAAGGCTTTCCTATGAAGATGAATTTAGAAATTTGTCCAAATGTGTTTTTTTAAAACAAACCGTAAATGTTTTCAGTAAGATCACGCCTAGTTTTGTCCGTAAATATATCCTTCCGGCGTTCGCAGGTTTTTTGACAGCCACCCCTTTTCCCGATGAATTCTCAACAGCGCTTGTCCGCGCGTCAAAAGACATGTCGGTAACGGTTTTC
>JAYEFY010000014.1:0-9297 GCA_034658815.1 Patescibacteria group bacterium
AAAGTATGTTTTCGTGCGGTTCAAAATTGTGTTTTTTTAGACAATAATCTTTATTATGTATTTCAGCTCCAGCTTGCCGTCCTGCTTCCTGCTCGCCAAATCTGGTCGCTCCCTCTTCGTGCCAATAAGCTACTCGCGGAGTTATTAAAAGTCTTTTGCCCGCCCATTTGCATCTTAGGAAAAAATCTATGTCCTCATATCCTCCATGAACGAAATTCTCATCCAAAAGTCCCACATCCTCCAATACGCTTTTCTTCATAAGCCAAAAACCGCCGGGAAACATCCACGACTCCAATCTTCCGCCTTCCGAAATATAAGCACTGGAATATTTAGAGCCGGGATTCTTCTGGTAATTTTCTATCGGCTGTCCCTCCACTATTTTATCCTTGAATCCCAATCCGCCTATCATATCCCCATTATGTTGCTTGAGCGTTTTGTCAAATTCTTCCAGCCAGTCATCATAGACCAAAATGTCATTGTTGGCGCAAACCACATAGCAATCGTCTTTTTCGTTCTCCAGCACCCACTTAAACCCCACGTTGCAAGTTTTGGCAAATCCTGAATTTACCTTGTTTTTCAAATAAACATCTGACTTCTTTTTTAACATATCCGCTCCTTGAGTTCCTGCGTCATCCACTGAAATAAAAATCAGGTCTGTCTTTTTGAAACTGTCAATGGCATCTGAAGAAAGCTTCTCCAAATGGTCGTTGATTAAATATTGTGGCGTTACAACGTAACATTTCATATTTCAAAATAATATCTATCTTGGTCAAACCTCTCATGTTTTCCAAATGGAGGTATTACCGACCTGACCCAACCTCTTAATTCTCCCCACGGACTGTTCGGATATGGATTTATTCCTATCACCTTTTTACCGACTCTTTGGGCTTCTTTTAGGGCTTTCTTCCAGTCCTTGCATTGCTCCAACACACAGGACATTACCACTGTATCAAACTCATTGTCTTGAAATGGGAGATTTTCCGCTACACCTAACATCACTTTCCCTCCAGACTTTTTGACCATTTCAGGGCTTGCGTCTATGCCTATTCCATTGGGAACTTCCTCTAATAACCAACCCGTATTCGCCCCTATGTCAAGAAAATGTCCCTCAATCTTTGTTTTTAAAAAATCTATTATTCGGTCATTTATATCCGAATGTCCTCTCTCTATCACGACATCGTAATTCTTTTTAGGCATTTTTCTAATTTGTTAAATGGATACCAGTTCCCGAATCTCCAAGAATGGAGATATACTATTTCATCTGTTGGCGTTCCTTTGTCCAAATAATCTTCTAATCTTTGTGTCTTCTGTGAAACTTTTAATCCGCAAAATTCTTTTCCGTATTCTCCTTCATTAAATGGCGGTACAAAATATGTCGGATAGAACTCTTTTAAAATCTTCTTGGCTTCTTCCGCCTCATCTTCCGATGGTTCATGGGTATGCCAAAGCCCATGAATAGCAATTAAGTCGTTCCTGCTTTTTAAAAAATTGACTAATTCCCCATTATCTAAAAATCTACCTTTTAACTTTTTTATTTCCTCATTACTCATTCTCACGTCTATTTCGTGGGTTCTTCCCAGAGGAGTTATGCACTGTAAAATCCTAAAACCGCATCTATCACAAACTTCACAAAATCTCTTTATTTCTTCGATGTCCGTATCGACTGAAACGTCATCGTTCCTCAAGATAATCTTCCTTCGCATCTTTTGCAGGCAGGCAAATTAGAAAAATCTTTTTCTAAAAATTCCGCCTTTAATTGTTCTCTTTTTGCTTCCACTTTTTCAGAGTATATCCCATCCTTGACGTTCCCATAAACCTGTGTCTTTGTATTATCCACACAACAGCCGACCATATCTCCGTCCCAATGGAACATTCTTGATACCTCCCCAAACACGCAACCGCCTCCCCAAAAATGGAAACTCGGTATCAGCAGTTCATTGTTGCTGTCCATTTTCAGCATACTCATAATCGTACATTCCAAAACCTCAAAGTTGTCCCGTTGGATTATGTCAATAATCTCTTGTGGGGTTTCATCCCTATTCTTAGCCGTTTTCATCAACTGAATCTGTATTTGAAAGGGCTGTCCGCACTCCTTAACGACATCGCAGAACATTCTAATCTTTTCCACTACTCTATTAAAATCGCTTCCTGTATTCAGATATTCCATAAACTCTTTCCTGCTAGAATTTAAAGAAAGTTTTATGTAATTGAAGATGGAATACCCGCACAACTTCCTTGCTTTTTTCTTTGTTAGCAGTAAACAATTAGTGGAAAAATCAACTTTGGTAAATCCTTTTTGCTCCAAATAATCCAAATTGGTGAAGAAATAAGGGCTTAACAATGATTCTCCGTATCCGTGCATCACTATCCGTTCATCTTTGAAGTTTTCATTGCGAGCTAATGACTGGTCTATAATATCCTTGAACGTTTCAGGTGTCATAAATCCCTGCGGTCTTTCTTTCAGCCTGCTGGGACACGACCTGCAACGGAGATTACAAAAATTCGTAGCTTCAATCAGGTAGAACATATTACTCTATAATCTCTTTTAGGATTATGCTCAATTTCTTCTTTGGTGAACTTTATGTTTTCAAATCCCGTTTCTTCCAAAAGCTTTTCCAACTCAAGTTTTTCGTAAACGTAATGGTGTAATACGATAGGGTCAATGGGACTTTCTTGATTTCCGTACAATCCCCAATGCCCGTACTTTCTGTCCCTCCTATTCTTGCTAAGATACATTTTAACCGTGCTTCTCAAATCAGTAAATTCAATCGTCAGCTTTCCGTCCAACACTCTGTACCAGTCTTTTAAAATATGCGGAAATTCCCATTGGTAGAAACTTTCTATCAAATGAATTGCCATTATTTCTCCCACACTTTTGTCGGCGAAAGGAAGCGGAAATCTCAAATCGTGTCTAATGTCAGCTTCTTCGCATAAATCCACGTTGAGGAATCCCTCTCGCTTAATTTTTCCTCCACCCAGTGATAATTTCTGCATATAATTTTTTAAACTGATTACAGGTATTCTCCCAAGTATAATTTTTAACCCAATCTTCTGTCTTAAACTGCTTTATTCCTTTTTTAATTCCTTCCATGCTTCTTTCTATTTTATAAACATCAAACATCTTTGGTATTCCCACGTCTGTCGTGATAACTGGCTTGTTTATGGATAAACATTCCATTACTGGTGTTGAATGTCCTTCGTTTTCTGAAGCACAGACATATAAATCTATTGAATCGTAATAAGATTTCATTTCTTCTGGCTTGAGATTTTCGGCTGGCTTGAATCTCACTCCAAGTTCATCGCATGCCTTTTTTATAAGTCGGTATCCTTTGTATTCGTCTTGTCTTCCAGCAAAACCAACTGTAAACTCATGCTCCATTTCAAATATTCCGTCTGGTATGTAAGTTGAATTTGGAAATTTCTCTTTAAGTTCGGGTGTTATGGTATGCGTCTGAACTTTTTTATAGGCTTCTTGGAAATCTTCTGAATATCTATGAGAACGGCACGACACCAATAAAGGAGTTTTCATTTCCAGTATTCTCGGCATGTGATATTTTAAATCCCAGTTTTGATAATGTACTAAATCGTGCTTTTCGGCGTGATATAATAAATCTTCTGTCGCAATTTCCGTGTAATTAAATTCCGTGAACTCATAGGATATTCGGCTTATCATTTCATTTGTAATGCGGTCAACTATCCATCCAAGTCCGTCGGTAAGTATGAGAATTTTACAGTTTTTTCGCATATCTTGGCGATTACTAATCTGTGAAAGCCATCTTTAACATCAACTCCTTTTTTGTCTTGCGATATGACTATCGGCTCTTTTACTCCGTGTTTTTTGATGTTTTCTATTAAATCTATGTTTTTTTTGCAATATTCAGAGAAACTTTTTTCATGATGGTATTGACCCTGTATTTTCTCAACTCTTCTCATCCATTTGAGATATCTTTCATAAGCTCTCACGAAATTTCCAAATGCCGTTATAAATTCCTTTGACACTCCGCCGTCTTTCCTTTTTTCCATTTTGTCTAAAAGCTCTTGCATACAATTACATTTAATTCTCTGTCTAAGGAAATTTTCTCACTTTTTTCTATTTTAAAGTGCTTTTCTAGCACAGGAATAGTTTTATCCAACGAACCTCCAATCCTGTCAATCCCTTCCGCACCCACGCAGACGAGCCATTTTGTTTTCTTGGACAATCTTTCAAGAAAATTGTCTATTTCCTGTTCATAATTGTCTATAAACTCGCCTTCATCGCTGTATCCGACCCAATAAAGTGCGTTAGCCATTAAAGTTATGTCCACTTTCGGCAATTCTACGTCCAATACATCCTCATTTATTATTCTTGCCTCAATTCCAAGTTGTTCTAATGCGAACAAGCATTGATTGAAAAAATGTTCATGCCGTTCAATTCCCCATAATTTGTCAAATCCTGATAAAGCCATGTGCAGTCCCGCATTACATCCTATGTCCAAAAAGCTTTTCCCTTTTGGCAAATTCGGCTTGATTACTTTTTCCCATTTCCTTATGCCGAGCGAGTCCCTTTCAAAGAACTTTTCATCTTTGGTTGATATTGTCCTCGTCCCATCAGGAAATTCTATCGGCTGATACCAACCTCCGAACCACTTGGAATCATCAGTTAATTCTTTAATGCGGTTCGTACCTAAAATATTCGTGGCTTCTGATATTTCCTTCATAAGCGTTTAATTTCAAATCAAACTTGTCTAATACATAAGGAAAACTTAATTGGTCGCGGCTTGAATGACGGCAAATTTCCGACCACCACGCATTATTAAATGCTTCCATCTGTTTGCTGTGCCTGCGGATAATCATATTGCACTCGTAAAGCCCTGCATGTTTGGGATAATTTATAGACTTGTAAAATTCAATGTGCTTTTCAATATAAGGGAAAGCATCTCCGCCCAATCCTTTCGCCGCTTCCGCTTCTTCGTAAACGCAATCTCGTTCAAAGTGCTTGAATACGGCAATATCCGCATCTCCTAAAAATTCTTTAATCAACTTTTCTTTAGGTATTAAAAGAAAAATATTTCCATCCAGCCAAATGCTTATATCAGCTTTAATGTACTGATGAGCCAGTATCTTATAAATCTTGGCGTTCATCACGGGTCTTTTGAACTCCGAATAGCTAGTAAAACAGGTTATGTCGTTTCTGTCAGGGTCTTTTCCGCCTGTTATCGCTGTGTAGGCTTGTGCGACCTCATGTGAGCTATCAGTCCTGCGTTGTTTTTGCATACTTTTCCACAAATTTCACAAATAAATTTCGCTTTTGGGTTTTCTCCCAGCATTTCTTCCGCCATTTCTTTTGCTGGCTCGATTTCCCCATCCTCAAGCGGAACTCTTGCCGCCTCCGCATCTATGTCAGCGACATCCCCTTTGTTCCATTCGGCAAATCTGTTGGTTAAAATTTTGTAATACATTTTTTTAGGTTATTTAGGTTATTAAATTATTCCACATTTCACTGATATTTTCCCACGAGTATTTCTTAGCCCACTCCACTTGCTCATGGGGAGATTCTTGATTAAGCAAAATTTGTTTAACGTACTTTCCAGCGTTTTCCCTATCGCCCAAGAAAGGTGAATTTTTCCATAACTTTCCGTCCGTGTGAATTTTTTGCCCGTATTTGGCGGTTTCCGCTAAGGCGGCAAAATCCGAACAAATCAATCTTTGGTCAGCTAGTTGTGCTTTGATTACTGACATACAGAAAATCTCATAGAATTGCGTTGGGTAAAGAAATATTCCAGCCTTCAAGTGCAATTTGGCAATTTCTTCGTGCGAAATCATGCCACCTCCCTCTGCCCTACCTTGCTCTTTCAACTTATCAAATCTCGCCACCTGTTCTTTTTTCCAACCGAGCATCCTTGAATCTTGGGAATGAACCTCGTCATACACGTCCCAGCCATAATACCATGCTAATTTCCACGGCTTGCTAGGATCTACATAAATCAGTCTTTCAAATACATCCAACGTTGCGTCCAAATGCCTGTCGGGAGAGGAGGTATTCAAAATCAAATATGGATTTCTTGTTATTGTTTGGTCGAACTGCAACACGTCAACTCCGTTGGGGATTATCCCTATCTTCTCGTCAGGAATGTTCGGAAACAAAATCCTATGAGCATGAGATTTTACGAACACTCTGTCTATTTTCCGTAATCTCTCGCCTGAAAATTCCCCCATATCCATTACATCATGCAAATCCACAAAAATCTTGGTAGCGTTTAGATTATGTTCCACCAATCTAGCCTGCCTCCAAAGGATTATAATATCCTGCTTATCTTTAACGTTAAACGCCCAAAATGGTTTGTAATGAACTCCGTCATAATCTTTGGCTTCCCCGCAGTTATTGTAAACTATTACGTTCCAGCCCATTTTCACCCACCTCTTAGAAAGATTTATCACCGCTTCCTCGCTTCCGCCCACTCCTTTTTCTTCGGCTATTTGAGGATTCCAAACCCTAGAGGTGTAACCGCAATAATAAACCAAATCTCTCCCCGTGGATTTCTTTTTAATAAAATTCCTATTTCTCAAAATACAAATTTTCGGATGAGAAGCAATATCGTTCGGTAACTTTTTCAAAAATTCTTTGAGTTTTTTGCCTTTCATTTTTTCAGCTTTCTCAATGGCTTTGTCGGCATCAAATAAAAGATTCCGCTCCTTTGCTAAAATTCTCTTATACATCCTGACTGTCTTGTCTTTGGGGTAGTTCTTTTCCAACGTTTGCAATACCTTAAATGCGTGAGTGTATTTTCCTCTTTCAAGACTTATTTTCATCAAAAGCATCAACGGATTGTAGTCGTAATCTCTCGGATTGTGAACAATTATTGACATATCGGGAACTGGAAGTTGTAAGCCGATTTCCACGAAATCTCTCGCCAAATCAAATTTCCGATTGTCATAATTAAATTCAGCCAATTTGAAATATGCGTCAGGATATGTCGGTCTGATGGCAACCGCCCTCAAAGCATAGATTTCCTTTTTTGTCAAGACAAACAAATTGATATAGGCGATGTATTTCTCTTCTTCCGAACCTGTCTGTTTTATAAATTTGGCAAAGAACCTTTTGGCTTGGCTTTCTTTTCCAACGCCCATTAGGGCGTTCGCCATTAAATATAGTGAGCGTGGGTCGTCTGGCTTCTTCAAGAGAACGTCTTTAGTGATTTCAAGATTTCTTTCCGCCGCGTGTTTGGCTCGATAATCGTTAGAAAGATGTAATATCTTTATATCCTTGCAGAAAAACGATTCAATTTCCCTCAATGCGTTAAAATCTTCATGGACTTCTCCGACCCACTCAACGGAGTCTTTCCTGACCACTCTTGTCTTTAAATGCTTTACGGTGCATTTCTTACCCTCGAAATCGTACAGATAATCCATTACCGCCGCGTCAATATGTTTCTTTTCCATCAGCTCCGCTAAAGATTTCAGACCTTCCGCACCTTTGACCAAATCATCGCAATCCACCCAAAAAATAAAATCGCCTTTGGCTTGGGAAAAGTTGAAATTCCTCGCCGCCGAAAAATCCTTTATCCAGTCGAAATAAGAAACTCTCGCCCCATATTTCTTGCAAATCTTTTCCACGAATTTTCTGCCTTTCCTCGTCCCCGAACCTTTCGTGATGGTTACGCACATTTCGTCCACATTCCCTTTTAATCCTTCAAGACATCTGTCCAACAGCCTTCCCTCACTTTCAGTTGGTTTCGCTATCATGCACAAGCTAAGTTTCATAATTTGTTGGGAATTAAAAATTCAGGGTACTTTTTCACAAACCATTCCATCTCGCCCTTTACTTCTCCAAAACGCTTTTCATCAACACCATTCATCGCGTAATCGAACATCTTACTGACTTTTTGCGGAAGACTGACCGCCAAACGGATGTCCTTCTCCTTGTCAATCGAGGCATATTTCGGGTCGGCTAACTTAGCTCTTCTTTTTTTAACTTGTTCAACGAACATTTCATATTCTTCGGGATGTGACCTTTTGTACTTTTTTACCACATCCTGAATATACGCTCTTCTTATATCCATAATTGCTGTTTCTCCTTTTGGGGTATCTCGGAGAAACTTGAGTACCCCAAAGGAACAATTAAAAATTAAACTTTAATCATTATGTTCCGTCTGCGTATCCGTAAGCGAACCAGTTACTGTCTTGGTTTCTTACTTCCGTTGTGAGTTTTCCGATCACTGCGCGAGAGGTGTAATCTCCTTTGCGCGCAAGTCCTGTATCAACATACGGCTTTTCCAGATAAGCGATTCGACATTTTTCTGGGTTGAGTGCTAACACTCTTCCTGTCGTATCACCTGCCTGTTGGACATATCTGTGAGTATGAACTCGAACTCTACCGAGCCCGGTTTCAACAATTTTGTTACTCTCCTTTCGGAGGGACGAGATATTTCTACTCGCCTCTCACGTTTTCATCGTGAGTTCGGACTATATCATCTCCAAACCTTTCATTTAGAGTCTGACGTATAGTCTCTGGGGATTCGTTTCGGTTTAATGATTTAATCTCAACTAGAATATCTATTTCTCGTGGGGTATATTTCATTAACATCACATGCCCCTTTTCGTTTCGCCATCTTTTCATTCCTTGACGATTTTTAATGTATTCTTTAATTAGTTCCGCTTGTTTGGTCTTACCTATTAGGTATCCATCCATAGCTTGAGCTAATTTCAGAACAGATTTATAACCGTCTATTCTAATCTGCTTACAAGGCTTGTACCATAATCCATTCGCTTTTTTCTTGTTTGGTTTCCTATGCGTATAGTGTTTTGCTACTCCTATTTCTTCAAGAATTTCGTTGCATTTTTGTATAATTTCTTGACTGGAGTTCACTATACAGATAAATGGTGTAAGTCTCACGTGTCCGTGATGCCTGTAAGTTTGCATTGAGATTGTTCCCTCGCCGTCTATTATGCCAGCGAGCCAACCAAAACGTCTTTCCTGCTGATTGTCTGTTGTAATATCCATAATATTTTAACTTTATAAGTAATTATGGCTTTGAGAGTTTCCAGCATTTGGTCAAATTTTACATGTGCTTGTTTTAACACATCGACTGCGGTAATGATTCTTTTTTCATTAACGCCGTCAGCGACGACATTGGTCTTGTTGGTAAAGTCATCAGTTATATCCTTTAAGTAAGAACCCATGAACAGGTCAGTTGCCACATCTCCGTTCGAGTTATCCCAGTTGGCTTTCATCAGTCCCTTGAGGATTGAAGCTGACCATACCGTTCCCGATGTTTGAGCTGTGCAGTTTGTCGATTTGCTGATAGCTTCGATTAAACC
>JAYEFY010000014.1:9397-15539 GCA_034658815.1 Patescibacteria group bacterium
TTGTGCCACTGCTTCAGAGCTTTTGTGGTCTGCCTAACAAGCTCGTTCTCGTTGTGATAATGGTCAATTATTTGCTGGGTTCTCGAAACAGAAAATGGCATCGCTACGTTCTCTATCAGGTTTACCCTTCGTGATGGAGTCGTCAGAGTTCCCATTGTGTAATCTTCAACTTCTGCTACCGCGCCTGAAGCCGCAGTCAAGAGCGTATCAGTCATGACTTCATGAACTGTCGCAATGGCTGTGGTTTTGCCAAGCATATTGTGGATAGAAGACTCTTCAGCTGTAAGATACTCAATCAGACTCAAAACATCGTCCTTCATTGTGGTATCCCCATAATGACGGAGAATTTGTGCGTCTGCTGCCATGTTATTTCAGTCCCAACGTTTCCTTAACTAAATCCTGTTGCGCCTCTGTGCCACCGCCTTCGGCAACTTCTTTGCGTAGAGCATTTAATTTTTTAGTCTGGTCGGGAGTAATTCTATTTCGTGAATTAACACCAATATCCTTATCTTTTTTAGAGGCAATGTAGCCTTCAGCTATGTCCTTAAAAGGTTTCACGTTATCACTTCCTTTCCACGCGTCATCAACGGATACTCCTTGAGCTTTGGCATAAGAATCCAAAAACTCATAGGTATCTTCCGCGTCAGGGTTAAGGCTAAGAAAAGTGCTTTTTTCATTCACTTCTTCCAACGCCTCAATTCTTTTCGCGTATGTGTCCCTTTGTTTAGCTTCCTCTTTCTGCTTCTTCTTTAAGTCTTGAAGTTCTTTTTCTTTCTTGACTCTTTCTTGGTCGCCCACTAAAGAATTAAGATTTTGGTAATGTTTTTTGGCATCTTCGAGGGATTCAAAATCCCTGCCCATTACCGCTCCAACCTTTTTAAGAAGGTCAGCTTCTTGAGTTTGGCTGTCGCCTCCAACATCCTCTTCTCCTACCTCTTCCTCTTCTTCATTTTCAGATTCCTCTTCTTCGGGTTCTTCTGAAAATAATTCATCAAGGTCTTCAGCGTCGGAGTTTTCGGGTTTGTTGTCCATGATAAAAATTTTAGAAATTAGTTTTCCGACAAAGATGACTAGTCTTTATCGGCATAATGTTTATAGAGAGATTCTTCCCCCTCTGGGGTCGTATATTCGTAATTTGCTTCAAAAATTTTAGAAATCCATCTTTCCACGATTTCAATGGCAAGTTTGCGGGATTTCAGCTCATCGCAATCTTTAATCGTCCGTATCGTGTCATATTGGCGGATTATCTTGTCCAATTCGTCAAAAACCTGCGGATGGTTTTCAATTAAATCTTTGGCTTCCTCTTTCATGCCGCTGAATTTAGTTGATTAGCTTCCACTTGCGGGGTTTCCGTCTGGAGAGCTTGGATATTCTGCGGAGTCTGCTCGGCGGTCTTCACTTGTCCAATTTTTTCCGACAAGCTCTCCCCGTCCAATCCCAAAGTATCAAACAATTCTGTCGTAACGTCAGTCAGCATATTCGGAGGCACGCCCATTTTCGCCAACAGAGCCAAAGTATTATTAAGATTCTGTGCCACAAGTGCTTTGTTCATGTATTCATCTCCGCCACTGACTTTAATATCCACCTCAAGGTCAAAGAAATCTTTGCTCATTTTCACATATCTTTCCGAAGAAAGGTCGCCCAATTCTTCCATCACACGGAGAATTTCCTCGTCGATTTGCTCTTGAGCATAAAACGGAAAACGTCCGTTTTTCTTCTGAAACTTCTCCATTTCGTCAAAAACCAGCGAAGAAGCCAATTTTTTGTCCATTTTTTCCAAATCTGTTGGATTTCCCGTAATTCTGACAATATCCCCGATAGTGGTGATGTTTTTAATTATAGGAAGCATTTTTTCTTCCACCATTTTAGCCAAACCGAGAAATATACCCTCCATAATGAGAGAATATCCCTTAGAAGCTCCTCTTTCTTGGATTAAAGCATTGGTAGCGGGTCGTTTAGAGTCAACTTCGTCCTCGTAACGGGTTTGGGTCTGGCGTTGCCCCCAAAGATAACCTTGTTCCTCGTCCTTATAAGAAGAAACGTCGATAGAACCCGTATCAATTCTTTCCACCACGTCGTTTAGTCCCGTTTTAATCGCTCCCGTGGCAAAAAGATTTCTCAATTGCTGGGGAGTTACAGAACCTTTGATGTCCCAAAGTCCCATTTGCGCCACTCTGGCGGTATTCAAACGGAGATTTATCGTTTCGTTCAAATATGCCTGCGTGTTAAAGAGCATTTCAGGCACGCCCCTGCCGTCAAATCGGGAAGGAACTTTTTTATAGAAAAACGCCGAATAAGGATGTTCTTTTACCTCTTTGACTTTATGGAGTTTCTTCTCTTTCGTTCCCAGCCCTGAACAAATAACCAAAGCGTAAACATATTCGTCATCTTTCGCTTTTCCTAAGAGGTTTTTGGGAATGTATCCGTATCTTTCCGTTATTTCCACATAAGGAATTTCCGTTTCAGATTCAGTTCCCGTGTCTTTGATTCCAGTCCGATTGGGACGGGTAGTTCCCTGAACGTCCATATTTTTCCAGCCCTTTCCTTCTTTTTTAAATTCGGGAAGCGTCAGATAGTTTCTTTCGTGGATTCCGCTCATTTCATCCAAACTTGAGGCGGCAGGGTCGATTGTCATGTTCAACCTGTCCACAACTTTCATTTTTAAGCCATTATCCTCCCAAGTTTTGATAAACGAAGTCCCATCTATGATGACATTTCTCAAAAGTTCGTTTATTTTCTCGCCAAAACCCATTTTGTCCAAATAATAAAACAAAACATACCGAAAAATATGGGCGGAAAGGTGTCCCTGCTTGTTTCGGGCTTTAACTTCAAGGTCTTTTGTGTCTATATCGGTATTTTTGCGGACAGTTTCCACCGTCCACTCCGTAAATGGCACAAATATCTTCTGCCGCCCCGTGGAAGGGTCTTTTTCTTCAGTAAAAAACCCATAATAGTTCTTGCGGGACTTTTCCACGATGTTCGTCATCAAAAAGGAAGAATGTTTGGTCACAAAAACCTCGCCGTCCTCCCATTTACCGCGTTCGTCTTCAATTAAGTTAAGTATTTTGCCTTCTTGTTCTTGATTCACCAGTCTGTGTTAGAAATATTAAAGTCAAAAGCTAAATCTTGGGGTTCGATGGTATATAAAACGTATCTTAAAGCATCCACGGCGTGATTATCCTTATCCACGGGGAGTTCCCGTTCATTCTTTTCGCCCGTTTCTTCAGGATAATGGTAGGTTTCCAGCTCTAAAATCAGATTTGAGCAATGGGGAAGTATCTTAATCCTGCCCGACTTAAACAATTCCCGAACCCGATTTATCCCATTCTCAATATCTTTGGAAACTTCCCTGACATTCAGCCTCTCATTCAGCATTTGGTCAATTCTGTCAGGCTCGGCGGGGTCGGGATAAACCTCGTTGGGTTTGTACATCTTTGTTTTTTGGATAATCTGCTCGGTCGTCCGCTGGCGATGATACCATTCGTCCACAATCCAATAATTAGCATCCCTATCTTCACAAATATATAAAATAGCCGCGGGATTCGTCCAGCCCCAGTCCACTCCGCAAACCCGACGAGTAAATTCAGGCAAACGAATATCCGAATCGCAAACGTGCCGTTCCCTGTCAAATTCAGGATAAACCAGCCCTGTGGCTTTCCGAAAGTCCGCCATATATTCCTGCGCGAACCTGTCAGGAGTCAATTCCTTCTTGGCGTCTTCAATCTCCGGAGGAGGAATGTGGGGATTATCGTAAGTAGTAAAGTGAAAACTCTTAAAATCCTTTCCCGTATCCGTTTCCCCTTTATTAAATAAATCGTAAAAATGATTAAACCCTTTCGGAGTGCTGATAAAAAGAGCATGACCTCTGGAATCTGTCAAACAAGGACGGACATATTCTTCCCAACCCATCTTAAAATTCCGCATCATGGCAACCTCATCCACTACCACAAAATCAAACTTCTGACCTTTTAAGGTTTCCGCCGCCTCCCACGACCGCAGCCAAATCTGGCTCGTTCCGCCATCCACGCACCGAATAGTAATTTCCAAACGGGACTCATTTACCACCTCACTCACAGGCGCGGAAATCCTCTTTAACATCTTCCAACAAATATCCCTTGCCTGCGGAAAAGTCGGCGCGATATAAACAACAACCGAATCAGAGGTATAAACCGCTTTGGCGAGCATCTCATAAACCGCTAAAGTAGTTTTTCCAAATCTTCTTCCACAGCACACGACCCGAAATCTACTCCTATCTTTGGCGATTGTCTTTTGAGCGTCGTGGAGTTGAATTTGCATTATATTAAATTCGAGGGGTTTTAGAAAATGAAAAAATGTTCGGGCGGTTTAGGAGAACAAAAAATTTACGAGGGAGTTTAGGAAAAATTTATACGAGGGGGACTTCTCAGAAAAAAATAATTCACGAGGGGTATTACTTTAAAAACCTTTTATTTTTTTTGAGTGGGCAGGGGGGGGTCAGCACGAGTTCGCTCTCATTGCGCTCTCACGTCCTCTCTGTGCTGTTTTCCTCGCTTTTAGGTATGTTTTTATGTGTGTTTGAGTTTGAAAGGCTCTAAATCGCTCTCATTCTTATATAAGGGAATGTAACAGCTTCACACATTGGGCAATCTTGTGCCGTGCCTATTCCGATAGATTCGTGCGTGATTCCTGCATTTACACATTTCAGACAAATGCAAGTTAAATCATTTACTTTTTTTCCGCATCCGTGGCAAATGCCTTTTTTTATTTCAATCCCGTTATTTGCGTATAATAAGCCGTTTTTTTCGTACATTGGTTTAACTCGCGCACTTTTTGCATTATCTCGGACGTTTTTCCATTTATCCCGCCCAAATGCCTTACGACAACTATCAGAGCAAAAGACCGCGTCTTCACGCTTAGATTCAAACTTTTCTCCGCAATGTTTACAAACTTTTTTCATTTTAGTGGCTTATAAAAGGGATTATTCTATTTTTTCAGTTTCTTTTTTTATCAATTCGCTAGGTAAAACAAGCGCGACGCGTTCTGTAACCTCGTCAGGGCTTAATAATGCAATATGTTTGCTTGTAATGTCTAATCCATGCGTTAAATCCCTGTAATTCGCTCGTTTTCTTTTTTTTTGCATTTCCGATAAAACGCTTTGTCTTTCACATTTTAACTGTTTTATTAAATGTTTTGTGGCGTTTAAAACGTTTTTAGCTCCCAAAACCCTGCTAGGTTGTTTAATTACTCCGTTAGAATAACCAGATTTTCTTAAAATTTCCCCTTTGTTAAAAGGTTTTTTTATTCTTGTGTTCTCTACTAGCAAATTCACAACCTTTTTTTGCTTCTCTGTAAGTTTTTCAACTGCTTTGTATTTGTTGTTGAGCGTTTTGTTATACCTTTTTTTGGCTTCTCGTTGCTTTTCTTTTTTTTGAGCTTCTGTTAGTTCCTTTTTTAGCTTCATCTATATATTTTTAACGCTTTTGTCCGTGTTCTATATCTTATTTTAAGCGGATAAGTTTGGTTTTTAGCTGTTTTTGCTGTTTTTTGGCGCACTGTATTGTGTTTTAAGGTGTGTTAAAAATGTTACTTGACTGTTGTTATGCCTTTTTTTGTTGTTTCTCGCGTTTCTTTTTAGGCTTCCAACCTAGTTTTTTCATCGTTCCATATATGTAAGCTCCCGATCGCTTTTGACTTAACCGCTTTTTTTTGGCTTGACGTTTTAATTTGCGTTCAATTTTTTTAGGCATATATCAATATTGCTAACAGTTTTAGCTGTTTTTTTTGTTAAGTTTTGGGATGTTTGAATATTTTTGGCTTTTTCTTAATTGATATAATAAAAAAAGCAATACCCAAATTATTGGAATTGCTTTGTTACCTTGTTTTGTGTGTTTTGTGCGTTTGTTATCATTAGTATATGCCCCTCGACTCTATTGTTGCATACACTCCTTTTTTTGTCAAGTGTTTATTTCTCGCTTCCCTCTATTGCTCCCATAATAAGCAAAAAGCAAACCAGAAAAACAGCCATTGCATATAACTCTTGATAGTAATAGTGCCGCATATCCTCGCCCATACAAACAAGGCACACAACCGCAAAGCCTGCAAACAAAAAGTATGGCAGTATTTTTTTAAGTTTTTTTCTCATATTAGCCAGTATATCGCATTT
>JAYEFY010000015.1:0-15522 GCA_034658815.1 Patescibacteria group bacterium
GTGTTTGATCGAAATAGTCAGCGAAATAGCAAAGATTGTTTCACTGTCGTTTCGTTTGTTTGGAAATATCTTTGCGGGTGAAGTATTGATTGCCACAATGATGACACTGTCCGCTTTTTTACTTCCTATTCCATTTTTATTTCTTGAGGTTCTTGTTTGCGCCGTGCAAGCTCTTGTTTTTTCAATTCTCATACTCGTATTTATGTCAATGGCAACAACAGCTGAAGAGTACTAAGCGTTGTGTGTTAACATTAGTCCCCATAACGGATTAATGTTAACATATAACATTAATAACTAAAGGCTGGCATGCAAGACCGGTAATTTTATTGAAAACGACTTGTGTGTCATCGTATAGTAAAAACAATGGAACATGTTGAAGCGACAAAAGCAGTAATTGATCTAACAATGCTTGCAAAGGCAGTGGCAATCGGTTTCGGAACAATTGGTCCCGGAATTGGCGTCGGACTCATCGGAGCAAAGGCATTGGAATCAATTGGACGAAACCCTGAGGCAATGGGAAAGATCCTAACCACTATGTTTTTGAGTATTGCCTTTGCCGAAGCAATCGCTATTTACGCGCTTATAATTGCCTTTAGCATAAAATAGCGCCTGAAAAGAGTTCCTTTCAAGGAGCTCAAAATCGAGCGTTATTGGGACTGCTTTCAAACTAACTCCCTGCGCCTCATCGCCTGCCTGCCGGTAGGCAGGGTAGGCAGGGTAGGCAGGGCAGGCAGGCGCTGCCAAAAATTGTTAATTAACCAAAAAAAATGGACGAGTTGATAAATACGTTTCATATTGATATAAAAATGCTCATCGCGCAAGTAGTGAATTTTGCCGTTGTTGTCGGCGTGTTGTATAAATTCGCGTACAAGCCGCTTCTTAAGCACATGGATGAGAGAAGCGACATAATCAAAAAAGGGCTTGAAGACGCGAAAAAAGCCCAAGAGCAGCTGGAAAGCGCGGAAAAAGCGCGGGAAGAAAAGATCATAGAAGCGAAAAAAGAGGCCAAAGAAATTATTGAAAACGCGCAAAGGCAAGCAGAAGAAAGCAAACAAGAGATAGTCGTAGAAGCAAAAAAAGAGACTAAAAAAGTTATAGAGCAGGCAAAAAAACAAATTCACGCCGAGAAAAAGGAAATGGTCAAAGAGGTAAAACAAGAGATCGGACAGCTTGTTATTCAGACAACCGAGAAAGTATTGTCAAAAGAACTTGACAGCGATGCCCGCAAATCGATCACCAAGAATGCCCTGCAAAATATTTAAGGATTGTTCCCGAACACGCTTTTGCGGTAAAAATGGTGTTCGGGAATAGTCCTGATTAGCGATAATTTCAGAACAATGCATATAACCCCAAAACAATACGCTCTTCTTCTCCTTGATCTTGATCATCAAAAGCTTGATTCGGATGAACTGACAAAAAGAATTTGCGATATTTCCGGTTTGTTCTTGAAAAACAAAGATATTTCAAAAATATCAAGAGTTGAGCAAATTTACTTGACCTTGAAAGGACGATTCAAGCAAGAGTTGGATGTTGATATTAAAAGCGCCGAATACCTTACGGATAATGAGATCGATATATTAAAAACGAAAATTTCAAAAAAATACAGTGTTGATAAGAAAAAATTAAACATTTCCGTAACACTTGATAGTGCGCTAAAAGGAGGGTTTGTAGTTAAAATAGGCAATGAGATCGTGGACACAAGCATAGAAGCAAAACTTAGCAAACTTAAAAACGCGTTATTATAATCTAATTTTGATAAAGTTACTGATCATGAGCAAGGATTTTATTATCGAACAACTTAAAAAACAAATATCCGGGACCGATGTGTCCGCGGAAACAAAAAAAATCGGAACAGTAGTTGAGGCGGGGGATGGAATCGCGAGAATTATCGGGCTGGACGATGTTATGATGTCAGAAATGATTCGTTTTGACATTGATAAAAAAGAGGACGAAGAAGAACTTTACGGAGTAGTATTGAATCTTGAAGAAGGCGCGGTCGGAGTAATTGTCATCGGTGAGATCCACAAGATCAAAGAGGGAACAACCGTAATATCAACCGGAAAGATCCTTTCTGTTCCCGTCGCGGAAAGCATGGTGGGACGAGTTATCAATCCGGTGGGCCAGCCGATAGATGGCGGCAGTTCCATTGACGCGGAATCATATTATCCCATTGAAAAAATTGCTCCGGGTGTAATTATGCGTGAATCTGTAAACCAGTCTCTGCAAACAGGGATCAAAGCGGTTGATGCCATGATCCCAATTGGTCGAGGGCAGAGAGAGTTGATTATCGGTGATCGCCAAACAGGAAAAACGGCCATTGCCATTGATGCCATTATTAACCAAAAAGGGCAGGAAGTAGTGTGCATCTATGTCGCGATAGGACAGAAAAAGTCAAAGATAGCGCAAATCGCGGCAAAGCTGAAAGAACATGAAGCGCTTGAACACACGATTATCATTGTTGCCGGTTCATCGGATTCCGCCGCCTATTCATATATCGCGCCCTACGCCGGATGCGCAATCGGTGAATATTTCATGGATAAAGGAAAAGATGTTCTGATAATTTATGATGATCTGTCAAAACACGCGTGGTCATATCGCCAGATCTCATTGCTTCTTAAGCGACCTCCCGGACGGGAAGCATATCCGGGTGATGTGTTTTACCTTCATTCGCGATTATTGGAAAGAAGCGCAAAAATCAGTAGGGATTTTGGCGGAGGGTCATTAACGGCTTTACCGATCATTGAAACGCAAGCCGGAGATATCTCAGCGTATATTCCAACAAATGTTATCTCCATTACAGACGGGCAGATCTTCCTTGAATCAGATCTGTTCTTCCAAGGCATTCGTCCCGCCATTAACGTCGGTTTGTCGGTATCGAGAGTCGGATCTTCCGCGCAGACAAAGGCCATGAAAAAAGTGGCGGGAAAAGTAAAGCTTGAATTGGCTCAGTTCAGGGAGCTTGAGGCTTTCACGAAATTTGGCTCCGATTTGGATGAAAAAACGAAAAAACGGATCAATAGAGGGTATAAAACAGTTGAAGTTTTAAAACAAAACTTGTACAGACCAGTGAGTATGGAACATCAGGTCGTAATTATGTGGGCATTAACGAATGGCTATCTTGATGACGTAGATACCGAAAAAGTGAAAGATTTTGAGAAATCATTTCTGAGATATGTGTCGGAAACAGCCAGAAAAACACTGAAAGAGATAAAAGAAATAAAAGAGATTTCAGAAGAAATAGAAAAAAAGCTCAATAAGACCGCCAAAGATTTTAAGGATATATGGAACACGGAAAACAGCACTACCAGCAAAGGCGAAAAAAAGCCGGCTTCTAATAAATAGGCAGCACTATATGGCAGGAAATTCAAAAGAGATCCAAAGAAGAATAAAGTCAATTAAGAACACGCGCAAAATAACGCGGGCTATGGAAATGGTTGCAGCCGCGAAAATGAAAAAGGAGGTAGCCAGGGCATTAGCCGGCAAGGCATACGCGCATTCAGCATGGAATGTTCTCACAAATCTTTCCAGAGCTTTTGAAAAATACCGGCATGGCCTTCTTGAAATGCGTGAAGTAAAAAAGATATTAGTTGTTCTGGTGACATCTAACAGGGGTTTGTGCGGCGCGTACAATACTCAGATCATTAAAAAACTTATGAAGCAGGTCAAGGCTCCAAGCTTGATCAAGATCAACAGAATCGGCAGAAGAAGAGTTTATTCCGGCGTGCCTGACAAAGAGCTTGAGTTTTGCTTTATCGCAGTGGGAAAAAAGGGGTTTCAGTATCTTCATAACAGAGATTTTGAAGTTGTTGCCGCCTTTGATGAATTTGATTACGTGCCGACAGTTGATGCCATTCGTCCGCTGGCACAGATAGTGATCAATGATTATGAAACAAAAAAATATGACAAGGTTGTTATAGCCTATACGGATTATAAGAACGCGTTGACGCAGGAACCAAAATTGAGGCAGCTATTGCCTGTTTCGCGAATTGATATTGAAAAACAAATTGAAGAGATGGGCGATGCGGCTGGAGAGGGATCACAAAACGAAAATGATGACGAGAAATCTATCGGTTATAAAATAGAACCCGGTCCGAGGGAAGTAGTCGGAAGTCTTTTGCCCCGCCTGGTCGAAATGCAACTGTATCACGCGATCCTTGAATCAAACGCGTCAAGAGAATCGGTGCGTATGATAGCCATGAAAAACGCCACGGAAGCGGCAAACGACATGGTAAATCAACTGCAATATTCATATAATCAAATACGGCAAATGAATATCACTCGAGAAATTGCGGAAATAACATCAGGGAGGATCGCTTTGGAATAACTTTGTCCGTCTTCGCTGAAGAGACGGAAGATATCGCGTGCGCCGGCACTCGGAGCTTTATTTAAAGACAGCCGCCTAAATCGGGAACAATCCCTAATTAATATAATAATATACATGAAAAATATTGGTAAAATTACTCAAATTATCGGACCAGTCGTGGATGTTGAATTTTCCGATGAATTGCCGGCAATAAACAACGCGCTTGAGCTGAGTTTTGAAAATGAAAAGGGATCCGGCGATAAGATCGTCTTGGAGGTTGCTCGACATCTGGGATCAAAGCAGGTAAAATGCGTTGCAATGGGTTCAACAGACGGACTGCGCCGTGGAATTAGCGTTACCGACACAGGACAGCCAATTTCCGTTCCGGTAGGAAAGGGCGTACTTGGACGAATGCTTGATGTTCTCGGAAATCCGATTGACGGCAAAGGAGAAATAGCGGTAAAACAGAAATATCCAATACATCGCGCGGCGCCGGCATTCAAAGATCAATCTATAGAAGCTAAAATATTTGAAACCGGAATTAAAGTTATTGACCTGATCTGCCCTTTTCTGGCCGGTGGTAAAATCGGTTTATTTGGCGGCGCCGGTGTGGGAAAAACCGTTCTTATTCAAGAATTGATCCGTAATATTGCTCAAGAACACGGTGGATATTCCATGTTTGCCGGTGTTGGAGAAAGAACACGGGAAGGAAACGATCTATACAATGAAATGGTCGAGTCAGGCGTTCTTGAAAAAACATCTTTAGTGTTTGGACAAATGAATGAGCCGCCTGGGGCGCGGCAGCGTGTTGCTCTTACGGCATTGGCAATGGCAGAATATTTCCGTGACGAGGAAGGCAGGAATATCCTCCTGTTCATTGACAATATTTTCCGATTCACTCAGGCAGGCTCTGAAGTATCCGCTCTTCTCGGGCGTATTCCTTCGGCTGTTGGATATCAGCCTACACTGGCGGAAGACATGGGCAAGCTCCAGGAACGAATCACATCGACAACAAAAGGCTCCATTACTTCCGTTCAGGCTGTGTATGTCCCCGCTGACGACCTAACTGATCCGGCGCCAGCCACTACATTTTCGCATCTTGATTCTACGGTTGTGTTGTCACGCACATTATCGGAAATCGGGATCTATCCGGCTGTCGATCCGTTGGATTCAAACTCAACCATTATGGATGAAAAAATTATCGGCAAAGAACATTACGCTGTTGCCAGAGATGTTCAGAAAGTGCTTCAAAAATATAAGGATCTTCAAGATATCATTGCCATTTTAGGCATAGAGGAGCTTTCTGATGAAGATAAATTGATGGTATCAAGAGCTCGAAAAATTCAGCAATTTTTGTCTCAGCCTTTCTTTGTCGCTGAACAATTTACCGGCCAAAAAGGAAAGTATGTTACCATCAAAGAAACAGTTCGCGGCTTTCGGGAAATTCTTGAAGGAAAGCACGATGAAAGAAATGAAGTTGATTTTTATATGAAAGGAGCTATTGACGAAGTAATATCCGACGATGAAATAAAGAAATAATAATGAAACTAATAAAACTTAAAATCACTACTCCTGAAAAAGTTGTTTTGGATCAGGATATTGACCAAATTACACTCCCGACTCAAATGGGGGAAATAACAATTTTGCCAAATCATATTCCGCTTATCAGTGTTATTGTTCCCGGCGCCATAGAAACAAAAGCGGGTGGAGAGTCGGTGTCGATGGCAATTTCCGGCGGATTTTTGGAATTTCACGATAATGAACTTGTTATTCTTGCCGATACGGCGGAACGTGCTGAAGAAATTGATATGCAGCGAGCTGAAAAAGCCAGGAAAAAAGCCGAGCAAATGAAACGAGACGCGCGTAAAACGCTTGACGAAGGGCAATACGCGGCAGTTATTTCACAAATCGAAAAACAGTTGGCAAGGATCAAGGCAGCCAAGAAATATAGGCCGAGAACGAAACATGGAATGACATTAAACGATAAGCAGTAGCCACTGTTCCATGCATCACAAAAATTACAAAAAACTGTTCAGGAAGAAAATTATTGTTTTGTTTTTAGGGATCCTGCTTTTGGCAGGATTTTTACGCGTATATAAATTGGGAAGCCAATCTTTCATAGCTGACGAATATATCGGTATAAATATAAGTTACGGATACCATAAAACAGGGGAGTGGAAATACTGGGATTTCAATGCCGGCCGGCTTACGGATAGAGAATACACTCGCGCAAAAATTTATTACTGGCAAGTCGCGCAAACTTTTCATTTTCTTGAGCCAACTGAGCGAAACGCGAGATTAGTAAGTGTTTTATGGGGTTTGGCAGGCATTGTTGCGATCTTTGTCGTTTCATTTTTAATTACCGGAAATATTTACATCTCGCTTATATCTTCAGCATTGCTGTCAATCAGTGTTTCAGCGCTCATGTTTGACAGAAAACTGCGGATGTACTCCATGTTCGCGCCGATTTATTTTTTATTTTCATACGCGGTTTATCAATTTTTTGAGTCAAAATGCTACCCGAATTTTCTGAGACGGATAAATTATTTTTCCGAAAAAACGAATCTGAATTGGCATTATCTGCCGCTAGCGATACTACTCGGAATTGTTTCACTGATGACGCATTTGCTTGCGGTTAACATTGTTCCGACTGTACTTGTATATTTTGTTCTTATGGCAGTTTATTTGCGTAAAAATCCCGTAAAACAAAAAAAATATTTTTGGCTGCTAGGTATTTCAGTACTTTTTATTATTATAGTATCCCAAACAAACACGTTTCACGGAGCCGCCAATTTCTTTGAGATCGGAAAAAGCAATTGGAAATACTTTCAGAAAATCACGCTTGATTACAGCTATGGCTTGCTGGCTTTTACTTTTTTCATTCCGGGCTGTGTTTATTTGGTAAAAAAACACAAAAAGATCGGGGTATGGACAATTTTATCTTTTCTTGTTCCGCTGTCTATGGCGATCTTGGTATGGGACAGAAACGCGGGGCATCAATATATTTATTTCACGGAGCCTTTTAAAGTGATAATAATCGCCTCGGGAATTTATTTTGCCGCGAAAACCATTTCAAAAAAAATATTTCCAAACCGCCGTTTCGTTTTTGGCGCGCTGGTGATCTATTTCATTCTTTTGTTGTTCAACTTTCAATTTTTTGTTTCTGACAAAAGTTTCTATCAGCATCCAAAAAGATGGTCTTATTCAAATTACAGGCAGGCTTACCAATATTTTTTAAAAAAGAAAAGCTCTAATGAGGTAATTATGATGCGTACTTTTATGAGCTATAATATCAGAGAAAGTAACAGCGCGGTATTGAGTTACGGCAGGTCTGACAAGCTTACTTTGGAAAAAATCAAAAAAGCCCAGGAACAATATGATGGAATTTGGCTGATAAATACCGATGGAGAATTTAACATTAAAGGCAGCGCGAAAAAATTCATAAAGGAGAATTTTGAACTGATCGAGACAAAATACACCAATGATAAGGTAAGGATTTGGCATTGGAGTAAAAATAATCAATACAATTTATGAACGAGAAGAACGTTAATTTAAATAAAGGAATAGCGTTACTGGCTGTTGCCGCAATGTTTTTGATGGCATTTATTGGATGGAAAATGTATTCTAACAAGCAAATTTCAGCTCTTAAAAACGAACCGGGGAATATAGAACTTGCCACTAAACAACAAAAACAACCGCTCAAAAGAGACGAGCTGAAGATCGGTTTTATCACTGATGTTCACTGTTATGCCAAACAAAACAAAGAAACCAGTGAATGGGAGCTGAATTGGAGATGCGCAAATCCGATGAACGCTTTTGTAAAAAAAATGAATGATGAGTTTAATCCTGATATTGTACTCGAAGGCGGAGATCTGGCCGATGGAAGAGACGACAGAACATTCAAAACTTTTCTGGAAATCAAGGAATTGTACGATAGAATTGACGCTCCGTGCTATCACGTGCTCGGAAACCACGAAGTGGACAATTTCCCCAGAAGCCAATGGCTTGAAACTATGGGCTATAAAAAAGCTTATTACAGTCTTGATGTTGATAATTACAGAATAATTGTTCTGGATGGAAATTATAAGCCCTTGCCAAACGGGGAATCCGTTGGCGTGGAACCCGGAAATAAATATTATCCCGGACTTATAGGCAAAAAACAAATGGAATGGCTGGAGGATCTATTGAAAAGATCTGAAAAATTCACAAAACTTGTTTTTGTGCATCAACCGCCAATTGATGTTTCGACAATAAGGGATCGGGGTGAATTAATGCTTAATGCAAAACAAGTAAGAGATCTTTTTTCAAAATATAAAGTGAAGGCGGTTTTTTCCGGACATATTGAAGAATTTTGCAGTTTGCATAAAGACGATGTTCAGTACTACGTTATTCAAGGTTTTTTAAAGAATAATAGACGCTTAAAAAAAGTTGATCGCTTTAAAGACGCCGGAGTATTCAGTGAACTGACCATTAATGATAACATTGAAGTGAAAGTATATTACACGGATGGAGAAAAAAATGGTTCCTATAAATCCATGATACTGAATCAAGAAACCGCGGTTTGCAATGACAGCAGTGTAAGTTTTGCCAAAGAACAAGATGAACAAAAAAGATAACAAGCCTTCAGCCGTGATCATCAAAATTAAAAACTTTATCACCGATAAAGGAAGGGTGTCTTTTTTTGTTTTGCTCCTTGCAATCGCGGCTTTTTCGTTTTTTGTTTACAAAGTAAAAACAGTAAAAGAAAACGAGCGTTTATTAAAGATCGGTTTTATTTCCGACTGGGAATACGGACATCAGGAAAAGAACAGTTCTAATCATCTGGCGGATGAATATCTAAAAAATGTTGTCGCGCATTTGAATTCTGAGTTTAAGCCGAATATTGCAGTTGGCGGAGGAGACTATATAAGAAGTTCGCGTATAAGCAGTGAAGAAGCGAGAGAACAGTTAAAATATATGAACCGTATTTTTAAAAAGATAAGGTCAAAAAGACTTTACTGTATCGGCAATCACGATCTGAAAAAACTTGCAAAAAAAGACGTGAGAAACATTCTGGGTCTGGATTATAACTATACATCGGTGGACATTAAGGGGATAAGATTAATTGTAATGGATAATAATTATAAGCTTCAATCCGGAAAAGAGTACGGTGGTGGCAGAGTCAGTCAAGAAGAGTTGAAGTGGCTGGATAAGCAAATTAACACAAAACTTCCCGTACTGATCTTCACGCACTATAGCCCGATACGCATTCCCACCGAACATGGCTGGGAAGATGATTTTCATAGCGCGGAAAAATTAACACAACTGCTTGAAAAACGCAATAATGTTGTCGCTGTCATAAGCGGAGACAGTTCGGAAAATCATATTGAAAAAAACAAAGGAATTCCGTATATATCTGTCGCCGGGTTGATAGAAGATGGCTATCTCGGCAATTTCGCTAAAATAAAAGTGCGCGTTAAAAATGACGATTTAAAATTGGAGGTTATCTGTAAGGATGGTGAGGCCGGACATTTTGAAATCACTCGAAAAATGAGTGATCGATATTCTGTGAAAATTACAAAAAATATTTTTGGACAAAAAAATAGTAATATAGAAAAAAAGGTCTTATGGAGTAATGTTGAGGACGAGGACAATAAAGAAGGCCGAATCAGCGCAGATAGCGGCACTGAAACTAATCTTGCCGTTGCAAACACCGGCAATATTTATGTGGCCTTTCAAGACGGCCATTATGAAGATAAGGCGCACGTAAAAATGTACAATGGTGAAAAATGGCGGGATCTTGCCGATGATAATAATAATAATGGCATCATAAGCGCGGAAAAAGGCGGTGATCCTTACATTGAGGTAAATGGAGATGATATTTATGTGGCTTTTATGGATTTTGCCAACGACATAAGAGCCAGAGTAAAAAAATGGGATGGTAATAAATGGACTGACGTTTCAGATAAGAGAAGCCTCAATGGATTTATCTCGGATATGAAAGGACATGAACCGGTATTGGCTTTTGATAGATCGAAGAAATTTCTTTACGCGGCTTTTGGAATTGGAGATCAAAATGATATTGAGTGCAGAGAAAGTTGCCGTGTTAAAGTAAAAAAATGGGACGGCGAAAAATGGACTGACGTTTCGGACAAACGTTTTGCCGATGGGATCATAAGCGAAAGTAACGGAACAGAGGTTGATATTATCGCGTCAAAAAAAGACGACTCCATATTTTTTGCTTTTGAAGATATTGATAATGGCAATCGTATTAGGGTAAAAAAATGGGACGGTGGAAAATGGACCGATGTTTCAGATAATTTTCACAGAGATAATACAGCTACCGATATTCCCGGATCCAGCCCTTCACTGGGAATTGATGAAGATGATAATTTATTTTTGGTTTATACCGGCTTAAACAATGATAAGACACACATTACAAAATGGAACGGCTCCAATTGGGAAAGAGTTGGAAACGGGATCGTATCATCCGGTAGAAATGTGGAAAGCTGCATAACTGTTGATGGAAGCAATATTTTTGTGGCATATTCTTATTTCAAGAAAAGCGTAAAAGTCTTGAAAAGTAAAAAAAGTAAAAACAAAGTAAAAGAATATTTTGCTGAAAGCAATAAATGGAGAGTAAGAGTGGAAAAATGGAATGGTGAAAAATGGGTAGCGTTATCTGATGATAATAATTCGGATGGTTTTATTTCCGATGGAAACGGAAAAGGAGATCCTTCAATGGCAATATACCAAAATGAACTGTTCATTTCTTGGACTGATAAAAAGACGGGCTACAGCGCCAGAGTAAAAAAGTATGAAATACAAGAATAATTAACATACCAATAATTTAACAAGCGATTTTTATATAAATGTTCACTGCAAAATTACAAGATCATCTTCAACGAAATTGGAGTGTTTACGTGCTGTGCGTAATTATTTTAGCGGCCTTCTTTATCCGATCGGTAAATTTTCATGATTGGCTGTATTTTAAGGCGGATCAAGCAAGAGACGCGGCTCATTCGCGATCAGTGCTTAATAATGGCCCCGGCGAACTGCCGCTTCTCGGTCCAAAAGCAGGAGGAACAAAGCTTCATTTGGGACCGGTATATTATTATTTTCAATATTTTTCCGCCCTGATCTTTCAAAGCGCCCAGCCCCACATATTCGCTTTACCGGATCTTTTCTTCTCAATTTTGGCAATTCCGCTATTTTATTATTTCTTGCGCCAATTTTTCTCAAAAGAGATAAGTTTGCTTACAATAACAACGTTTTCTTTTTCCTATATAATTACTCAATACTCCAGATTTGGATGGAACCCAAACCTAGTTCCGTTTTGGGGACTGTTATTCGTGCTAAGCGTATATAAAGTCGGTACAATTTCAAATAAAAAAACAGCCGGGTATTGGCTTTTGTCCGCGGCAATCGCGTATTCGGTTGTGAGCCAGTTGCATTTCATAGCACTGGCCGGTTTCCCTCTTGTCGCTGTTATATTTTGGCTGTTTTGGAGACCAAGAAAAATTCCGTGGAAATTTTGGGTAGGCGCTGTTCTGATCGTGCTGATTATATACGCCCCCGTTATCATTAGCGATGTTAAAAACAAAGGAAATAATCTTGAACAGTTTCATTACGCGATCAAGCATAAACCTCAAGAAAGAAGCGTTCTTGATTCCGCGAGAAAAACGACAGAATTATACGGAAAATTCTATGCAGTTATCGTAACATCATTAAATGATAATGAACTGCCAATCATTTCGAGTATCGGCATCTTTTTTGTGTTAGCGTCTTTTATTGTAATGACTCTGTTGGTCTTCGGCAAACTGCCATGGTTTAAGAGCGCTAAGTATGATCCGTTCCTAACAATAATACTTATTTGGTTTGTCTCTTTCTCAATTATCTATTTCCAGCTGGCTTTTAGCTTAAATCGTAACCGTTATTGGTTTCCGACAATTTTTATCCCGTATATTTTTCTTTCAATGTTCTATGCCGCGTTGTGGAAAATAAAATATAAAAAAATCGGCATTACGCTAGTTCTTACAATTACTTTACTCCTTCTCATATTAAATTTATCAGCAATCGCGAACTGGTATTGTAAACTTCATTCACAACAAAATGTTGACAGATTTTTCAGAACCGTATCAAGCACATCGCTTAAACAAAGAGAATTCGTTACACTGAAAGATCAGAAAGAAATAGTGGCTTATATGAAAAATATTTCAGAACAGAAGAACAAACAAGCTTGCTTTAATGCACCGGGAGTTTATTTACCGGCAATTAAATATGTATTTGAAACAAATCATCCGAATTTTCCAATGAAGCGAATCGGCGAAAACATTTCAAAAAATACGAATGGGTGCGAGATTTTCATAATAGAGCTTGGCAGGAAAAATGAAAAGAGCATATATAAAAAATTCCCGCCGCATATTAATGTTAATACGATCGAAAAACATCAAGCCGGATTTCTGACAGCATGGAGAGTGAGTTATAGTGAAAATAACAGCAAGAAGAGTAACACAAAAAAAACAGGATCTTCAACAAATAATGCCGTAAAAAACAAAAAAAATTACAGCAACACAGAGCCAATAAAAAAACCTAGCCTTCATTGGAAAGACGTTTTCTGATAAAGATAAACTTTTGTGTTGACAAAAGCAACAATATAATAAAAAACCGGCAACAGTGCCGAAGCAGAAAATCTAGCATGAGTAAACTTTAAAAAAATATCTCATATTTTTTTAAGTAATTTCACGCTTTCACCGGTAATTTCCATACAACTTTTGTGGCTAAAATAAAATTAATTGCCGTAGCCGCGATTATTCCAACAGCTGCGGCAATCCGATAATCAAATCCGAAAGCTATTCCCAGTCGATAGACGGCAAAATTAAAAGCCATTGCGACAGCAGATACAATATAGTAATATGTTACTCTTCGCAAGCTTTCGGTTCGTGAAGATGATTTTTTATCTCCATAGGTGAAAACGGTATTCAAAAAATAATTGCTTAGAATTGACACAATTACCGCTGTCAGCCATCCGGTATTTTTATCAACGTTAAAAACTTCAACTGAAAGTGACAGAATCCCGAGATTCACTAAAACGCCGCTGAAGCCAACGAGACAAAATTTAAAGAATCTTCCGGCTTCCGGCACAGTTCTAAAAATATGCAAAAGGTGTTTAAGAAATTCCAGTCCCTGGGCAAAAGTCGCTTTGCTTTCGTTGTCTTCACGAACAAGAAACTTGTACGGAATTTCGCTGACCTCTCCGTGCTGGGTGCGCATTAAGATCTCCACTAAGATCTTAAAACCGCGCGGCTCAAGAACCATATCGGAAAGAAGCTCTTTCTTAAAAAGAAAAAAACCTCCCAGCGGGTCTGTTGTTTTTCTGGTAGGAATAAAAATAATTTGAGTAAAATATTTCATTCCGATAGATACAACTCTTCGATAGACTCCGTATAATGTTTTCAAACTGCCCAATCCTTCGGCACTGCCTCCTTTCGCGTATCGCGTGGCAACAACAATATCGGCATTATCTCCAGTCGCTTTTTCTAAAAGTTCAGGCACTACTTCGGGAGGATGCTGTAAATCAGAATCCATACAGCAAATGTACTTACCCTTCGCTTTCTGGAATCCCTTAATAAACGCTGTTGCCAAGCCGGTTCGTTCCTCTTTTGAACGATGAATAAGTCGAATATTTGGATTTTTGGATATTCTTTGCTTGATAACATCCGGCGTGTTATCGGAACTGTCATCCACGAACAAGATCTCATAATTATAATTCGCGATCCGTAAAGAATCAAAAAGACGATCCAGGAGCGGATTTATATTTTCTTTTTCATTGAATGTCGGTAGAATTATCGTCAAAAGCATTTAGAGAGTTTACTTTAAAATTTCATTTTTATTTGCCAAAATATCTTTCAACTAAAAATGTAATTCTTCTTATTTACCGTTAGCATGTTCATATTATATCATCTGTTTATTCTTTTTTACCAAGCTCAATATCAAGCTCATCATCACTCATATTAAAGATATCTCTCCAAAATATCCGCTTTGTTTTCCCTTTTTTCTTATCTTCCGAGGCAACAGCTTCATTTTCGAGTTTAGGCAAACTTTCTTGATCAACCCTCATTTCATATACTATTAATTGTCCAAATTGTTTTTCAGAAACTATAACGGCATACGCTTTTACTTTTTTTGATAATGAGCTTACTCCGCCTTTGGTATTGTTAAGCGCAAAAATATATTCTCGGTTTCGTAAACTTTGAGGATTTTTCACAGGCTCATAAGTTATAACAGCATCATTTTTGAGCTGAAACAAATATTTTACTGAATTAATATATTCAGTATCTGCGTAAAATAAAATGTCGTCAGTGCGTCTTGTGCTGTACATATGATCAATTGCACGCTCAAGCTGTCCTAACGTAATTCCGTCTTGTCTTTTAAGTATATACGTTCTGCCAACTTCAAATCCATTGTTTTGGGAAAGCTGTTGCTCCCTAAACCACGCGTAAGTGCCATAAAAATTTAAAAACAAGATCGACGCAACGACCGAAAAAATTATTGGGTAAGAGCGTTTTTTTAGTTTTTCTTTAAAAAAGGAGAACCATAAAGCAAAAAAGATATATGGAATCGGGAATATAACAACGAAAAATCTCGGCCTAAGCTGGTATGACATTGGGATCGTAACCAAGAAAAACACGGCCGTCCAAATAATCACGAGCGTTAAAAAATTTCTTTTCACTTCTATTTTTTCTTTTCGTCTTTTTATCACTGCCAGAACTATTCCCAATACAACAAAAGCCGCCCCAAATCCAACCGGAACCGGATCGGCCTTTTTCCCGTGTTGATGGCGAAACGAAGTAATCAGAAGATAGTAGTGCTTTGGCTGTTCGCGAAGATTGCGAATAATTTTTTGCCGTAACGTTTTGTTCTTTCTAGGTTTTTCACTAAATGCCCCGATGAAGTTTTTCGTATTGCTTCCATGCGTTACAACATCACTAATGATCACCGGGGTATAAGTAACGCCGAATATCACAAAAACAGCCAGTATATAAACCGCGAATTGTCTAGTTAATATTTTTTTACAGGAGGAAACAATTTGTTTCGGATTCCAAAGATCATTTATTACAAAGAAAAACACAGCCGATATCGCCGCCAGGGAAAAAAGCGCGAAAAAATGGTATTGAGACGCGATTGATAGCGCCAACGCCCACAATCCGAGCCAGAGAATTTTCTTTTTTAGGCTTTGA
>JAYEFY010000016.1:0-15097 GCA_034658815.1 Patescibacteria group bacterium
GAATCCCTTGGTCGTGAACTTATTTACGCGAAGTGATCCCTCGACTTCATTCGTTCATACTTCACTCATTTCGTTCGGGATGACAAAAGAGTGGCAATATTGTAAATAACGCTCTAATTTCTAACATATTAAGGGAAATGATTAATGACCAATACAGCTAAATTTGAAATTTACAACCCGCCTTCCGGACGGACAGGTTTGAAATGAATTTTAAAATGACAAATTTGCAATTTCCTACGCTGGCACAAGTCAAACTAAAAAGATCCCTTGCTAAAACAGCAAAGGAACTTTAAGTAATTTAATTTCGGAATAGATTTTATTTCATCTTTTCAACAAACAGCTTGAACATTTCAGGGTTTTCAATAGCCAATTGAGAGAGAACTTTACGATCAAGAATAACTTTCTTGTCCTTCAATATCTTAATAAATTCGGAATATTTTATACCATGTGCTCTTAAAGCGTTATTCAAACGCAAGATCCAAAGTCTGCGGAACGAACGCTTTTTCGCTTTTCTATCCCGATAAGCATATTTACCGGCTTTTATGACAGCTTCTTTGGCTGCTCGATAATTTGATTTTCTTCTCCATCTGTAGCCTTTAGCCGCTTTGAGAACTTTTTTTCTGCGTTTTGACGCAGTTGTTCCGCGTTTTATTCTTGCCATTATGTTATATTACTTCCAGCATATAAGAACATTCCTATATGCCTTAAGTGTGTAATTATCTGCGATCAATATCCGTGAGAATATTTCTTGCTTGTTTGCCAACAACCTGTTTATCGTTTCGTTTCGTTCGCTTATGATTTGAATCTTGGCGCGCGTTAAAATGATTCTGCCGGGATCGCCTTCGCAAAATCTTCTTTTTTGATGTCACTTTGAATCGCTTCACTACCGATTTTCGTGTCTTGAGCTTTGGCATAAAATTAAAAATTCTAAACCTTTTTGAATAAGGTTGCTCCCGAACACGCTTTTGCGATAAAATGGTGTTTGAGAGCAGTCCCTGAGTAGATCAAAAGGTTTAGAACTGTGTTACTTAGACCGGAGCAATAATAGCATTAAACCCGTTAAATTGCCTTTTAGCATCTTGCTCTATTTTATAGGGAAAATCTATTTTGTCAATAAATTTTTTAAGCTTTTCTCTTGATTGGCCGGTAAACGCCTTTTCGCGTCCGCGCAAAACAATTTCTATTTTCACCTTACAACCTTTTTCAAGAAATTTTTTTGCTTGATCTGCTTTGAACGCAAGATCATTTTCTCCCGTTGAAGGCCTGATACGCACGCCTTTAACATCAATTTTTTTCTGTTTACTTTTTGATTGTTGATATTTTTTCGATTGTTGATACTGATATTTTCCCCAATCAATGATCTTACAAACCGGCGGTTTTGCGTTTGGTGATATTTCGACAAGATCAAAACCTCTCTCTTGCGCCATTTCAAACGCTTTATTTGTTTCAGTAATACCAACTTGTGCTCCATTCTCATCAATAAGCCGTATCGGTGAAATTCGTATCATTTCATTTACTCGACTTTTAATTTCCCGCCGGCTCTTGTTTTTAGAGCCGAAAAAATGTTGTCTCTTAATTGTAGTAGTTTTTAATGGTTAACGCTGAATTTTGTGGAGGTGATGGGAGTTGAACCCATGTCCAGATAAGAAGGCTCAATAACTGTCTACAAGCATAGTTTGTTTGAAATAAGTGAAAAATGTTAAAAACAAACAAAATACATCATCACTTTTTTCCCGGGTGCAGCTTATGCCAAAGTACGGGAAAATACAATGACTGCAACTCGATGATGACGCCGGTACCAGAATATCGAGTATCAACCGGCCGACGGGCTATAGCCTTATTATGCTACAGCGGCAGCAAATGAAGGTGCAAATGCGTTAGCAAGTGACTTCTTTGCTTTTGAAAAAATGTTTGCACTTAAACATGTGTCATAGTTTTACAAGGTGTGACAGCTTGACTTGCGGGTTAAAAAACACTTGATCTGTCGAATCCTAACACCCCCGAATGCTAATACTGTTTCAAGTATCGTTGTGTTCGCATTTTATCTTCCCGTTCCTTGATTGTCTGTCGCTTGTCATATTTCCTTTTTCCTCTCGCTAAAGCAAAAAGGAGCTTGATCTTTCCTTTTTTATTATACATTGAAAGAGGTACTAATGTCAACCCCTTGGTTTTTAGTTTTCCAATTAAATAAGATATCTCTTTTTTGTGTAAAAGCAGTTTTCTCGGCGCTGTTGCGTTATAAGCAGGCCTATCCCCGGCAAATTTGTAAAGTGGGATGGTAGCATTTGTCAAAAAAAGCTCGTTGTCAAGCGCTGTCACATACGATTCTTTCAGTGAAACATGCCCGGTTTTTATTGATTTTACTTCATAACCTCTTAATGCAATGCCGGCCTCATATTTTTTGAGGATGTCATAATTATAGCGAGCTCTGCGATTTTTTGCGAATATTTTCATGCGCTATTTATAAAACAGTCCCCGTATAGTAAATTATATGCATATTGTATTTCAAGTTGATCGCTCCATTACGGCTAAATTTGAAATTTGAAATGAATTTTAGAATGATAAATTTACAATTTTCAATGAATAGCCGGCAATCAATTTCCAATTCATGGTAATTCTCTCCCTAAAATAAAAATTAAGAAATTTACTTATTTACTTCAAATTTCAAATGATTCTTAATTAATACCTTTTTATAGCGAGAACAGTCCCACAGAAGAGTTATTTATATCTGAGCGCGTCAAGCGGATTGATCGAACTTGCCCGCCGTGCGGGAATAAGTCCTGTAATAAAACCGACAACAGCGCCAATTACTATTATCAAAGCTATGAACCATAGCGGTGAATAAAAAAGCTGAACCGCTTCGCCTCCGAATCTTTGCGCCAAAAGATTAAATCCAAAATTAACAAACTTACTTCCTATTATACCAATGATAATTCCTGAAAGTCCCCCAAGGAAACCCATAACTGAGGATTCAAACACGAACATAAGCAGGATATCTTTTTCTGAAACCCCGATTGACTTCATAATGCCGATTTCTTCCGTTCTTTCAAGTAAAGTTACAGTCATTGTATTGAACATTCCAATAGCGCTTACCGCAAGAGCGATAATTCCAAAGAAAGCAAGAATGATCTGAAGCACATGGAACACCTTGTTTGCTTGATCAACAGTATCTGAAAGAGAAGATACTGATAACCCCCGAGAATCTAATTCCACTCTCAGCTGTTCAACGTAGTCTGTTTTTCTGGCTTTTACTTTTAGGCGGGTGAAATACGGAATTACGGCATATTTTTCCACGTCTTCCATGTTAACATATACGATAGGCTCTTCCCGTTCGATCATTCCAACAACAGTAAAAGGGCTATCGACAGGAACCACTTCAGTTTCGTTTCCACCTAAGTTTTCATTATCAGTTTCTTTTGGAAAAATAAAGGAAAGCTTAACCTGTTTATGAATAATTCTTTCAGGATCCTCCTTGAATATTTTTGCGAATGCTGAAGAAACCACAATACCATTTTCAGTGCTATTATCGAATACGGTTCCATGATCGATCTCAAGGCCGCTAAGGCTGAAAAATGACGGTTTTACAACTTCGGTTGTAACGTTTGAAATAAGATTATTAAAGTGAACCTGCGATGAAATTTGTGATACCGGACTAACTTCAGCAACATTATTTATCGCCTCTATCTTACTGATAAAATCATTATCGATTTTCAATTCTTGTTCTTTTGAAGGTGTTGCGTCAAGAGATAAAAGGGCATCTGATGTGGTAATTTTTTCCAATATAACATTCTGAAGGCCATATCCCAAAGAAACAAGAAACAAAATTGCTGATATGCCAATGCCCATACCAAGAACGGTTAACAGAGTTCTTGATGTTCTTGCTTTGAACATACGAGTCGATAATTTAAATAGATCCAGTATTCTCATAAAAGATTATTACCCATAATTTAGTAATAGCAGCATTTCAACTTCTTGGGAAATTTTCATTGATATTCGTTTGTCGAGTCCCACGCCTCCATCGGAAAATGAAATATCAATTCCTTTTTGAATCTCTTTGATGGAAAGTTTATTTTTAAGCCTTAATACCAGAAGATCATTAAACCGCATAATTTGTTCGTTAGTGAGTTTAAGTCCAAAAGTTTTCGCAAGATAGTAAACGATGCCGGAAGATGATTCCTTTGGCTTCATTAGATCGATCTGTTTCGCCTGTTTTAAAATTGTTTCTACGCGCATAGCAAACTTTTCTGCCATGCGTTTGTCCCATCCGGCGCCTCCTTTTTCCAAATCCGCATCAAGATTCTCGATGAATTCCTTAGTTGAGCAGCGATCAAATAAGAGCTCCTCAAGATTCTTATTTGCTCGGTCAATATGTTCATGAGTTTTTGTTAAAATGACGTGAGAGAATAATTGTTGAGCTTTAAAAGGAACAAGCAAGATATTGGTTTGTGATAATGATAGATCTCTAAAGGCGCGTATAAGCATTTTAAGATCCTGTGGTATCTTTTCACTTACACTTATTTCCTCAATTTTCACGTCCTTTACAGAAAGCTTCTTTTTGATAATTTCTTCTTTGATTATCTTTCCGTCTTTAAGATAAATAACTCTATCGCCATACTTTAGATGGCTTGGATCATGCGTAACAAGGATAACCGTCTTTTTGTCTTTTTGATTCAATTCTTCGAGTATCTGCATCACATTATGCGAAGAAACCGAATCAAGGTTGCCAACCGGTTCATCGGCAAGAATAATGTCAGGATTGTTGGCAAGGGCGCGCGCGATCGAGACGCGCTGTTTTTGCCCTCCCGATAGTTCACCCGGCATCTTTCGTTCTTGGTTCAGTATTCCAAATCGCTCTAAAAGTGTTTTAGCGAATTTTTTGCGTTTTCGCGTATTTTCTCCCGAAGCTGTTCTTGGAAGGCAAATATTATCTATTACATTAAGAGACACGATAAGATAAAATGCCTGAAATATCAAGCCGATCTTTTTTCTGTGAAACGCGACCATATCTTTCTTATCAAGGGCATAAATTTCATTGTCATCAATTACTACTTTGCCCTGTGTTGGTTTTTGCAAGCCCGCGATAGAATAGAGTAAAGTTGATTTACCGCATCCCGACGGACCGAAGATAATAACATATTCCTGCGGATAAAGTTTCAGGTAGACATTTTCGAGAGACCGAACTTCATTAGATTGTCCCTGATTGTACACAACACTTACATTTTCCAGGATTATTTGCGATTTTTTGTTTCTGTTAAGCATGGTTTCGGTTGAACACAAATAGATCATGCCAATTAGCACTTGATTTGATTATATCATAGTGTGATGACCGGATAAAGCGACACGACAACTAAAATAAGACAGCGCCAATTCTCCAACGGCCGGAAAGATCCTTTTGGAAAGATGTCTTCGCGAAAGGAAGCCTATCATTTATTATTTTTTCCAACTCTTCTTTTTGTTCCGGGGAGAATTCAAAGCAAATAGAAGTATCGCTTTGCCGAAAGTCGCGTATTTGCGTGAAGAAGCGGCGATAGAGATCCAGTCCGTCATCTCCATGGCTGATTAAAGCAGTTTTCGGCTCATAACAACGGATGTCTCGAGGCAATCTTTGATAGATATTAGTTGATAAATAAGGAAGGTTGGCAAGAATAATAAGCGGCTCGCCAATGCAGTTCTTCTGTTGTTCAAAAAAAGATTTCAATAAATCTCCTTTAAGAAAAATAATATCGTCTTCAAGACCGCTTTTTCTAGAATTTTGCCGCGCTGTTTCAAGCGCTTCAAATGAAATATCAATTCCAAAAAGGTTATAATTGTTTAATTGCAACTGATCCTCTAGCGCGCGCGCGATAGAGATAATCACACATCCCGAACCTGTTCCGATATCAACAACAGCAGAATGTGTATGTTCGGATGCCAGTTCAATTCCTTTTTCGACCAGCATTTCAGTTTCCGGACGAGGAATTAAAACGCCTGCATTTACTGAAAAATCAATGCCAAAAAACTCTTTATTGCCAGTAATGTAAGCTATAGGCATTTTCTTTTTTCTTTGGTTAACCGAACGCAAAAATACAGCTTTTTGACCTGGCGATAATTTAAATTCAGGGTGGGCAAGAAGGTATTCTTTTGATTTGTCTGTTGCGCGGGAAAGTAATACTAAAGCATCAAGGCGATGTTCTTTTATGCCGGTTTTCGCAAGTGCTCCGTTGGCTTTTTTTAACGCCTCTTTCGTATTCATTGTTGCAACATGCGTTTTTGGTCTTCCGTGATCAACTTTTCTATTACAATGCCGACATTACCATTCAGAATATTTTCAGTATTTGACCAGCTTTGCTTAATTCTATGATCCGTGATGCGGTCTTGGGGATAATTATAGGTTCGTATTTTTTCACTTCTATCTCCCGTTCCAATCTGGCTTTTTCTTTGGATTCCTTGCTTTTCTTGTTCTTCATCTTCTTTTAACGCCAATAATCGTGAACGAAGCACTTTTAACGCTTTATCTTTATTTTTATGCTGTGATTTTTCGTCTTGGCAGGTAACGATAAGATTGGCGGGAACGTGAGTAATGCGCACCGCGCTGTTTGTTGTATTAACGCTTTGTCCTCCCGGTCCGGAAGACGCGAATGTGTCTATGCGAAGATCGTTTGGATCAATTTCAATTTCGATTTCTTCGGCTTGGGGCAGTACCGCGACGGTAGCGGTCGAAGTATGGATCCGTTCTTGTTTTTCCGTTTCCGGAATGCGTTGGACTCTATGAACCCCTGACTCGTATTTCATTTTTGAAAACACGTCTTTTCCTGAAATCTCGAAAATAATTTCCTTAAATCCCCCAAGGTCTTTTTGATGGGAGCTGAGAATATGGACAGCCCAGCCGTTTTCCTCGGCATATCTTGAATACATTCTATACAAATTCGCGGCAAACAAAGATGCTTCGTCGCCTCCGGCTCCCGCGCGAATTTCAACAATGACATCCTTTCTGTTATTTGGGTCTTTAGGGAGAAGAAGAATATTGAGTTTTTTTTCAGTTTTTGCGATCTTTTTTCGAACGGCATCGTTTTCATCTCGTGCCATTTGAATAAAATCTTTATCATCCGATGAGGCAATAAGTTCTTCGTTTTCCACAAATTGTTTTTGGAGATTTACAAGTTTTTTACTTTGTTCAATTACTTCAAAGAGTTCATTTTTCCGTCGAGAAAGCTTTGTGGCTTTTTGGGGATTAGAAAAGACGGCTGAGTCGCTAAGTTCAGATTCGATTGCAGCGTATTCTTCCTTGTAAATATCAATTTGAGGATTATTCATTGTGCTTACATATATTTGGAACAGTTGCGTATTATGAAAAGTTCCCAGCCATGACGGGATTGTTTCCAAACCAGGCGGGAACCAAAACAGCATTGAAAATGTTATTTTTTCTTTGTCGTCTTTTTCTCCTCATTCTTCTTTTTTTGTCCCGTCTTTTTCTTAGCCATTTTTTTTGCCTTCATTGCTTTCTTTCTATCTTTAAGCTGGGACGACTTTTCCATTCGTTTCTTAAATCGATCAACCTGTCCGGCAGAATCAACCAATTTCTTTTTGCCTGTATAAAAAGGATGGCAAGCGCTGCAGATCTCAACATTCATTGTTTCAATGGTAGACCCCGTTTCAATAACATTGCCGCAAGCGCAAGTAATTTTTGCTTTAGGATAATATTTTGGGTGAATATTTTTTTTCATAACTAATATTTTCTGAACAATTAACCGTTCCGCGGTACCTATGCATTGTACACGAATTGCGCAAATATCTTAACATACAATGTGTATGCTACCACAAAATTAAAACATTGGCAAGAAAATGTACTAGATTGTCAATTACATTTAGAAATGTCATTTTAACTTTAAACTCCATATTTCTGATAGTAGCGGCTATGTTTTGCCAATACTTCACTTTTTACTAAAAGGTGGTATACTGGAGTCGCATAAGGAAATAAATTTTTACCGATGAGAATAGGCATTGACGCTCGATCAATCTTAAATCCAGAAAAAAATCCGGCAATTGGCGTGGGGCATTATACTTATCAACTGATCCGCAATTTGCTTAAGATGGATCAGCATAACAGCTATTTCCTGTTCTTTGACTACCGGGTCAGGGAAAAAGATGTTAAAAAGTTTTCCAAATCTAATGTGACGGTAAAGTTTTTCCCTTGGTCTGATTATAAGAAATATCTTCCGGGAGCGTATAGTGAAATTCTTGGGCTGGCCACTTTGAGTGGGCATAAACTGGATGTTCTGCATTGTGCTTCTCCTGATGCGCGAGTTCCGCTGGGTTATCGAGGGAAAGTGATATGCACTTTTCAGGACTTATCTGTCTATAAATATCCGAAACACTATCCAAGGGGAAAGTCGATAAAAGCAAAATACAACCGGAAAGCAATGGCGGCAAGAGCAGACAGACTGATTGCAGTTTCAGACAACACAAAACAAGATTTAAAAGAATTATTTCAAGTAGCCGATGAAAAAATTTCTGTTATTAATAACGGTGTTGACGAAAGATTTTTTAGCGAAGTTCCTGAATCACGCGACGAGATAAGAAGGGAATTAGCCGACAAGTTTCACATTGAAAAAGACTACGTACTTTTCGTTGGAACACTCGAACCGATCAAGAATATTACGCGTTTGATCCATGCTTTCAAAATTTTTAAGGAAAATACAAAACGGAAAGGCCGGCGGCACGATTATCAGCTCGTTATTGGCGGCAAACGCGGATGGCTTGCGAAAGAATATCTTCAAGTAGCGAAAGATTTCGGACTTGAAAACGACGTGAAATTTTTGGGTTATGTTGAAGGTGATGATTTAAAGAAATTATTTAAAAACGCGAAATTGTTCATTATGCCATCATTGTACGAGGGATTTGGAATGACCGTTTTAGAAGCAATGGCCAGCGGAACTCCAAGTATAATTTCTGATATTTTCCCTCTAAAGCAAATCGCCGGTGACGCGGTTGAGTATATTGATCCATATGGAACTGAAGATATTGCGGAGAAAATAGAGCAGCTCATTGAAAACCAAGAAAGAAAAAATGAACTGAAAACGAAAGGAATTAAACGCGCCCAGGAATTTTCTTGGAAAAAATGCGCGCAAGAAACGTTTGATGTATATAGACAAGTAGCCAACAAAGAGAAGTAAGGCTACACAATAGACAATTCTTATAAACGTGGTACAATAGGCTTCAGGCCGTTGTTTTTTTGATGTGTTTTTAATATTTTGGACGGGCAGGCCAGCCCGTACCGAGCGGTACGTTCGGGCAGGCAGCTTCCAGTTTCGCGTGATTATTATCACACGCTCGGTACATTACATTTTGATATTTAGATTTTGAATTTTACTCGGGCGATTAGCTCAGCTGGTTAGAGCGCGTCACTGATAATGACGAGGTCCCAGGTTCAAGTCCTGGATCGCCCACATGTTTGTAGATAATTTGGCTCAAACATATTTGGGCCGGTAGCTCATCCGGTAGAGCACCTCGCTTGCACCGAGGAGGTGGCAGGTTCAAGTCCTGTCCGGTCCACGCACATAATAGGGTATTCATGGGTTCACCATGCCATTCGACATGGTGTCCCGTCGGATGACGGGACAAGTCCTGTCCGGTCCACGCACATAATAGGGTATTCATGGGTTCACCATGCCATTCGACATGGTGTCCCGTCGGATGACGGGACAAGTCCTGTCCGATCCACGCAGAATCAACAATAAGATACTGTAAAAATTGAAAAACGATTGCTTCTTTGAAACAACCGTTTTTTGTTTTGTGTTCTTAGAGACGTGGCAGATTAAGTGATAGCCAGCTTTAACACGCCGTTATCCCATAAAGGATGTCCCTCCTTAAGTGTGATCGAAAATGGTGATTTGCTTCTGTCTAGCCCAATTTGTATTGTTTTCCCACAAATCGGGCAATAGTAAGTCTTTCTTTCCTGTTGAGCGGAAACAATAATTGCCTCAAACAATTTACAGTTTGAACAAAAAAATTTTCTACGCATTTTTCTCTTCTCCTTATTTTAATGAACTGAACAAAATAAAAAACCGGCTCTGCGGAACCGATTTTTTGTATCTAAACTTTGCTATTTACTTACTTTTCAATACAAAATATCCGACTCCTAAAGCCGCTAAAAAAATAAAACCAGAAAAAATAAAATTTTCGTGTCAGAATATTTTTCATACACTCACATAGTAGCGCAACAAGTATCTTTGTCAAATGCAATGCTAAACTATTGCAATAGTAGAGATTTTCATTTGTCCGCTTATAATCCATATACTAAAATTAAGGTACGGTCTTTTGTGTTTTTATTCATTAAACGAGTATGGGCAGAATAGAATTAGAATTCATTGATAAAGGACTGTTCCCAATATTAAAATAAATTTATGCAAGAATTTGAACAATTTCCTCGCGATTCTAAACATAAAAAACCCGAAAATCATTTAGAGGAGCATAAGTTCGAAATAATTGATGAGATATCAGAAAGGAGGCTTGACGTTCCGGGGATTGTAAACGCCCAAAATGGAAAAATGACTTTTGGAACCGATGAAGGCTTTGGCTACAAAGAAAAAAATACGTCCGATCTTTTAATGGCCGTCAGCTCAAAGCGGTTGTTGAAAAAATTGACAATGGAATTACAATAGGCAAGACACAGTACTATTTTGATATTCAGTTCGCGCGAAACAAGGCAATTACAAAAAAAGTAATATCAAATAAAGATATTGGCAGGATCGTTTCAGTAATCCAAAAAACTTAACATAAAATAAAGTCCAGTAAATTACTTCAATATTTTAAAGATCAAAGGAGTGATAAATGATTCAATAAATGCCGCGACCAGAAACATCGGCAAAATAATTTTTAGGAAGGTTTTCATTGCGGAAGGGAACTCTCCTTTAAATGAATGATGGGGCGATATGCTCTTCGCCCATTGAATTCCGAGCCGCAAACTGACTGCGGCTGAAATAAAAAAAGCCGGCAATTCAATGATGCCGTGAGGAACAAGTAAAACGGCAACAGCCAAAAGTCCAATCTTTTCATAAAAAATATTCATGATGATGCCTAGAATAATTCCGTTTGAAAATAATGAAACCAATGCCGAAAGACCGAAAAAGAAGAAAGTGATTATCATAAGGAACGAAGCAACTGCGTTGTGGAAAAAGATAACGAGAAACTGTTTGAATGGATCGGGATGGATCAAATGTCTGAATTCTTCTATTATCTTTTCAAGATATTTATTTGCCAATTCATAATTTAAATCAGCAAATAGGTATCCGGTCAAGACAAAAATCATAAAAAGAAAAAAACTGAAAATAATGTAATTTTTGAGCGGATACGATTTTTTCATGAGTAATGTTGGTCTGATTATCCCAGTTATTATACACCACTGCGATAAAGAAAAGAATCCAGTCAATTATGAAGAATAACTGTTTCTTCCGAAAAAGTTCCATTTTCATGTTCTACGGAAACATAATTCGGAGTGTCCGCTTTTAACAGAAGGCTTTTTAAGAAGCTGAAACTATAATCTGAAAGATTCTTTGTGCAAGAAAGTACAGGTATTCTTTCTTTGTATTCACGGCTTGACGAACCGATAACTAGCCTGCATTTTTTTCCCGCATTTTCCGCATTAGCGGAAAAGGCAGTAATAATGGAAAAGAACAAAACTGCTAACATCATCCTGTGTGCCATTTTTTCATTCCTCCTCGTTAGATGTGTGTGGTAAATTGAGAGTATACTTATTTATAAGAAACCCTAGCGTTGTTTACACTTTCATCCTTGTCATTCTGAGTCCCGAGTACTCGGGATGAAGAATCCCTTGGTCGTGAACTTATTTACGCGAAGTGATCCCTCGACTTCATTCGTTCATACTTCACTCATTTCGTTCGGGATGACAACAGAGCGGCAATATTGCAAATAACACTCTAATTTCTTACACATTAAATATACAATGAGTAAAAAAACAAGACTAATCTTTGACATTGATAAGACATTTGTTACAATGAAAGGCATACTCGCATAGAAAATAAATAAAAAATAAATGAAAATTAAAATAGTCAATCACATTATACGTTTAACTACAAACACTACGCTCGACTTTATTGATATTACCGATAAAATAAAAAAAATAATTAAAAAGAACAGCGTGCGAAACGGAGTCGTGAATATCCAGTCATTACATACGACAATGGCTATAATCGTTCAAGAAGCCGAGCCGCTTTTGATCGGAGATATCAAAAAAACCCTTGAGAAGATCGCTCCCAGAACAGTCAAATATATGCATGACAATTTTAAAATAAGAACCGTGAACATGCATCAAAATGAACCGAAAAATGGGCACAGCCATTGCAAAGCGGTTTTTTTAACGCCAAACGCGTCCATTAACATTGTCAGTTCTTCTCTGCAACTGGGGGAATGGCAGAGGGTGTTTGCGGTTGAGCTTGATAATGCGCGTCCGCGGCAAATCGCAGTGCAGGTTATTGGACAATAAAAATCAAACGGAACCGTATCCGAATTAACCCTTGCCAAGAATTATCAATTTTTACTAACGCTCCGCCTTTCGCAGGCGGCAGGCAGGCGATGAGGCCGACCTGCCTGTCGACGAAACAGGGAAGCTGATTTAGAAACAATTCTGATATAATTTTTTGTTCTTTTAATTTATGAAACGAACACAGATAACAAATAACAGATTAAATGGAAGATGGAAAATAACCAAAGGCCAGAAAATGGCTGACTATGCCTCAAAAGTGATCGGAAGCTGGATTTTCATCGGTTTTCAAACGGTATTTATCACCATTTGGGTTGGTTTCAACGTGTACGGATTTATAAAGAACTGGGATCCGTATCCGTTCATTCTTCTAAATCTTTCATTAAGCGTTCTTTCTGCCTACGCGGCGCCGATCATTCTTATGAGTCAAAACAGAGGAGCGGAACGTGATCGAGTAAGAGCGACTAATGACTTGGCAACTGACCGTAAAGCATTGCGAGAAATACAAAAAATTCAAAAAATGCTTAATCGTCTTGAACGTAAGTTTGACAAAATAAATTGACACAAAGAAAAATAGTGCTACAATCTTTAGCAGTTGAGTATGTTGTTTGCTAATCAAAAGTAACTATTAAAAACACACAAATCATATGAAGAAGATTCAACCGCTTGGAAGCAACGTCTTGGTGAAAGTGGCTAAAAATGAAAAAACCACTGAAAGCGGAATTGTAATTCCGGATACCGCATCCGAAGAAAAATCACAAGAAGGATTGATTGTCGCAGTCGGAGATAGCGATAAGATCAATGAAAAGATAAAAAAAGGCGCTTCCATCATCTATAAAAAATATTCCGGCAGTGAAATCGAAATTGGCGGTGAAGAACATGTAATTCTTGACGCAAAAGAAGATATTTTGGCGGTTATTGAATAAATCTCTCATTTCTTTAATTTTAGCGAAATTTTAGAATAAATGAACGACCACCGGGTAAAATGGGTGGTCTTTGTTTGCTTGTGATCTTTTGAAAATTAATGTAAGATGAAAAAGTATTTAGAAACTATTCCAAATAAATTCCAATAAATGAAATCAATAAACAAAGGAAGAAAGGAGACATCCGCGGACTTGCAAAAAGAAGTTACGCAAAATACACAGAAGAAGATAACGCAAGAGAAAATAGCTAAACTAATTCGAGAAAAGTCCCTGATCATAAATGCCATCTTGATCATTTTGGCTATTGCTCTCGGATATGGCTGGTACTCGACAACGAATGAAACCGAAACTTTTACCGGAATTGGTGAAAAAAAAGCTGAGAAAAGGGTGATGGAACTTGTTAGTGATAATATGGTACAGCCGGGAACCGAAGTGAGTGTAAAGGGAATAACTATTGAGAAAGGAATGTACAAGGCGATTCTTGATATTGGAGGCAATGAAACTGTAACATATCTTTCAATGGACGGCGAAATGTTCTTTCCCAATCCCGTTGTTATTGCCGATATTGAGCAAAAGAAAGCAGAAGCTCAGCGAGCCGCGGATCAAGCCGCGAATATTGAACCGCCAAAGACTGAAAAACCGAAAGTTGAAGCGTTCATAATGAGCTATTGTCCGTTTGGCACTCAAATGCAAAAGGGATTGCTTCCGGTAGTTGAAGCGCTTGGATCGGCAATCGATTTTAAGTTCAAGTTCGTTGATTACGCGATGCATGGCGAGAAAGAGATCGAAGAAAATGTAAGGCAGCATTGCATTGAGGAGAAAGAACCCAAAAAGTTTTCAGAATACCTATCATGTTTTCTGAGATCAAAATCAATGGATTCCGCGTCTTGTCTGAGATCTGCGAATATTAACTCTTCAATTCTTGTGAAGTGTGCCAACGCAGTCAACGAAAGATTCAAAATAGAAGAAAAGTTAAAAGATAAAAGCGCATGGAAAGGAAACTATCCCCCTTTTGATGTTTATAAAGAAGAAAACGAAGCGTACAGTGTGCAAGGATCTCCAACATTGGTTATAAATGGAACAACGATTCAACCAAAACGAGATTCAGCAAGCCTTTTAGCGGCAATATGCAAAGGTTTTAAAGAAAAACCTGCCGCTTGCGGCAAAAAGCTGTCTGAAATCGTTCCATCGCCGGGATTTGGAGAAGGAGAAGGCGCTGATTCAAGTGGCAGTTGTAATTAAAAGTGAGAAAGAATATCAAAAAGGCGAAGTAGTAATAAGTAAGAGCGGAGAGTTTTGACAAGTAGAAAGTTTTACTTGCGCGTGTTTTGCTTGTAGTGTATCATGTAATTGGTGGTCGTGTACTTTTTTATACATATAAAATAAACAAAAAGGAGGTGCGATATGTTACAAGAAGCGATAGATTCGTGTCCGATCACTCCGGCAGAAGTTTCTATTCCAACAGAGTTTACGATTCCGAAATTTGTGAGAATGCTACTGCTGGCGGTCATGATCCTTGTTCTCGGCGTCGTAGTTGCCGGATTGCTTCTGTATGGAGTAGTTGGATTTTTTTCCATGATGCATGGCGTCAGCCCCAGCCATTATGTCCCGATGGTAATGGGGGTGGGGATGCCATGAAAAATGCGATTGCGCAAACAAAACGAGGCGGTTATATATTCATAAAACCGCCTCGCAA
>JAYEFY010000017.1:0-3994 GCA_034658815.1 Patescibacteria group bacterium
AATCTCATGGCTTGAACGCTTCTTGATCACAATCCCATTATCATCAGACACCAATTCTTTTGTGCCTCCGGTATCAGTTACAACCACGGCCAAACCGCTTGCCATTGCTTCCAACAAGCTGTTGCTCATTCCTTCATTCAATGACGGCAAAGCAAAAACATCAGCTTTTTGGTAATATTCAGGCATCTTGCTTCTGTCAAGCGATCCCGTAAATTCAATTTTATCACCGTATTTTTGATCTTTAACACTTTTTTTCAGTTCTTCACACAAGTTGCCGCCACCGACAATTATCAGTTTAACATCATTTTTTCTTTTCGCGAATGAAATGAATCCCTCAATTAAATATTCTATTCCTTTTCTTTTAATAAGTCTTGATGTTGAAATTACAGTAAATGTTTCTGTTTCGTCACTTAATGGTTGAAATGTTTCAATATCAACGCCATTGTAAATAACATTGATTCGCTGATTGGATTTTGTTTTAAGCGCGAGTTGTTTTAATCCTTCTGAATTTGCCACAACGTTTTTGGCTTTCCCCCAAATAATTTTGCTCAACCGTTGAAATATCAACACGTCAAGCAATTTGTATTTTTCATTATAAAACGGCACGTCTGATCCTCTCAAGGACACAATATACGGAATTCCCAGCAACATTGCGATAAACCCGCAAGGAATTCCAAAGAACGCATGGGTAAGATCATAGTCCTTTCTTTTCTTTAATTGTTTCGCAAATTTCCACGCTTTCCATGAATAAGTGAGTAATTCTTTGTTTGTTTGGCAGTGAATATTCCCTCCTTTATTTATATCAAGGAAATAGACCGTTATATTTTCAGAAAATTGCTCCTCCCGATATTTATCGGGTGATGATGTAACAAGATCTATTTTGACATCTTTGCGATTGGAAAATTGCCTAAGCAAATTATACGTTGCCGTTGCCGCGCCTCCGCCAATCGGCGGATATTCGTAATTAAGAAGCAAAATCTTCATGAATATACCCTTTTTTATTGATGAAATTGATTACCTCAGCTATGCATTCCTCAGGTGTTGCCTTGTCCGTTCTTAATTCCAGAGCCGGATTTCGCGGCTCATCGTACGGATCGGAAATACCCGTAAAATTTTTTATTTCTCCCCTTCGCGCTTTTTTATAAAGACCTTTAGGATCACGCTCTTCACACACTTCAAGAGGAGCATTCACATATATTTCAATATAATTATTTACATTTCTTTGCAGTTCTTCGCGTTGCTTCTGATAAGGCGAAATAAATGAAGCTATAACGCCCACATCGTTCCTGGACAAAAGACTTGCCACAAAACCTATGCGCTTAATGTTTTCATCACGATCTTCTTTTGTAAACCCAAGGCTCTTTGTGAGATTTTCCCTCACAACATCACCATCAAGCCGTTCAATTTTGATGCCGTTTATTTTAAGCGTTTCAAACACTCCGTCAGCAATAGTGCTTTTGCCGGCACCGGACAGACCGGTAAACCATAACACAAAACCTTTTTTATTCTTGTTCGTTTTACGCGATTTATCAACCAACGGATTGCTGAAATTGGCAAGCAATTCATATATTTTGGAATGGATTAAATATTTTGGGGGTTTCTGCTTATTTTTAATATAATTTCTTAGTTTCGTGCCACTGAAATGCATTCTGTCGGATTCATTGCATTCGTTGATAAAGCAATGTCGTTTATGAGCAGTATCGTAAACAACCTCGGGAAATTTGAGAATTTTGATCCCAATTTCATCTTTTGAAAAATCGTCAAATATATTCTGAGCTGCGTCCGGTTTATAAAAATCACCTACGCCCGCGTGATCTCGACCTACAATAAAATGCGTACAGCCGTAATTTTTACGAATTAGCGCATGTAAAATTGCTTCGCGAGGGCCTGCATAACGCATTTTTAACGGTAATGTTCCCAACACTACTTTCTTGGCGGGATAATAGTTTTCAATCAGAATTTTGTAGCTGCTAATTATGCACTCGTCTTTAAAATCATTGTGTTTTTTCTTTCCAATGACCGGCTGTATTAACAGCCCATCGGTTATTTTAAGAGCCTCCCTTTGCAAGAATTCATGTCCTCTATGAGGCACATTCCGCGTTTGAAAAGCCACCACGCTCTTCCATCTTCTTCGATTGAATTCCAATCGCATATCTTTCGGAGAAAGGCTGAACTCTGTAAATTTTTCTTCCTTCCGTTCCGAAAATTCGATATCTCCTCCAACTAAATACTCTTTCATTCGAAACACATCGGCCACACCGGGATGATTGGATCTAAGAGTCCCAAACACCTTATTGGCAAAGTCGCTTTTGTTGTATTTATAAAACGAGATGTTCTTCAGTATCGCGACTGGTTTGTTAATTTTATTGACAAGCAAAATAGATTTGTGATTCCGTAATCTTTTCCTGTCATCTTTGTTCACGTCAAGCACGATCGGAATTGGCCATACGACACCGTCTGACAAGCGCATATCGCTTATAACACGCAAGAAATCATCTTCATGCAAAAAACCGCTAAGAGGTGAGTACGCGCCTTTGGCAATATTCTTTATGTCTTGAATATGATCTTCGCTTATTGTAAGCCTATTGTCTTTCTTGCCTAGCTGAGCAATCCTTTTGGAAATATCTCCTTTGTATATATTATTTATTAATACGCCACCGTGTGGTTTGATCATTTGTTGTTCTGTTATTATTGGATAATTACTCCGAGTATTTCTTTATGTAAAATACCGTTGCTTGCGACAATCCCGAATTTGTTCTTTGGTTCGGATTTATTGTATAACAATGGCCTGCCATCAGTTCCGGTAACCATTCCTCCAGCTTCAGTTAAAATTATTTGAGGAGCGCAACTATCCCATTCGCCCATGCCGGTCCCGGTATTAAAAAACAGATCGGCTTTGTTTTGGGCAATTAAACACATTTTCACGCCATTGCTTCCGGCTTTTACATAATTTTTCAGCCCCATTTTTTCCGCATAAATTGCGTCCTTTTCGCTCAAGTGATTCCGACTTACAACCAAACGGCTTACTTGTAATTCATTAATTGAAGAAACACGCAGTTGTTTGTCAATACCATTATCAGCACGAATAAATGACCCCTTCCCTTTAACGGCATAGCATAGTTTCTTGCAAACAGGCTGATATACAACACCCATAATTGGTTCCCCGTTTTTGGCCAATCCAACCATAATTGAAAACTCCCCGGTTTTTTGGATAAAGTCTTTCGTGCCATCAAGCGGATCAACAACCCAAACATATTCTTGTTTGAGTCTTTTTTTATCATCAGTCGTCTCTTCGGAAAGAATTCCAAAATTGCTTATTTTACTAAGACTGTCGAGAATTATTTTTTCAGAAGCAAAGTCAGCTTGTGTTACCGGACTATTATCTTCTTTATATTCCACCTTTGGGAAATCATAAAATTTCAATACAGCCTCCCCCGCTTTTTTGACAAGGCTAATTAATTGTTCAATGTCTATCATTTTTTTATCGCGTCAATCGTTGAATTCAAAAACTCATAATATTCCCTATTCCCTTCTGATTTTGTCGTGTATTTCTTCATGACGGTTTCTTTTGCTTTCTGGCCGATCGTTTTTCGCAATTCTTTATTTTCAATCAAGTTTTCAATCTTCTCTTTCCATTCTTCGTTATTCATTGCCAAAAATCCGCTAACGCCGTTTTCTGTCGCTTCTTGGAATGTCTGATTGCTAAAAGCAATAGTTGGAACACCGACAATGCCGGCTTCAATAAATTTAATCTCGCTTTTCGCCCGGCAAAAATCATCGTCTTCCAATGGAATGAGATTGATATCAACATTCGCAATATTTATAAAGTGCCGGTTCATCGGAGCGAAAGAAACCTGTTCTATTTTATCGCGTACTTGATCAAATTTTTCGCTTATTTCAAGCGGTCCGGCGATAAACAGTCTCACGTTACCATATTTTTGCAATATCTCAACGAGAACATTTTCGATCGTGGCGAAATCCCTGTCATGCCCCG
>JAYEFY010000018.1:0-39760 GCA_034658815.1 Patescibacteria group bacterium
ACAATTCTATCGTTATCGGTATCCCATTCCATCACTCCTTCGGCGATAGGCGTAGGAGTAATGGATTGGACAAGAGTAATGGCGGAAGTTCCAATGGTTCCTCCGGCTAAAGTCAGGTCGTTGGCGACATGAGAATCATCAACCGCCGTTCCGTTCCATACTCCCGTTGTAATTGTTCCTAACTGCGTAATGCTGGTAGTGTCGTTCCATGTAATGTCGGTTCCGTCAGTTCCCAAAAACTGGCCGGAGTTGCCCACGGCTAATCTCTGCCACTTCATTACGCCCCCTCCTGAATCTTGCCCGGTAATAAGATCTCCCTGCAGAACATTATCGGCGGTGGTATCAGTGTGGGTAAGCGATAAAAGATTATGAGCGGAACTGGCAACCGGAGTTCCCCAAACAGGTACTCCGCTTAAGGATTTTAACACTTGCCCGTCCGAGCCAATTCCCAAAGCGGTTAAAGTATCCCCTGAAGAATAATAAAGCATGTCTCCGGATATGTAAGAAGCTAGTCCTGTTCCGCCTGCTGAAACACCAAGCGTCCCGGAAATTATCGAGGCGCTAACCGTTTGGGCGGGGGCAAATACAATGTTACCGGCCATTGTTCCGCCCGATAAAGAAAGGTAGCTTCCTGCTGCTCCGGATTCTAGCGCTTGATATGTTGAACCATCGTTGGAAAATTCCCATCTATCTTGAGATCCGTTATAGCGCAAAGCCGGCCGGCCGGATTTTTTGGAAACACTTAACGTAAAATTATTGTTAAGGTTTACTCCTTTACCCAGTATAAATGTTTTTTTCGATGTGCCGGTGTCAGTATTTTGGTCGTGAAGACGATCATCGTCATCGAGAACAAAATCGCTGGTGTCAATTGTGTCAACTGTTATAAGTGAGGAATCAAGTTTTCCGCTTGCGTTTAGTACGGGAATATTTCCCGCTCCAGATCCAACTGTCGCGCCATTTAGCGATAAAGCATTTGCTGCCGTGGCGGCATTCATCGCATCCAATGCCAACGGAACCGCGCCGACGCGTTTTCGCGGTACCATTTCATCATCTTCGCCAATTCGAATACCTAAGAAATATTGTTGTGCGGCAAAATCAACCGTTGTCGGAAAAGAATTGATCTCGCCAAGATACGCCTTGAGTAAACCGTTATAGATCATCACAGTCTGAGTTTCTTGCCACACTTGCGAATCATCCGGATCCAATGATCGTTCGGCTCTGTCTGTTGTATAAAGCGCGAATCGCACTTCATAATCCCCATTGGGAATTTCTTCATTGTTTACATCAACAATGTAGGCTGAAACATCAATGTTTTCTGTTGTTTGAGCATTGATCCGATCAATACCAAAAACAAGCGCTGTGATCAATACCGCGTATGATAATAGTTGCATTATCTTTTTCTTTTTGTCTGCATTCACAATTTATCTACAATTCAGTTTATTTGTATTACCTATTTTATTTATTATTAAAACTACTTCCATTAAAATTCTTCGAGTTTTATTTTTTGATCGCCCAGCTGAAAACATCTTTGAATGCTCCGAGAAGCAAATCGATCAAGGATATCTTCGGCGCGCCGGTATAAAATGCAAACTGTTCTGACGCCGATTCGTTGTTCCATTTGTCCTTGCTTTTTATTAAGTAGGTATAAGCGGATGAGTAATCAAGTGAAGAAAAAATCGCACTGTGGGTATATCCATACTTGCTTTCCTTGACCTCTATTCCTCCTTGTTCAATGTTTTTCCCATAGACAATCTTTGAAATTGCCGGCTTATTTGTCTTCCAAGAAACAATAAGCTTTGCCTCCTGCTCATTACGCGTTGTCAGCAATTCGCTGCGAACATCCAGAACTTTTAATGGAACATTTTCAATTCGATCAAGCGGGATAGTTGTATCACCTCCAAAAGCAACGTGCTTAATTTGATAATTTTGGCTTTTAAGCACCGGCATATCTTCAGTTGCTTCGATTTTTTCGCCCAATACCAATGTTTTCGTGTCAGTCGCAATAGGATAACTTTTTCCGAGTTCGATAGAACGGCTATCAAGAAGATAAGATCTCTCATCAACATATCCAAAGATGTGAATTGCCAATAAAACAACAGCCGTTACAAAAAACATCTCAATGCTAAGTCTTAAGATCAGTGGTAAAACTCTTGTTTTATTTCCGCTTTTTTCCATTAAAAACATACCGTTCAAGAGTGAGCTCCCTTGTTGTCTTGATTATATCATATGCGGTCATACATACAACACTACTTTTTGCCTTTGATAGAACATTTTCCAGTAATATTTGTTCATCAAAAATTGATATTTTTGCTTTTAATTTTTATTGCCGATCTAATCTATTTGATACTAAGTATTATATCATCTGATAGATATAAAAACAACCCGGGTTTTAAGCAAAATACAGTCCCGAGCACCCGGGACTGTATTGAAAAATTTTCTAAGAAAATCAATAATCTTTCAGTTTTTTAACTCCTTTTTGCTCTCTGATCTTTTCCAGCGCTTTCGCTTCAATTTGCCGAATTCGTTCCCGAGTAACACCAAATTCTTGCCCGACTTCTTCGAGAGTATGTGTTATGCCATTTTCAAGCCCAAAACGAATTTGGAGAATTTTTTGCTCGCGCGGAGTCAGATCTTCCAAAACTTCATTAATGTGATTCTTGAGTAAAGTGCGGGCGGCTTTCTGATGGGGCTTGATCGATTCCGTGTCTTCAATAAAATCGCCGAGAACGCTTTCGTTATCTCCCCCGCCGACAGATGACTCCAAAGACACTGTTTCTTGAGATATTTTTATGATGTGCCGCACTTTATCTACGTCAAGATCCATCTCCGAGGCGATTTCTTCCGGTAACGGTTCACGCCCAAGCTCTTGAACAAGTCTTCTCGCAACTTGAATGTATTTATTGATCGTTTCAACCATATGAACAGGAATTCTGATCGTTCTGGACTGATCAGCTATCGCGCGTGTAATAGCCTGTCGGATCCACCAAGTTGCGTATGTTGAAAATTTATACCCTCTTCGGTAATCAAATTTCTCAACGGCTCTAAATAAACCTATATTTCCTTCTTGAATAAGATCGAGAAACGACAAATTATGGCTTCTTCCAACATACTTTTTCGCTATCGATACAACCAGGCGCAAGTTGGCTTCTGTGAGCTTTTTCTTCGCGCCCTGATCATCTTTTTCAATCCTTTTTGCTAAAGAAACTTCCTCTTCTGCAATTAAGAGCGGCACGCGTCCGATCTCACGCAAATACATTTGCACTGAATCAGAAGAACTGCTTTGAGCTGCTTCTTCTTGCTGCCGTTTTACATCAGCTTTCCGCTGCTTGGGAGTTTTTTCAGCCTCTCGTTCAATTTCTTCTTTAATAACTTCATCAGATGTAATAATCTTTATGCCGAACCGCTCAAGTTCATCGTTTAGTTTTTCAATTTCTTCTATACTATCTTCAATATTACCCAGTGAGTGCAAAACCTCATCTTCTGTGATAAATCCTCTCTGTTTTCCGCGCTTAATAAGTTCTTTGATTCCATCTTTCGTTCTTTTTACTTTTTTTCCCAAAGACCGTTTTTGTTTTTGGAGAGTTTTTTCTTTCCGTCGCACTTTTATTTTGTACGGTGTTTTTGTTTTTTCCGCCGTTATTTTTTTTGTTCTCTTGTATTTTGTCCTCATATTTTTCTTCTTATTGCGCTTTTTTTTCGTTCCGGAAACCATTTTACGTTTTTCCGCAACGGAGTACTTTTTCTCCGCCGTTGTTATTTTTTTGCCGCGCAATCCGCCTGTTTTACGTTTTTTTGTTGAAGATCGTTGAACACGACTTCGCGGACGCTTAGAGCGAACAGGTTTTTTCGTCTTTTTTATTTTTGTTAATGTCTTTCGCTTAATTGTACCTTTTCGGACGCGTGTTTTTAATCGTGCCATTACACGTATTATAACTAGTTAAAAGTGTTTCACTCTGCTTGTTCATAGGATAGAATAATCGCCAGCTCTTTCATAAGAATGTTTATAGCCTGTTCGTCTCCCTGCTCTTTCGCCTTTTTGATATCATGTTTTAAAATCGCCAGCCGATTATCTTTTACGGCTTTGTTGAGCTCAATAACAGTTTCTTCCCAATCTTTCAAAGGATCGATCTCATTTTCAATAAGTCCTTGTATTCCATCGCGAATATACTTAACTTTCATCGCGCATTCATCTAATTTCGTTGAAGATTCGGCTTTTCCGGAAATAAAATCATTCCACAATTTTTGATTTTCTCCGATAAATTGATAACTTAAGTTCTTAGCTTTTTTCTTTAGATCATCCGGATATAAAACAAACAGGCCCAGAAGCCTTTCTTCTAGGATTTCTTGCCTTGTTTTTTGTTTCGTTATCGTTTTATTATTTTGTTGAGTGTGAATGATCCTGTTTTCACGTTCCTTTTTAACACTACTCTTTTCCAGTACTTCCGTCAACACTTCTTCATCAACATCAATGCTTGAGGCAAGTTTTTTCAGCCAATAACTTTGTTCGATCGGATCGGCAATATCTTTAATGATATTAAGCAGGTCGCGCGCGACAATTTTTTTTGTACGAACATCATTGGAATCATACTGTTTCAAAATTTTATTAAAGAAATACTCCATTACCACAATGCCTTTTTCAACAATTATAGGCCATTTTTTCGAATCGGCACTCACAAGATCGCTAACATCTTTTTGCCCTTTTGGCAACAGAATCACTTCAACATCCAAACCGGTCTGCAAGCATGTTTGAATACTCTTGCGCGTCGCTCTTTGTCCGGCCTCATCCATATCAAAACACAATTTTACATTTTGGGTATATCTTTTTAAAATATTAGCATGTCTCGGCGTAAGCGCGGTTCCGGAAACGGCAACTATATTTTTTACTCCGGCAAAGTGAGATGCGACGACGTCCATATTTCCTTCAACTATTATTACAAGATCATTGGATCGTATCACCATTTTTCCTTGATATAAACCGTATAAAACCGCGCTTTTGTCGTAAACTTGAGTTTCCGGCGTATTAATATATTTCGCGCTTGACTCATCGGCACCCGGTGCAACGCGCGCTGAAAATCCAACTGTTTTCCCGCTCACATCAAGAACAGGAAACATGATCCGATCACGAAACCTGTCATAAATACCTCGTTCATTTCCGGCATTTTGTTTCTTCACCAATAATCCGGTCTTTTCAATATCCGGTTCTCCGTATCCTTTCGCCTTAAGAAAACTCAAGATGTTCGTCCATCCCCCGGGAGCATATCCAATACGAAAATTATCAATAAGATCGTCAGTAACATTTCGAGCGCGGAGATATTTTATGATTTCCCAGCGCTTCGGATGCTTTTTGAGCTGTTCTTGATAATACCTGGCCGCGATATCAAGAATCTCCAGCAACCTTTGTTTTGAGGAGCGTTCTTTAACCGCTCCCGGACTAAATTTCGGCAATTCAATGCCTGCTCGCTCAGCAAGACGTTCAAGGGCATCCCTGAATTCCATTCCCTCCATTTCCATAATAAATGAAAAAATGTCCCCTCCTTTTTGGCAGCCGAAGCAATACCAAAAATTCCGCTCAGGATTTACTATGAAAGACGGCGTCTTCTCATTATGGAAAGGGCACAGCGCCTTATAATTCGCGCCTGCCTTTTCCAATTTGAGATATTCGCTAATTACGTCAACCACATTTATCCTCTCCTTAATTTGTTCGGTTACGTTATCCATGCGCTTTTTTTAAACAGGCTCTTAGAATGAGTATCTAAAAATTGAAAGAAGTTTCTCGACAATTTTTTGAACGATGGTTCTTCTTTTCCACGCTTTATAATCGAACGGCTCGCATTCCGCAAGAGTTTGCCGAAAATGTGACATGAGCATCTTGATAATATAATAGTTCGAACCGTAAAGATTTATTTCAAACTGCAAAGAATAGCTTCTGTTGTCCATATTTGACGAACCCAGCATAAATTGTTTCTCGTCAACGACCATTAGCTTTGAATGAAGCACTTCCGGCGTAAAGAGCATAATATTTATTCCTGATTCGTGCAATTTTCCAAGATATTTTTCCCGAAGAAGATCGATTATGCGAATATCAGAGTATTTTGGCACTATTATAATAACTTTTACTCCACGTACCCGGGCATCTTTAAGCTCTTTTCTTAAGCGAAAATAAGGAAGAAAATAAGGAACTTCAATTATTATTTCATTCTGCGCTTTTCGGATCATTGCTATTTGCTGTTTTCGCGTGCATCTGAATTTTAACGATGGAATATCTCGAATAATTTCAAGGCCGTTGCGTTTTAGCGGCGCTATATACTTTTTTGAAATGAAAAAATGCTTGTCAAATAAATTAAAATTTTCTAAAAAAGCGCGCTTGAACAAAACTGCCATATCACCGTTTATTTTGAGATTCGCCTCCCGCCATGTCAAACTGTTGCTTGTGATGTTCGATGACCCGATATATGATACTTCATCGTCAATGACAAGAAGCTTTCTGTGATCCCTGGAAGTATTTTTTTTGACTAACCTGAAACTCCACTCAAATTCTTTGAATATTCTCACGTCGCCGCCATTTTCTATAATATCCAGAAAAAACTTTTTATTGGCTTTGGATCCCATCCCGTCAACCATGATCTTGATGTCAACTCTTTCCTGCACTTTTCTAAGCAACATTCTTTTAAATTTTTTTCCTATATTGTCATTATCGAAAATATAGGTTTCGAGATAGATGTATCGCTTCGCGGCTCTGATATTTTTAAACATTTCCGCATAAAGCTCTATATTGTCATCAAAAAAAGTATATTTGCGCATCGTAAGGTTTTAACATTGCTAAAATACTTTATCAGAACATCGCTTACAAAAGATGACACGATATTCCCAAACGCTCCTCCGATCACAATACCAATGGCAAGATCCATTACACTTCCTCTCATCGCGAATTCTTTAAATTCTTTGACAAACTTTTTCATGGGATTTTTGTAAAAATTACGGAATTGATTCATCTTGCATTTGTACGATTCAAGACAGAGAGAAGATTCGCCCTCAATTTTCAATAATGGCATCGAAATTGTAAAATGGCGGAGAGGGAGGCCTGCCTGCCGGCAGGCAGGGATTCGCCCGCTATTTCAGCGAGTCATCGTTACGCTCCGGGATTCGCCCGCTATTTCAGCGGGCGTTCGCCGATGTGGCGAACGAACCCTCGAGAGTTTTTATGCCCTACACGCTTTCCAAGCCCAGCACCAGAGCGGAGGGAGCGAGATTTGAACTCGCGGAGAACTTATCATCCTCACACGCTTTCCAGGCGTGCCCGTTAAACCGCTCCGGCATCCCTCCGCTCTAGTGCTGGGCAAGCGTGCGCCTTCAACCGCTCCCGCCTTCGCTGTAGCTACGGCGGACAGGCGGCCACCTCTCCTGTACTGCTTTTAACTTACACAAATACAATAAAATGCGCAATAGTTAAATATGCTACATTCAAAACTTTGTAACTCGAATTAATAATCTACAACAGTATTTTGTCCCGATTCTTCCCATAATGGATCCGGCGCTGAAGAAAATTTCTAATTTCCAATATCCAATTCCTAACAAAATTTCAAATTATGAACCTGTCCGTCCGGTAGGCGGGTTTCAAATTTCATTTGTTTTTAGGCATTGATAATTTTGTTGGAAATTGGAAATAAGGAATGGGAAATTAGTATACTTGATACTTAATGCAGGATGCTTATTTATTTCATCATACTGCTTATTTAGCTGCCGTCAAACTAAAAATCCGAGTTTGTAACTCGGATTAGTGCTAAGACATTGGGTATTGGGTATTTTATTTCCCTCAATACTTAATACTTGATACTTAATTTGTCAGTCTACCCCCCATACCAGCGCCGCCTTCCTTTTGAGCTCCGGCTTTTTCGATGTTAAAGTGATTTTAACATCTTCCTGCCGCAGTGAAGAAACTCTTACCGTTTCTTCAAGATCTTTCGCCTTGAATATTTTTGTTTTTCTTTTCTTCGCTAAAAATAACAGTTTAGCGAGTCTGCCGTATTTTTTCAACTTTACGTCGTTGTAGGGAGAGTCCTCAGTGCTTTTAATGATCTTTGCCATCGCCTCGACCACTTTAACCGGATACGCTCCGACAGCGGTTTCGTTGCTAAGCATGATAGAATCGGCATTATCGATCACGGCGTTTGTCACATCTGAAATTTCCGCGCGAGTCGGTCTTGCATTATTGATCATCGATGCCATCATTTGCGTTGCTACAATCACCGGCTTCTTAGCTTTAATGCATTTTTGCACAATATCCTTTTGGTATATTGCTACTTTTTCTTGAGGCATTTCGATTGCAAGATCTCCTCTGGCAACCATGATGGCGTCCGACTCTTTGATAATTTCTTTAATATTTTTTAAAGCTTTTCTTCGCTCGATTTTTGAAATGATCCACGGCATATTCCGCTGTTGGCGGTCTTTTTTCGCTCTTCGATCTTTTTTTTCTCTCTCGTAAAAATGTTGTATGACTCTTTTAAGATTTTTCAGGTCTTCTTTTCTGGAAACAAAGGACGCGGCAATGAAATCAACGTTTTGAGAAAGTATAAATTGCAGATCATCAAGATCTTTCGATGTTAAAAAACCAAGATACTTTGAAATAGACGGAATGTTAACGCCTTTGTGCGGCTTCAATTTTCCGTCTACAAGCACTCTTGCGGAACATCCGCCACGAACACGTTTAACTATTTCAAGTTGAATAATGCCATCTTCGATATATACCCTATCCCCTCTTTTCAGAAACTCATGAAAACCTTTCCAGTTTAAAACCAGATCTTTTTCGTGGGATTGATTATGCGTACTTCTTCCATCCGTAAGAAAAATTACTTCTCCTTTTGAGACCGTAAGCTGGCTTCGATTAGCAACTCTTACTCTGGCGCCTTGAATATCAGCCATTATGCCAATTTTTTTTCTTGTTTGTTTCTCCACTGCTCTTATCCTCTTGATTGTTCTCTTGTGCCATTTATAGTCTCCATGGGAAAAATTTAATCTACAAACATTCATTCCCGCTTGCGCCATTGCTCTAAGCACCGTCTGTGATTCTGAAGACGGACCAATGGTAGCAACAATTTTTGTTTTTTTCATCAAAAGAAACTTATCTTGTTTATTTTTGTTTTATGGAATTACTTGTTAGAAATTAGAGCGTTATTTACAATATTGCCACTCTTTTGTCATCCCGAACGAAATGAGTGAAGTATGAACGAATGAAGTCGAGGGATCACTTCGCGTAAATAAGTTCACGACCAAGGGATTCTTCATCCCGAGTACTCGGGACTCAGAATGACAAGGATGAAAGTGTAAACAACGCTAAGGTTTCTTACAAATTACTCCAAGAAATTGTTCCGGCTTGGGTAGTTACGATTTTATGATATTGGGACACAATGCGATAAAAATACGCATCCGACAACCCAATATCCAAAGACCACAACTAAATGAGTTTTTTAAACCAATATACTTAACACTAATCTCACGTTTCTCACGTTTTAGAGATTGAATTTTTTTGCCAGATCGCCAACTATCGGCAGATCTTTTTTCTCTCCTTTGCTTACGTTAACCAGCCCCATAATTGACAAAACTATAATTGCCAAATGAACAAGGCCGCCAAGAAAAAAAACAATGTAGAGAAAGCATCCAATAAACCATCCGACCGTCAATACCAAACCCTGTTTTGCATGAAATTGCGCAAACTGACTGTCTTTCTTTGCCAGCATGGGAACAAGAAATAAAAGACCAATATAGCTGAGGTACGTGATGGCTTTATTTTCTTCAACATCCTTGTCATCATTCGCTGTCGCTTCTTCTTCTTGCGGTTGCGGTTGTTCTTGTGATTGCTGTTGCTGCTGCCCTTCCTGCTCTGATCCCTGTTGTTGTGTTTGCTGCTGGTTTTCGTTCTCTCCGGAACTTGTTGGTTGTGCGTTTTCTTCCATTTTGCTCACCTTCCTTTCTAGTATTTATTTATGACATATTAAAATTATCTACAAAAAGTTTCGACATTATTTATAATTTTTCGCCTTTTACCAACGCCCCGCCGTTCATGAGCAGTAGACAGCCTACTTGCCCTGCCTACCCTGCCTACCCTGCCTACCGGCAGGCAGGCGATGAGGCAGGAAAACCGGTTTGGAGGCAATCCCGTTACATGCTCATTTCTCTTAATCGGTTAATGCGCTCCTCAACCGAAGGATGAGTCATGAAAAATTTCGCCATTCCTTTTCCTTTTTTTCCTTTCAACGGATTGGAAATATACATATGAGCCATGGCTTTATTCGCGGTTGCTAAAACATTGCTGTCCTGAGAAATTTTTTCCAGCGCGCCGGCAAGCCCTTCCGGAAAACGAGTTAACAGAGCGCCGTCCGCGTCCGCGAGAAATTCACGTTTCCGTGATATTGCCAATTGCATCAATACTGCCGCGATCGGAGCAAGAATTGCCAAAACAAACGCGGCGATCATAAATATCATCTGAAGCCGTCCATCTCCGCCGCGGTCGCTTCTTCTGCGCCCCCCGAATAAAGTCCACCGAAAAAAGAAATCAGACAAAAGAGCGACAAAACCAACAAGCACCGTGACCACCGTTCCTAGCAAAATATCCCTGTTTCCAATATGTGACAATTCATGGGCAATTACTCCTTCAAGTTCTCTCTTTTCCAGCTTTTTGATTATTCCGGAGGTAAGCGCTATTGCCGCATGCTCGGAATCCCGCCCTGTCGCGAATGCGTTAAGCGCCGGATCAGAAATAACATATATTGTCGGAATTGGCAAGCCCGCGGTAATGCAAAGATTTTCCACTAATCTGTACAATTCACGCGCTTCCGGATCATCTCGAGAAATTTCTTTCGCTCCGCTGATTCCCAAAACGATCTTGTCGCTCCACCAGTAACTGGCAAAATTCATTATGACAGCAAAAATAACTGCAACGTACAAGATGATAGGATTTCCAAATGCTTGGGCAAAAACCCAGCCGACTGCTATTACAAACATTAAAAAACCAACGAGATACACCCAAGTGAGCCTGATATTTCTATCCTTGTGAGTATAGAGCGTTGCCATATGCTAATTTAGAATTCAACCTTTACATTCTTTTTTTCATTTTCTTCGATCTCAAAAAATTCATACTCCTTAAATTTCAGCATTCCCGCGACAAGATTGTTGGGAAATACTTGGATCTTGGTGTTGAAATCGCGAACATTGCCGTTATAAAATCTTCGTGAAGCCTGAATTTTATCTTCAGTATCGGTAAGCTCCCTCTGAAGCTCAAGAAAGTTTTGGTTGGCTTTCAAATCCGGATAATTTTCCGCGACTGCGAAAAGAGATTTTAGCGCTCCGGAAAGCATATTCTCCGTTTCGGCCTGTTCCTTAGGCGTTTTCGCGCCCATTGCCCTTGTCCGTGCTTCTGTCACTTTCTCGAACAGCTGCCGCTCATGCTTGGCATAACCCTTAACAGTGCTTATAAGATTCGGGATCAGATCATGTCTTCTTTTTAACTGCACACTGATATCAGACCACGCCTCATCAACTCTGTTTCTCAGTTTAATGAGGCCATTATATACACCAACCAGCCACAAACCAAGAACAATGAGAATAACGATTAACACTACTACTGCTGTCATTTTAAATAATCTTTAATTGTTAAAACTGTTATCCTCATTGTATCAAAAATAAATAAAATGTAAACTCTCAGTCTTGTCCAATGCAAGATAATGCCGAAATGACATCGAGCAAATCGCATTGCCCTCCAATACGGCGGACAGGCAAATGCGCTTCGGCGCGATACTCCACTATGAATTATCTCATAAAATAAGCGACCCAATGAAACTAGTTCTTGATACAGCTGCCTGTCGCGACTGTACATGTAACAACCGCGGCTACGCCGTCAGTCCCAACAATTGTTGTGTCACTTGTCGTTCCGTATTGGTAGCCGGCGGTTTCAAGACCTTGTCCTTGAAGCGTTGGCCATACTTCGTCTGTAATACTCGTATCACTGCAAACATCTCCGCCTCCCGTAGCAGCCGCTGTCGGATTTTGAATACTCCCTCCGTCATTTACGCACAAACTCGCAATAACGGTCACCGATGCAAGCGTTGATTGCAATGACACGATTCGAGCGCGATCACGGGCGCCATTCAAACTTACCAATACGATTGCGGCCAAAATCCCAATAATTGAGATCACAACCAATAGTTCAACAAGGGTAAACCCCTGTCTGTTAACAGATATGATTTTATTGTTTTGTTTTTGTTTCATTGCGCCACCTCTCTTTCCAGATATAGAAGTTAGCTTAAGAACAGCACCACAAATGTTTTAGAGCCTGTTTGAAAACCCTCTTCCGTTGTGATTCCGAGCACTCGGGACAAATTTTGAGCTCTGCCTGCTCTGCCTGCTCTGCCTGCCCTGCCTGCCGGCAGGCAGGCGGCAGGCAGGCGGCAGGCAGGGAAAATTGTGAAAAATAAGGAGAAATAATGGTTTTATTTCAACGAATCTTGAATCCCGTCAAGACGAGGCAGCTAAAATTTGGAAATTGCAATAGGATATGAGATTTTCAAACAGGCTCTTAGTTTGCAAGACCCATCAGCTTAATATTGCTTATTGACACAGCACCTAAAGTTTCTTGAATCTCCTCCACTGCCTGTTTGCGCGTTTCCGAATATCTGACAACCCGTATCGCCAATGACGGCCGCGTTATTCGTTGTTTCCAAGTCGCCGACCCATTCATCATTGTCACCGGTTATATTATCCAGGGATATTGAACCATTAGCGTCAAGCAGGCACGCAACAGTCCATTCCGCGGAAGTGCAAAGCCTTGAATCTTGAGCTGAAGTGGAACATTCTCTTCCGGCATCCTCCCATGTATCTGACGAGCCTTCTTCATCTTCCATAATACAAAAATCGCCAATGTCCACCCAATCACCGGTGCTTGGGCAGCCGATATCCGCAAAAACGTTACCGGCCGTCTTATATTCAATTTTTCTCTCAGTAAAAGACACGGCAAAAAACATCAACATTGCGACTGTAACGATCGCGCAACCGGTAAAAAGTATTTTTTTTTGTTTTATCATCGTTATCAATATTAATTAACAGCATTCTTGCAACATCTATATTCTTCTACGATACCAGCATTAAAAGGCTGGTCATCGCCATAGGTTTCGCAATCCCCATTACCAATTTTTATCGCTTCGTTTATATTGATAAAATCATCAGTCCATTCCCATCGGCTTTCCATATTGTCGAGTGTAATATCACCGTGATCCTGCATATTGCATGCTTGCGCCCATTCAGATGCCCTGCACAAACGCGCGCCATCATCTTCCACGCATGCCATTGCCGCGTCTTCCCAAGATAGCGGAGAACCCGCGTCATGCAGATCCTTTTCAATGCAAAAGTCCCCCGCGAGAACATACGCGTATCCGGGTCCGGCGGGACATGTTCCCGCCGCTAGAACAGAGCCCTTTGTTCCTTTGGAAAACATTTTCTGCTCCGCGAAAGAAACAATTAATAACAGCGCGCAAATTGAGCAAAAAACCAGAAGCAAGCTGGAGATCAGATTTTTTAAGACCATATTATTCATTGTGATTATTTTACTGTTGGATATCTATACAGCACCTAAAATCATGCGTCGGTCCGCTAGTAACGCCACCTGTAATATTATTTGTACATGTGGCGCCATTACCTATTAAAAGCACTTCAGTCGTGCTAATCAGATCATCCACCCATTCCCATCCGCCAGTTATATCATTCAAAGAGATGGTTCCTGCCTTTGATAGTTTGCACGAGGTAATCCATTCCGCCGTGGTGCACAACCGGGCATTATAATCAACGACGCATTCCTTTGCGCTGTCCTCCCACGTTTCAGCGTCAGCATTGGCTGTCTCATCTAATTGAATGCAGAAATCACTGACCGGAACAAAGCCTTCCGGGCAATGCGCAATTTCCATCATAACCTCAATTGCCCGGCTGGCTTTTTCCTCAGCTTCGCCATATCTCCCAACTGAGCGAACAGTGTCAATATCAATTAATTTTGTATTGTCATTATCAATAACCGCCCCCGTGGCATCAACAAAATAGAAGTCACAGTCCACACTTCCTAAAATTGGAGGGCAATTGTAACGACCGGTGCCAGCCATATTTCCAGCGCCAAATATATCAGCCAGACTTTTCACGTTAGGATCTGTTATGGATCCCACTTTGTACAAAACCCACTCGATACCGCTGTCAGCCGCCTGAAACGCAGGTGTCGAATTCTTTACTCGGCTGCTCATTTTTCTTTCAATAACTGAAATGGCCGAAATTGCCACTACAATAAGCAGTGCGTTCACAAGAATGATCACGGTCAACACAAGGGCTGATCCCTTTTGACTTTTTTTGTTTTTTGGATTTCTTTTTTTCACTTCAAATTTATCACTTCTCTTATTATTTTAGCTGTTTTCGCGCCAATGTAAAGTTAAATGTTAATAATCCCGCAACGATACTCCCGATTGAATGATAGCGCTATCTTTCTCCGCGACCATTAACGTGGTATCATTATATGTTATTTGCACAACAGTACGGACAAATCCCCTCTTACGATTACCGGTATCCGTCTGTTTTACGTAAAACTTCCCGCCTATTTTTATTTTTCCACCTCCACCCACGATATCCTTAAAGTTACTGAAATCTGAGCACCTTGCGGCAGAGTCATTCTCAGGTACCTTGCTAACAACTAACTTGTCAGCAAGAAATTTATAACAATATTTCGAATCATCTAAATTATCAACAAAGAAAATTTCATCGCTCAATCCAAATTGCGATGCATTACCGTCATTATCATTCACATCATGGCTTACTCTGACCTTTTTATTAAGGATCTCAATAGCAAAACGAGCGTTGTCAATGGCATTTTGCATGGCTTGGGATTTTGTATGAGCTTCAATTGTTCTTACACTGAACAAAACCATACTGCCAATTATTATGGAAAAAATAGACAAGGAAACAAGAATTTCTATCAATGAAAATCCGTTGTTGCCAATTTTTTTCTTTTTGGAAAAACATTTAATCATTTTACTGCCACAAAATTAATCCGTTATTAGGAAACAATCCCATTAGGGAACAGTCCCTTAGTCTTGCCAACTTGTTAAAACACTGGTTGCTTTGGCCTCGCGCGAAATGCCGGGATTGATAAAACTGTTCCATGATACTACGCATTCCACGGTCATTTGAATACAATCTCCACCAGCATCCGTATTATCACACCCTTTCGTACAATTTCTGCTAAAAGCGGTTTGGTCAGCTGCTCCGCAACCTGCAAATTCACAATTTTTGTAAATTGTTCCGTTGTACTCGACCTCAATTTGTTTTGTACTGTCGCAACGAGGGCCTCCACTGGCAGCAAGGTATGGACGGCAAGGAGTTTCAGGAAACGCATTATCAAGAGGAAAACCCCTCATCTGGTTTTCATCACGCATGTTTCTCATTATCTCGATTCCTTCTTGCGCAAGATTGGAAGCAATAAGCTCATAGCGCGTCTCAAGATCATGTTTTACGGTGCTGGCAAATAAGGAATACACCGCCAAAAAAACGACTGCCGTAACAACTAGCACTAACATAATCTCAACAAGCGTGAAACCTTTTTCTCTCAAAAATTTTGTAGTTTTTTGACTGTCTCCTGACATTTTATAACTTTGAATTATTGCATTCTTCCAAATTCGTTTATCGAAATTTGCCGACTCGCTCCGTTACCAGTATTGGTAATGGTATAAGTCAAACCCGCAGAGAGCAAATTTCCGTCATCGCCAAAAACTTCACCATAAGGAACTGAGAAAAATACACTCTTACCGACTTGTAAAGTAAAATTGAGATTATCCGCTAGTGTCAATGTTTGCACTATTTTTTTGTCCGCGCCGGCAGAAACGTACGACCTATAACTTACGTCACTTATGCACGCATTAGAATCTACTTTATAATCATTTTCAGCAACGTATGTGTAATATAATTCGCACTGCGATACATTGCTAATGTAAACCCCATAACCGCAAATGTGTTTGGCTTGCGGATTCGGAATCGACAACGCGGAACTTTGCGCCATCCTTAATATGGCTCTAACTTCATCAGTAGCAAGCACTAAACTTTTATGCGTATCGGTAAAACGCGCGACTTGCAGAACAGAACCGGTAACAATGGCAACCATTGCCAACGAAACAATAAGTTCAATCAATGTAAAACCGCGATTTTTGTTTTTATATTTCATAAATTACTTGTAAGATATTCCAGCGTTGTTTGCGCCTTTCCCCTTGTCATTCTGAGTCCCGAGTACTCGGGATGATGAATCGCTTCGCGGAGAAAATGGAGTTTTAGGGATAAGGGACATTTCAACGCTAAGAGATTCTTCGATTTCTCCCGCTAAGCGGGATCCGCTCAGGATAACAAGAAAGTGATCTGAAATGATTCAAGACAGGAGCCATTGAACCCATAAGGGGAAATAACTAAGAACTTTTGTTAACGCCTGCCTGCCTGCCCGAACGTACCGTTCGGTACGGGCGGAGCCGACGAGGCAGGAAACCGATCCGAGAATAATCCCTATAACAGTTGTCTGTACCAGTATAACAACTTTTCGCCAAAAAACAAAACTATAAATGTACTCATGATAAGAAACGGACCAAAAGGAATTTGCGATCTCATATTTTTCTTTTTCGCCATAAGAAGATAGATCGCGACAATCGCTCCGAGAATATAAGCGAATAAAAGTAAAAGATACGCCCATTGCCATCCAACGATCATTCCCAAAAAAACACCCAGTTTTACATCACCGCCACCGATATATTTTCCTTTGGAAATAAAATACAGAAAGTAAAAAAAACCGCTTACGGCCGCTCCTCCGAGGATACTTGAAGCTACCGTGCAATGAATATCAAACAATAAACAATCGGCATGAAAATACTTCCAAAAGGCATAGGCTAAAACTACAACAATGCCGCTTGCGACGAGTGAATCCGGTATTACCATATATTTCAAGTCCCAGAGAAAAATAGCTACTAACAGAAAACTCAAGAATAAATAATAACTTGTTTTGATTGCCGCGAAAAGCGAGGCAGGCTCTGTCATAAAGCCGCTCCAAAATCCAACAATCACGAATAAAATGGCAAGTGCCAACTCAACAATAGGATACTGCCGCGACAGTTTTCTTTTACAGGACAGGCACTTGCCGCGCACTAAAAAAAATCCCGCTATGGGGATATTTTCAAACCATAAAAGGGGATGCCCGCAAAAATCACATTTCGACCTGCCGAGCAAGCTTCTGCCTTTTTGTCCCCTGTCAACGAGAACATTCGTAAAACTGCCCAAAGACGCCCCCAAATAAAATAAAACCAGCGTTTTTAAAATAAACATTTCAAGAACTTGTTTAAAAAGTCTCTTTCGTCATGATTCCGCCTCGGCGGCGGGATGAAAAATGAGGAAGAATATCGGGAATATTTTGACGAATTTTGAATCCCGAGTACTCGGGACAGCTGAAATTTTGGACTGGCAATAGAAAATGGACTTTCTAAACAGGCTTTAAGATCCAAAATAAGCGTTCGCGAAAAAACTACGGCGTTGCATTCATACACGGGCCGCCGCTTGCAAGATCGTGGCATTTGGCACTACCGCTGTTACAGCATACTCTTCTGGTTCCATCATCAATATAAAAACTCCATCCCCCATCATCAAAATCGTCATTGGGGTCTCCGTCTTGATAGTCAGCCGCATTATCAAAATCTGTGCCTACTAATGATGGCCAAGTTCCATACGCGGGAAGTCCTACACATATGTTTACTCCTCCTGTTGTTCCGGTAGGCCTGTTGATGGAATTCCCATCCGTCCGGCACATAAGCATTGGCTGGATGGTACCGGACAGTTCCGCCAACATTCTTGATTCATGCGCTCTCTTTCGTTGAGAAGTAATCGAAACCAAAACCGCCCCGGAAATAATGCCGATTATAGCCATTGCCAAAAGAAGCTCTATCAGCGTAAAACCGCTATTTCTATTTTTAGCCATACCTTTTTAAATTTATCGTTTATTTACCAAGACTGATTCTGAACACCTAGCGGTTGAACCGCTTAAAAACAGCCTGTCCCCTAAGATCTTAAAAACTGCTATTTAATCCAACATCTTGCATTGTCTTCTACATTGCACCATATATTCAGTCCGACACCGCCGCCGTCGCAAGAAGCAATTTGCGTATCTCCGCTAATATTCGCGTCACCGAGATATACACACCCGTTCGGAAGCGCCGGCCACGTAAAATTGTTAGAAGGAAGGCACACATCACCTGCTGCAGCTCTTCGGATCGGCTGATCGTTCTTCATATAACAATCGACTGCATACGGCAAAGCACTGCGAACAGACTCAAGCGTCGCGTGGGCGCGCGCTCTTTCCCTTTGTCCCTGAATACCAACGTAAAGAACCGCCGCCAAAATTCCGATGATCGCGATCACAAGCAAAAGCTCGATCAGCGTAAAACCTCGCTTGTCTGCCCGCTGGTTAACCCGCCTGCCCATAAACAAGACGGGTAAAACAAGCATGGCTTCTCTGTTTTTTCGTTCCATTATTTTCTTAATTTATATTTAGATCTGTTTGACCACGAATAAACCCGTTAATTTCACCAATTTTCCCAATTAGCAAGCCGACACCAAAAACTTCGCTGACAAATCACTATTCATCGACTTGCTTCAAGAAAAACTAGTTGCAACCGGCTCCGTCATAAGAGCATCCGCCTGAGGCGCAAGTCGCTTTGCAAGTGTCACCATTAGATCGACTGCAAGTTGACTCAATCTCCCATCCGTCAGTGCCTAAACCTCCTGATGTTATAGTTTCAGTAATTGTGACAAAACCTCCTGAACCATCACAAGCACTAATTTCAGGAATGTTCGGACTACCCGCAACAGTGCAAATTGCGTTTGTTCCGTCAGCTACACCAACTAGAATAGTACCTGTTTGATCGCGACAGATCGTAGCAGCTGGAACAGTGCTTCTCATACTTTCCTTGAAAGCTGTTACTCTTGCTCTGTCACGCTGGCTTCCCAGCGATACAAATAAAACCGCCGCCAAAATTCCGATGATCGCGATCACAAGCAAAAGCTCGATCAGCGTAAAACCTCTTCTGTTTATTTTTTTCATAGTATCACCTCGCTTTCTAAATTCTATGTTTATTATATTTCACGATTATATTTTTTCAAAACTGTTTTGCGTTATTTTATTGATGTGGCGACCTGATATATCGGAAGCAGAACTGCCGAGACAAGTATTCCCACGCCTACCGCCAATATTACCATCAGAACAGGTTCGATCAATGTTGAAAAGCTTTTAACCATTCTGTCAGTTTCCTGCAAATAGAAATGGGTTACTTTGGTTAACGCGTAATCAATGCGACCCGTATGCTCACCAACACGGATCATCTGCACAACTATCTGCGGAATAATTTCATATCTATTCAGCACTTCGGCAATGCCGCCTCCTTTTTTTATCTCTTCAGCCGCTTCCCGAATAATTTCCCTGTACACGTTGTTTCCCACTACATCCGAAGTGATCAACAGCGCCGTGGTGATCGGCAAACCGCTCTGGATCAACGTTGAAAGATTTTCTGAAAACCGCGCTATATAAACATCGTGAAGCATTCGTTTAACAATCGGAACTTTCAGGATCCATTGGTCATATTCCTTTCTGCCATCCTCTGTCCTTATATAATAAACTAAACTGATAATTCCCGCAATCGCGACCAGCGCGACTGCCCACCAATACTGCGCGAGAAAATTACTTACGGCAATCAAAATTTTTGTTTGGATCGGCAAATCAACTCTGGCTTCTTCAAGAATAACCAATAATTTCGGCATCACGAACGACATCATAACAAAACCGACAACTATCATCGCGCTTAAGATAAACGCCGGGTAATACATCGCGCCCCTTAATTTTGCGGTAAGCTCATAGTTCTTTTCCGTGTTGTCAGCCAGATCGTTTAGCGCCTTTTGCAAAGTTCCCGAAGACTCACCGGCCTTTACCATGTTTATATAAAATTTTGAAAAGACATCCGGGTGCTTCGCAAGCGCGCCGGATAATGAAGATCCGCCGTCAATATCGACACTTATTGAGTTGAGTTTTATGGCAAAAAATTTATTGTCCGTCTGGTTGGCAATTGAGTGAATGGCTGTCAGTAACGGCACTTTTGAATCAATTAACGTTGCAAGCTGTCTGGAAAAGATCACGAAGTCTCTCGGTCTTATGCCTTCCCAGACCCTTATAATCTCCGAAATAACGGGAATTTCTTTAATTTCTTTTAAGCGTAAAATAGTCAGCCCGTGGCTGATCAATAATTCTTGCGCCGAACGCGTCGAATAAGCCTCGACGATGCCCTGCTGAAGAACTCCGGCTTTATTCTTGGCTTTATACTTAAATTTCATACTTTTGTTTTTGCCAGTTATAATGTTTCAAGCAACATTCTGAATGAATTAATGTCAGTCGCGTACGGTTCTGCTTCTTCAAGCGCGACTTTGCCTTCTTTTACTAAAATTGCCAAAGCTCTATTTATGCCAACCATCCCTTCTTCCAAAGACGTTTCGATAGTAACGCCGATTTGATGCGTCTGATTCTGGCGAATTAAATTTTCAACCGCGTTATTTTTGATTAAAATCTCAACGGCCGGAATACGCCCTCCCCCGATTTGCTTTAAAAGCCGTTGGGAAACAACACCGAGAAGAACATTCGCAAGCTGAAACCGTATCTGATTTTGCTGATACGCGGGAAACACGTCAATAATTCGGTCTACAGTCTGTATTGAGTCATTGGTATGCAATGTTCCTAAAATGAGATGCCCTGTTTCAGCGGCGGTGATCGCGGTCGAGATCGTATCGAGATCTCTCATCTCGCCGACAAGCACCACGTCCACATCTTCACGAAAACACGCTCTGAGCGCGCTTTGAAAACTTTTCGCGTCGCGATATACCTCTCGCTGTTCAATAAGGCATTGGTCTGACTTGTGCAAATACTCGATTGGATCCTCAATTGTTATTATGTGCTGTTGTTTCTCGTGGTTGATGTGCTCAATAAGAGATGCGAGCGTTGTTGTCTTCCCATGTCCGGTCGGACCGGTTACCAGCAGAAGCCCTTGGCTTTTTTTGATAAAATCATAAACGCATTCAGGAATAGAGAGTTCTTTGAGTGTTCTGATCTTTTTAGGAATAAAGCGCAATGCAAGGCTTAAATTGCTTTTTTGGTAGAACATATTCGCTCTAAATCTATCTTCTGATTCGATCTCAATTGAAAAATCGACATTGAACTGAGTGTGTAATTTTTTCAATTGGCCATCATTAAGAACACTTTCAGATAAAGCTTCCATGCCTGATTTTGTAATGATCTGTTCTTTATCAAGCCGATAAATCAGTCCGTCAACTCGAATAATAGGATAGCTGCCAACTGACATGTGCAGATCAGAACCGTTATTTTGAACAACATACGAAAGATATTTTTTTAGTTTTCCTGCTAATTGGCTACTTCTCATATTTTGTTTTAAGTAAGCATTTTTTCATTCTGGCGACATAACAACTTTTAACAGTTTGTTGAAAAACCCCATTTTCTGCTGCAATTTCCGTACTTTGGCTATGATGAAACTGTTCCCCAGCACCATTTTTACCGCAAAAGCGTACTCAGGAACAGCCCCATAAATCACCTCCGATCCTTGTCAAAGATAATTTTTTAATAGGTTCTTAGATATTAATCCTCATCAAAATTAACCGCTTCTTTCCCATCATCATCTTCAGTTACTCTCTGTACTTCTTCGATTGTCGTTACTCCTTTAATTATCTTCATAATACCATTTTGTTTCATTGTTGTGTAGCCATCTTCTCTTGCCTTGGCTTCTATTTCGCTTTCACGTTTTCCATCTCCAATCATTCTACCTATCTCGTCCGTAATTTCAACGGTTTCATAAATTCCAACCCTTCCTTTTGTCCCTTTATTTTGGCATCTAGCGCACCCCTTGCCATGATACGCACGTATCTGATTCGGATCATTCACATCTGTGATACCCGATTCTTTTAAAGAATTTTGCGGTAACTTTTTAATCTCAGACATTATTGTTTTTTTTGCGTCTTTATTCAGATCTTTAATTTCTTCCTTACACTCAGGGCAAATTCTCCTTACAAGCCGCTGCGCCATTAATAATTTCAACGAAGACGAAAGTAAAAATGGTTGAATTCCCATATCAACAAGACGCGATATTGCCCCAATAGCGGAATTTGTATGCAGAGTGGAGAGTACAAGGTGTCCGGTAAGTGCCGCGTGAATAGCCAGTTCTGCCGTTATTTCATCTCGAATCTCACCAACCATAATAACATCCGGATCCTGGCGCAAGATACTTCGAAGACCGGTAGCAAATGTGTAATCAATATCCGGACGAACTTGGCTTTGGTTAGTACCTTCAAGAACATATTCAACAGGATCTTCCAGAGTAACAATGTTAACTCTTTCGCGGTTAAGAATCCTCAAAACGGAATATAGCGTTGTTGACTTGCCGGAACCTGTCGGACCGGTAACCAAAATAATCCCGTGTGGTTCCTCAATGACTCGTTCAAGTATTTCTTTGTCGCGACCCTCGATTCCAAGCTGATCAAGGTTAACTAACCCAGCGCTTGTATCAAGGATGCGCATTACGATTTTTTCTCCATACGATGTCGGAAAAGAGGAAACGCGAAAATCAATGCTATGTCCCAAGTCTTTAATTCTGAAACGGCCGTCTTGCGGTTTTCGTTTTTCATCAATCTTAAGATTTGATAGTATCTTGATCCTCGAAACAATAGCCGGACCAATTTTTTTGGGTAATGTTAAGCTATTGTATAAAATTCCATCAACTCGATAACGCACTCTGACGTGTTCATCCATGGGCTCAATGTGTATGTCACTAGCTCTTCCGTCAATTGCATTTTTGATTATCACTTCAACCATTTTCGCGACAGGAGCATCCTTTAAAACATTGATCCGTTCCTTACTCTTTCTGTAACCACTTTTCGACCTACTAGTCTCTTCATCATCCAAACTGCTCTCAAACGCGTCAATCATTTTCCCGATTTCGGCATTCTGATTTCTTATTTTGCCAATAAGTACTCTGAAATCGTCTTCTCTAATTGGATAAATCAGGGCTTTTTTCTTGTTTTTATGAGTAAAAAAACGAATGGCATTCTGAGTGTTTACATCAGTATCATCAACAACAGCCACCTTTATATGGTTGTCTGCCATACTGAACGGTACAAATCTATATTTTTTAAGCGAATCAAGAGGAAGAATCGATATCAAGGCATCATCTATTTCTACATTCTGCCAATCAATTTCCTCTACTGTCGCGTCTGGCGCGTCATTTTCCATATCTGTTATTTAGCTAGATTGTAACAATAGCAATTTAATTACTTGGCAAATAGATCCTGTTTGCCAGCTCTACTTGTACTTACAGGCTTAAAAAGTTTTGGCGTGATAATTTTCTGATAGTCATCAATCACTTGTGTCCTGAGACCTGTTGAAAGAAGACTTTTGACGACTTTGTCATTTATATTATTCAACTTTGACAATTGCGCCGCGGCATCTTTTTTCTTGTTATGGATCGAGAAAATAATTCGCGCTTTGACTAAATTACTTACAGTTGAGTCATCTTCTTCTTCACTTTTATTTTCATTTATTTTGGAGATCAACACTTCATTTGGCATTGAAAATCGATTTTCCATATCGATTTCTTCAATAAAAGACTTGACATTAAGATACTCTCCAATTACTTCAACTTCAACAACCGTTTCTTTCAGTTCCGGAGACACATATTCATTTTCTTCAGCCACTTTTGGCCTGTTACTAACAGCCCGTACTTCTTTAAGCTTTGTACTTACTAAAAAAACACTGCTGCTCATAACATTTTTGTGGATTTCTGCAATAAAATCATCGTTATCTCTGTTTTTTGGAATTGCATTCATGATAAACGATTTTGAGTCTTCATCCATAAGTTCATAATCGTCAAGAGCCATACTTAATGATCTCATTCCCTTTTCAAGTTGCTGTTTTTCTTCCATCGTTTTGCTCAATTCTTCCTTTTTTGCTTTATATTCTACCCATTGCGGCTTAATAAACCATATCACTATCGTAAGCGATAAGATAAGCGTAATCGGAAAAAATAGGATCTTTAGTTTCATATTTTTTGTTTTATATTGTTTAATTTTGGCTTTGAAAGTTCGCTGAAACCTATTTTATACGAAATGTCAATTTCGCTTCAACGGCACCGTCTTCTTGTTTGCTGTTTTTCAACATAATATTCTCGGCCTCATCCATAAGACTATACGCTTCCAATTGTTGAGAAAGCGTGTAGTGATCCTGGATAATAATAATGGCTTCAATTTCAGTTTTTCCATCGTCTCCTACTTTTTCAGCCACTTTAGCAAACCTTGTTTCAGGTAATGTGTGAATACTGATCTTTTCGAGATTTTCACTTTGCTTGGCTCTACCGGAAATAAGATCTTCGATATCAAAGAGCCTGCCTTGGAAATCATATACATCTTGAGTTTCCTTAGTGTCCATTTTTTTCTTGATAGCGCTTATTTCTTCCTTAGTAAAACTAATTTTTTTCGCTGTTGAAACATCTAAATACATAACTACTCCATATATTCCCATGCTCATTATCAGCAAAAGAACGCTAATCATTAGAGAAGTGCTTCCGCTTATCGATTTTCTTCGAGAAGCTGCCATTTCCGATGACTTGAGATTTATTTTCTTCATTTGTTTTTGTTTACGTTTATAAAAAAATCAACATTTATAAGGCTGCTTCCGAGGAATTGGCTTTCCTGTCTCATCGCCTGCCTGCCGCCTGCCTGCCCTGCCTGCCGGCAGGCAGGCGAAAGGCGGAGCGGCTAACAAAAATCAAGAAATTTTTGGCATGAGCCGGCTTAAAGGCTATCCCATTATTCAAATCCAAGCACCGCCAATCCAACCGCGATAGAAAGCGTCGGGCTATGCTTGGCAATCGTATCTTTTATTTGCTCCGGATAGATTATTGTTTTAAAAGGATTTCCGAGTACGGTTTCGATCTTAACTTCGTTTTCAATGAATTCCTTAAGTCCTTTAAGCTTTGATCCCCCTCCACTAAGAATAATTTTGCCAATATTCACTTCCGGATATTTTTCCGCAAGAGCTTCTCTTGTTCTTTGAATTTCTCTTGTTAAAATACCAATCGTTTGGACTACCATATTCATTCCCTCTCCGCCAATGTTCAATCCTTGCTCTATTTTTAATTTCTCGGCCCGTTCATTGCTAATATTAAGCGCTTTCGCAATTACCTTTGTCACTCTGTCTCCCGCAACATCAATTGTTCTGTTAAGTAGAATATTCTTATTCGACACTATAATTATATTGCATACTTTATGTCCAATATCAAGTATTAAAAATGCGCCGGTGTCATTGCCGATAAGAGACCGAGTGAGTGAAAATGAATCGATCTCCAAAGAATCAATCGTTAAACCGCTGGAAGAGAACACGCTGTTGTACTGATCACTGATCTCTTTCATTATCGCAACCATTAAAACATGGATGTTCTTTCGGCGCCTGATCACTTTTCCTCCGGACAACTGATTTCTTCTGCCATCATCTTTTAGCGCTGTTGGAGATATAATATCCTCAATAATCTGCCACCCATATACAACCTCGCTTAATCGGACTGGAATATATTTTGGAGCTTCTTTCTGAATAACTTGTTCTATTTCATTTTGAGACATTTCGGGAATTTCTATTGTAGTAATAAGCGAGGAAAAGCTCGGCACGGCGACATTCATTCTTCTTGGGCGTATTCCTGAATTTTCAAGTGTTCTTTTTACCATCACGCCGGCAGTTCCGCTAATAACGCCAAGGGTGCCCGGTTTTATAAGCTCTTCTTTACCAAGCGCTATCGCATAATTCTTCAGCGCCAATGAATCATTCTTTCGTTCCAGTTCAACAACTTTCACGCTTGAATTTCCGACATCTATACCTATTGAGGTTCGGTTCTCTCCAAAAAATGAATGCTTAAGCCTGGTCTTGACCCCTTCAAAGCTCGACAGCGTGCTTCCACCGGATGTACTCATGGCTATTTCGTTTTTTATTTTTTATTTCTAGTTTGCATGCCTTTGAAAAAATGCGATCTTTTGAGTACAATTCTATTTCAAAAAAGCTTCCAAAAAAAATATAATATGATATTGTATAAGATATTGTAATGTTGATGCCGGAACAGTAATAATAATAACATTTAGAAAAAAAATGCACAAGCGACTTACTCATAATGCACAAGCAGTGATCAAACAGCTTCGAAAAGCAACCCGCCAATCCGATCTATCAAAAATTGATTCATTTTCTCTATTACAAGCAATTAAAAATCGCAAAGGATGCTTGGGAAAAGTGCTGCTGGATTCATTAAACGTAGAACCCAAAAATTTCACACCAAATAAAAACCAAAATACGAATGTGAATAAAGCAATCATTGGAGCTGCTAAGCTGGCTTATAAAAATCAAAGTCTTTATATCGGAACTGAGCATCTGGCTCAAAGCATACTCTCCATGCCGGAATATTCTCATATTTCAATGCTTGAAAAGAAACAGCCGCCTTCTCCGCTGATTAGAATGATTAGTGTCCAGCCGCAAAACATAAAAGCAGATAACCCGCAACAGCCGGATTATTTTGGCGAGATCAGTTCGATGATAGAACATTATTTCACTCCGCAAGATATGCCCGGGCAAAAAAAGAAATCCTTATTGAAAAATTATTGCACCAATCTCAACGATAAGTCTTTTAATGATCATGTCATAATCGGAAGAGAGCAAGAACTTGAAAGAATATCACATATTCTCGGGCGCAAGATGAAAAATAATCCTGTTATTATCGGCGAACCGGGAGTTGGAAAAACAGCAATAGTTGAAGGACTGGCGCAAAATATTAACAAAGGGGTAGCGCCCTATTATCTTATTGGAAAACGTATTTTGAGCCTTGATCTTGGCCTTCTTATTGCGGGAACAACTTTCAGAGGAGAATTTGAATCCAGACTCAAGGATATTATTAACGAGATCAAATGTAATTCGAACATCATTCTTTTTATTGATGAAATACATAATCTTGTCGGTGCGGGAAATGCAATCGGCGGAATGGATGCCGCGAACCTTCTTAAGCCTGTTTTGTCCCGAGGGGAAATTCAAGTAATCGGCGCGACTACCATCGATGAATACCAAAAGCATATTGAAAAAGATGCCGCGCTTGAGCGCAGATTTCAGCCAATTGTCGCTAATGCGTCAACTGTTGAGGAAACTGTAAAAATTTTGACGGGGATCAAGCCGAATTACGAGAAATATCATAATGTCGCCATTACACAAGATGCTTGTATGGCTGCGGCAACATTAGCCAAACGTTACATCACAGACCGCTTTCTGCCTGACAGCGCAATTGACCTGATTGATGAAACAGCAGCCCGCTTACGATCTAATCTGTCACGCAACTTCATCTATCAGCAAGTAAAAGAAATGGAACAAAAACAGGCTTTCATCATTAGCAAAAAAGAGCGCTTGGTTATGAATGATCAGTACGAAAAAGCGATCCGGGCACGTCAAGAAGAGAAGAAAATATCAGCCGCATTAGAGAAACTCAAAAAGCAGTTGAAAATATTTGAGAATGAAAATGCTGTGATCATACAAGAAAACGATATTCGAACAACTCTTTCCAAAACATCACGCATTCCGGAAGAACTGCTCCTTCAACAAGACAAACAGCTCGCAAAAAATGTCTGCTCCATTCTTTCTGAACGACTAGTGGGCCAGCCGCACATAAATAAAAGCATTTCAGACACTATTATCCGACAGCTTAGCGGAATATCGAATCCCAATCGTCCTCTTGGCTCGTTTTTATTTATCGGATCGTCCGGAATCGGCAAAACTCATGCCGCGAAATTGCTTGCGCAGGCCATCTCTCCTGATGGAGCAGAAGCGCTTATTCACATCAACATGAGCGAATTCACGGAACGGCATACCGCATCGCGTCTTTTGGGCGCGCCTGCCGGTTACATTGGATATGAAGACGGAAGTGAACTAACGGACAAGATCCGCCGCAAACCATACAGCGTAGTGCTGTTTGACGAGATAGAAAAAGCGGATCCATCGTTACTGAATCTTCTGCTGCAAATCTTTGAAGAAGGTGAATTATCTGATTCGAAAGGAAGAACAATTAATTTTAGAAATACCATTATCGCATTGACTTCAAATATTGGAATGAGTGACCTCGAAAAAATATCAGAGATTGGATTTTCCGAATCAGCTAATAAAGTGAAAGAGAGGAAAGAAAAGGTCGAACAATCGATCATTGAAGATCTCCACGAAACATTATCTCCGGAATTCGTCAACAGACTTGATAATATCCTCACTTTCAACCAGTTGAGCAAAAAGAATATCAAGTCAATTATATCGATTGAGATGAACGAGCTCAAAAAACGCCTTAAAAACAAAAGCGTGGAGTTTTCTATTTCCGACAAAGCGTCGGATCACCTTGCTGAAAAAGCGTTTGATCCGAAACAAGGCGCTCGACTTGTCAGAAAAATTCTGCAAGATTCAGTCGAACCGCTGATCGCCAGAATTCTTCTTAACAGAAAAAAAATTCAGAAAATTCAAATAGATTGCCAAAAGAACAGAATAGTTGCCAAAAAAATGTAACGAAAATAACTAAACTCTTTCAAAAATCAGAGAGTTTTTTGGTTGATATATTATTCCCCCGTTGTTGCATTAAATGCGGCAAGGAGGGTTCTTTTGTTTGCGATTCGTGCAAAAAATCGCTTGAATATTTATCTTTTCAGGTTTGCCCCGTATGTGAAAAGACGATAACACTCTCCGGCGAACAATGTCTTAAATGCAGACAAACACATACTGTTGAACTGGATAGGCTCATTGCCGCCGGCAGTTACAGCAACCGCTTTCTCGCGCGGCTCATACATACTTATAAGTACAAATTTGTCGAAGAATTATCTGAAGACCTGGGAGACTTTATGGCCAACACTCTCAAAAAATGGAAAACTCCGACACCGGATATTATCATTCCGGTGCCTTTGCATAAAAGAAGGCTCAAATGGCGCGGATTCAACCAATCGCTGCTGCTCGCCAAATACATTTCCGAAAATCTTACTCCCGGCATTGAAATTCCGGTTGACAATGAAACACTTGAAAGGAGACGCCATACAATGCCTCAAATGGAAATGAAAGAATATGGTTCCAGAAAACAAAATATGCAAAACGCTTTTGCCGTAAAGCCGTCTGATGTTGAGTTCCGAAACAAGAACATCCTTCTTGTTGACGACATATGCACCACGGGAGCCACTTTATTTGAATGCGCTCGCACGATATCAACACTGCGCCCCCGTTCAATAACAGCCATTGTCCTGGCTAGACAAGATATGTGATGCGTGCTAAAAATAGTTTAGATGTATATAATGGGATTATGCAGCCGGAGAGGTGCCTGCCTGTCCATCGTAGCCGCAGAAAAAATGGGAGCTTGCCTTACCATGATGGGAACAAACGGTTGTCCCGCGGCGGCGGGATCCGCCTTTGGCGGGAAAGGGGTTCCGAGTACTCGGGATTAGGCCTTCACGGGTCTCGAGGGTTCGCCCTGCATACGCAGGGCGTCCGGCGAATGCCGGACGAATCCAAATTTTATAGACAGTAAATATGTTTTATGTTTATGTGTTGTTAAGTTTAAAGGATGGAAAATTTTATGTTGGAATGAGTGCTGACTTGAAAAGAAGATTAGAGGAACATAAAAAGGGTAAAGTAAAGTCTACTAAAAACAGGCTGCCTCTAAGATTGATTTGTTATGAAGCATACTTAACAAAAGAGGAAGCAGAAAGAAGAGAGAAGTTTTTAAAGAGCAGTGACGGAAAAAAGATTTACGAAAGAGATTGATTTTCTGAAAAAATAAATAATATGGAGAGGTGCCTGAGTGGTTGAAAGGGGCACCCTGCTAAGGTGTTAGGCCTTCACGGGTCTCGAGGGTTCGCCCTGCATACGCAGGGCGTCCGGCGAATACCGGACGAATCCAAATTTTATAGACAGTAAATATGTTTTATGTTTATGTGTTGTTAAGAGCAGTGACGGAAAAAAGATTTACGAAAGAGATTGATTTTCTGAAAAAATAAATAATATGGAGAGGTGCCTGAGTGGTTGAAAGGGGCACCCTGCTAAGGTGTTAGGCCTTCACGGGTCTCGAGGGTTCGAATCCCTCCCTCTCCGCCAGATTGAGAAAAATCAATGCCCTTATTGAAAATTGAGGGTTCGCTCGCCACATCGGCGAACGCCCGCTGAAATAGCGGGCGAATCCCTCCCTGCCGCCTGCCTGCCGGTAGGCAGGGCAGGCAGGCCTCCCTCTCCGCCAATTCCGGAAGAAGTCAAGCAAAATTAAAAATTCTTTGTTCGATCTTTAATTCCACATTATAATTCTTAATAAATCACATATCACCAAAATGACAACTTTAGATGACTATCGTAAGATCGTCGGAAATAAGAAAATCGACGAAATTATCAAAGAGGCGAAGCCTTTAAAAGGAAAACATGTTGTTCACGTAAATTCCACTTTTTACGGCGGCGGAGTGGCGGAACTTCTGGACAGCCTGGTTTATCTTATGAACCAAGTCGGCATCGAGGCGGAATGGCGGCTGTTAAAAGGAAGTCTTTCATTTTTTGAAATTACCAAGTCATTTCACAACGGATCTCAGGGAGCGAACATTAAACTGTCCTCCAAAGTAAAAAGAGTTTATGAAGAAATAAACCGCCATAATTCAGCTTTCATGCGCCTTGAAAAAAGCGATGTTGTTATTATTCATGATCCGCAAGTATTGCCTTCGATTAAATTCTACAAAAAGGGGCAGCCGTGGATCTGGAGATGCCATATTGACATTACGAACCCCAATCAAAAGTTATGGGATTATTTAAAAGATTTCATCAATCTTTATGATGAAATGATCATCTCCGGCGATTGTTACCATAAAAGGGACATTAAAATCCCACAAACGGTTATTATGCCGTCGATAGATCCGTTAAAAGATAAAAATAGGAAGCTTTCAAAACAAAGAATGGAATCCATTCTCTCAGTATTGGGAATAAAGTTCAACAAACCGATCATTAGCCAAATTTCAAGATTTGATTACTGGAAAGATCCATGCGGAGTAATAGAGGCTTTTAAAAAAGCCAAAAAGAAAGCCGATTGCCAACTGGTATTGTTGGGTAATTCCGCCACTGACGATCCCGAAGGACTTAAAATCTATTACGAGGTAATTGAGAAAACTAAAAAAATAAAAGATGCTACCGTTTTGCTTAATGTGGATAATAATGATCTGGTAGTAAATGCTTTGCAGAGTGCGTCAGCAGTTGTGTTGCAGAAATCCGTTCGGGAAGGTTTCGGGCTAACCGTTACGGAAGCTCTTTGGAAAGGCACGCCGGTAATTGGCGGAAATACCGGAGGCATCCCCTACCAGATAGTTGATGGGGAAAACGGGTATTTGGTGAACAGTGCTGATGAATGCGCTGATAGAATAGTGACGCTATTGGAAGACGAAAAATTAAGAAAGGCGATGGGGAAATACGCCCGTGAGTTTGTTAAAGAAAACTTCCTTGTTACCAGACATTTGCTGGACTATATCAAATTACTGAAACGGATAATGAAAATTAAGTAATTTAAGAGGTTCAAGGCAGGAACCGTTGAACCCACAAAAGGAAAATCGAAAAAACAAAAGCGGGAATATCCCACTCTTGTTTCGCGTGAAATCAATTACGCAAGCCGGCAACAGAGATAGATAGAAAATCTATTTCCTCGTTTTTTTGCCGGTTTTTTGATTAGCTTTGACGGCTTTTTTATTCTTAATGCAACCGCCCGCGCTTCCTTTGGCTGATGCCATATGATTATAGGTGATTATAAAAATATTTAACTTAATTAATTGCTCGACTGACAACTAATCTGCGATTTTTATTTCTTCGCCTTTTCATCGGTTTTTTGGCTAACTTTAACGGCTTTGCTTTTTTTGCTTTCAGCGCAACCGCCAGCGCTTCCCTTACCTGAACCCATATAATTATTTCCTTTCTAGCCTCTTTAAAAAATTACAATCCGTTTTTTGCCCGAGGCACGGCAAGAAACAGATTTTATTAAAACAATTCTTGTTTATTTGATTCACTTTTCTTTTAATTTCTTTGAAGTTGGGATGTTGTTTAATTTCCAGCGCGTCCAACATATTTCCCATATTATTTTCCGAGCAATTTTTCCTGGGGAGATCGTCCATGCTAATTACTTTTCCGTCGGGAGAGACAATTAACGCTGACACTAAAGTATTCAATATGCTGGTAAAGCGAAGTGAAAAGTCATCTTTTTCCGCGAAGACAAATTCTTCATTGATGTAAATTAAATCGCCTAAAATTTTTGAAACAAATTCTGAAAAGTTTTTAAAAGAAACCGGATAAATATCCAGCAAAATGCTTGCGTGTTTGGACATTTTTTCCAATGCCGGCAGAATTTCTTTGATGTAAATTTCCGAGCTTACTTTCAGACGGTCGTTTTGCCTGTCATCATCCCTTTTATGCGACGAAGTCGGCACTAGAGTATGGAAAACATATTTGAATTTTCCTATTTTCCGAAAATGGTTGAAAAATTTTTCAATTTTCTGGTAATTCAGGTTGGTAAGTGTAGTGGCCAGATAAATATCTTCGGCGACTTTGCTTTTAACCGCCAGCTTAATGGCGCTTTCTATCGTTTTAAAATCGGATCCGCGCCTGATTTTTTCATGTGCTTCTTTTAAGCCTTCAATGGAGAAATCAATATAATCCATTTTCGCGTTGGGATATTCTTCTATAAATTTTTGAAAAAAACTGCCGTTATTTACCAACCCGCATTTCAATCCGTATTTTTTAGCTGTCATAATTACGGTATAAACTTTTTTTCTGGAATCCGCCGTCAATAACGGTTCTCGTCCGATAATAGCAATCAGCTCTCCTTTTCTTGCGGCGAACTTTCTTATAATTTCTTCCCATTCCTCGGCGCTTAATTCCGGATTGTCTAAGGAATACTTTTCCCGCGGGCAATCGCAATGCAGACATCTCAAATTGCAAGCCGAGTTTATGTAAATTGAAAGGCACCGCGGATAATAATCACGGATACTTTTCAGAAAAAAGCGCTTGTTTCCTTTTTTCAGCTCCAACAGAGCGTCAATCAACTGGTCTAGTTTACTGTTTGCCATAAATTTAATCAACTATATTATACAAGCTAAGTCTAAGTAGTTTATCACCAATATGTCAAACAACTTGACAAACTAAAAAGTATTTGATACTATAATAAGCAGAAATAAGTGGAAATAATAAATTATAGCGTCAAAAATAGCGTCATTTTATAACAACACTTTATGATAACACAAGAACAACTGATAAGAATCGGCTTGCCATCCGGTCAAGCTAAGATATATTTATCCCTTTTGGAAAAAGGGCCCCAGTTTTTGCAAGAAGTTTCCAAAAGCTCCGGGATCAAGCGTACGACGCTTTACGCTATCATTGAAAAAATGGTGACTAAAGAACTGGTCGGCATTGAAATCAAGCGGAAAAGGAAAAAGTATTTTGCCGTGGATCCGGAATCTTTTTTATCGCGAATGCGGGAGCAAAGATTTTTTCTGCAGGCTTTAATGCCCCAGCTCAAAACGCTTTTTGAAAAGCAGGGAGCGGGCAATCGTGTTCAAGTTTATGATACAATGGGTGGGCTTAAAAAAATATTGGAGGAAATAAATTCTTTAAATCCCGAAAAAGACGAAATGTTGACCATTGAAGGGGATATCAAGCAGGCACTTAAAATCGGTTTTGATTTTTGGAAAGAGTTGCTGGCTAAAAAGAAAAAACTGGGAATTTCTTCCCGCACAGTTGTTCCCTCCAGTGAGAAAGATGAATTTGTTATCCGCGACCATAAAATTAAATTGCGGACCAGCGCTTTTCTGCAAGATTTTAAAATTATGCTGTATCTTTATGCTGACAAATCAGCCATAATGATCCCGGCGGATACTTTATGCATTGTTATTGAAAACAAAAAAATCAACGACGCTTTAACGGCTTTGTTTGAAATGATCTGGCGAAGATCCAAACCGATAAATTAAACAGCAAAGCTTCAAGGCAGGAACCGTTGAACCCACAAAAGTCCAATAATCAAAAACGAGTTTAAGAAACGGCTCTACTGTAGAGCCGTTTTTTAAATTTTTACAAAGGTAGAAACTTAACCGCGGATAACCTTAAGCACTTCGTCCTTCTTCTCTTCCATTAATTCTTCGGCTTTGGCTTCTAGATTGAGACGTATTTTCGGCTCCGTGTTAGAGCCGCGGACATTAAACCACCAGTCTTCATATTCTACCGTGATGCCGTCCAGATCGTTCTGCCTGCCGTCTTGATATTTATCTTTTATTTCTTTAATTTTTCTTTGTACATCGTCAACAACTGAATTTATTTCTCCCGAATGGTAATATCTTTTGTAGGGTTTGACATATTCAGAAAAGGTCTTTCCCGATTCCGAAATTTCCTGCAATAATTTAAGGGTAACGATCATCGGCACTTCATAGCATCCCTCTTCCATGTTCAGAAAAAAGTGCCCTGACGACTCTCCGGCAAAGACCGCTCCTTCTCTGACGGCCTGCGCTTTGATCAAAGAATGTCCAACCGGAGTAACTATCGGAATACCGCCGTTTTCTTTGATAATATCAGAGGTTATTCTTCCCGGACGAATATCGTAAGCGATTTTCGCTCCGGGATTTTCGCGTAAAAATATTTTAGACAAGATCGCCCTTAGAATTCCCGGATCGACTATTTCTCCCTGTTCGTCAACAAAGAAAATTCTATCTCCGTCACCATCGGTGGCGATTCCAATGTCCGCTTTTTCTTCTTTAACTTTTTTCCGCAGATCCGCCATATTCTCGAACTTCAACGGGTCCGCTTCGTGTGATGGAAAAGTTCCATCCAATTGCCAATTCATTCTCACTAAATTATGAGGCAAGCGCTCAAACAATTCATCAAAATATTGGGCGCCCATCGAATTAGCGGGATCAATTACTATTTTAAAAGACCTGATCTTGGATAGATCTGCGAATTTCAGATCATGTTCTATGTGATCTTTCAAGACATCTTTTTTCACTTCTATTTTTCCTTTTGCTTTACTTGGAACCAACTTTTCGCCCATTACCGAATCCCTCAGATCAAACATCCCTGAATCCCTGCTAACAGGCAGAGCTTTTTCCCGTACAATTTTAAAACCGTTATACTCTTTTGGATTGTGCGATGCCGAAACCAATATCCCGCCATCATAATTATAATGGGCTACGGCAAAATAAAATGTGGGTGTCGAAGACAGTCCAATGTCAATTACATCCAGTCCGCTATCCGTAAGGCCTTTTATAAGCTCTTTTTTTAGCGCTAGTGATGACAAACGCATATCCATTCCCACAACAACTTTAATTCCATCTTTTTTATTTAATTCTTTGCGCCTCATTTCACTGAAAGCTAGCCCTAAATTATAGGCGGTCTCTTCATCAAGATCTTCTTTGTAAACCCCCCTAATATCGTAGGCTTTGAAAACTTCCGGGTTTGTTTTCATGAGGTTTAAAACTTTTTACAAATTAACATCAATCTTTCTTTTATCTTTGTCAATGATCGAAAGATCAATCAGGCAGTATTTCTCCGGGATAATATCCCAAATCTTTTCCGGCCATTCAACCAGCACGCAATTTTTTTTGTTGCTAATGATCTCTTTCCATCCAAGATCTTCAATGTCATAGCTATTTACGCGATAACAATCAAAATGATAAACATTTTCAAATTTTTCATGCTTGATATCGTACTTTTTCATTATAACGAATGTCGGAGACGTAAAAGGCTCTTCCGCGCCAAATGCCTTTAATATTCCCTGCGCGAACGTTGTTTTTCCGGCGCCTAATTCGCCTCTCAAAAGAACAACATTGCAATCACGAAAAGATCGCGTGGTTTCTCGCGCGACATTCCACATTTCTTCATTGGTGTGGGTAAAAAATTGCTTTTTCATCATGCTTAAATTATTTTCTGGTCAATAAGCATTGCATTGAGCTCCCAGACATTTCCGGCTCCCATTGTGATAACAACATCATTCTGATCGATCTTATCTCTCAAATAAGCGTAACATTCTTCAATAGTGGGAATATATTCAACGTTTTGTTTATATTTCATGATCTTCTTAACAAGATCTTTTGAATGAATGTCCTCTGTGTCTTTTTCCCTGGCTGAGCCATAAATATCAAGCACGATCACTTCATCTGCATTTTCAAAACTTTGCGAGAACTCATCCAATAACACTCGGGTGCGAGAATATGTGTGCGGATGAAAAACACATATTGTATTTCTACTCGGGTATTTTTCTTGAGCGGCCGCAAGAGTCGCTCTTATTTCTTCAGGATGATGAGCGTAATCATCAATAAGTATCGCGCCATTGCTTTCACCGATCAACTCAAACCGGCGCGCGGCACCGCGATATTCTTTCAGCGACTTTATTATTTTATCACGATCAAGCGCGAGATGATCGCCTACCGCAATGACAGCGGTCGCGTTAAGCAGGTTGTGTTTTCCCGGAATATCAAGGGATAAATCACTGGGAACTTTAATGATCGCTACATTCATCTTTTCGCATTCCTCTCTTAGGTCATTTTCAAGTTGTTCGTTGGCAAATATTCCATAAAAAATTATCCTGCATTTCGCTTTTTTAGCGATTTGAACAACATCAGCGCTTTCACCCCAAGCTGCAAGGAAGCCATGTTTGGGGATCTTCTTGATAAATTCTTCAAAAACTTTTTTGTAATCATTGAATGTTTTAAAATAGTCAGGGTGGTCATAATCAATGCTTGTCAGAATTACGCCAAGCGGATCGTATTTCGAAAGTTTGTTTTGGTATTCATCGGCCTCAATTATAAAATAATTCGACTTTCCTATCATTACGTTTGATTTGAGCTGTTTTACTTTCGACCCGATAATCGCTGTTGGATCCGCTCCGGCCTCCTTCATCGCCAAAGCAAGCATGGCCGTCGTTGTTGTTTTACCGTGCGTACCGCATACCGCAATTCCAAAATGCGGCTTCAAAAACAGGCCGATTAGCTCCGGATAAGAAATAATATCAATATTATTTTCTTTCGCATAACGAATTTCCCGGTTATTATTTTCGTTATATGTTGTGGAATAAATTATAAGATCGATTGGCATTTCCTTTTTTACGTTTTCAACGTTAAATCCCTCATAGAATCTGATACCCAGCCGTTTCAAGGTTTCATCGGTAAAAAACGTTTCGTCCACATCCGAGCCGACAACTTCTTTGCCTTGCGTATGAAATATTTCCGCAAAAGCTACAACACCGGAGCCTTTGATGCCGACAATATATATTTTTTTAACTTTTTTTAGATCAAGGCTCATGGATAATCAATATTAGTTTATTCTTTTTATGAGAAGCGCCGGAAATGTCTTAAGAATAATTTTGATATCAAACCAAAGCGACCAATTTTCAATATAGTAAGTGTCAAGCCTTACTTCGTCTTTGAATTCAAGATCGCTGCGTCCTGATATTTGAGCCATTCCCGTAATGCCGGGCTTAATGGTCAATACTCTTTTTTGGTAATCCTCATATTTTTCTACCTCGATCGGCTGGTGAGGCCGCGGACCGACCAAACTCATCTCGCCTTTTAAAACATTAAAAAACTGCGGAAATTCATCAAGGGAACAACGCTCAAGGATCGCGCCGATCTTTGTTTTGCGCGGATCATTTTTTATTTTATAGATTGGTCCGTTTTTAATAGACTGCTTCTCGATAAGCTTCTGTAAATACATCAGCGCTCTCCGATTATGTTCAGACGAATACTGTTGTCCATGGCAATATTTATTTTTAATGTAGCGAAACTTATACAAATTAAAATTTCCTTTATGCCCGACGCGTTCATTGAAAAAAATAATTGGGCGTTTTGATTCAAACCATATTAACAGCGCGATGACAAACATTGGAACACCAAAAAAAATAATTCCGCTTATAGCGCCTGCAATATCAAATCCGCGCTTAAGAATTTTTCCCCAGCCATCAAGAGGCGTATTTTTTATTTTGATCATCGGCTCTCCCAAAAAAACGCCTAGATCTAAATTTGAAGTTTGCAGTAATGTCGGAACATACTTGAACTCTATTCTATTCTGCATGCAATATTCTTTCAGATTAAGCAATCTGTCACGGCTGACATCCGGCGAGCACTGAATGATCTCGTCAATACCCTTGATCTTTTTTATGCGCTTTATACGTTCAATGTCCACTTCATCAATGTGTCCGATAACTTGATATCCAAGCTCGGGAGACATTTTCACCTTTCGCCTCAAAGAACTGCAGATATTATTAGCTCCCACTACCAATAATCTGTGAACGCCGATTCCCTTCCATTTCAATAAAAAACGCTGAAAAAATCCCAGCGCGATTCGTCCCAGCGAAACAAATACAACAATTAGAACTCCGCCGCTTAAAATAATGAACCGTGAAGAAAAAAGTTCACGATTCAAGAAAATTACCACAATAATGATCATTAGTCCAATAACTGTCGCTCGAAAAACTTGATAGATCTCTTTTGATATCCGCTTGGTCGCTCGGATATTATACAAACCGTCAATAGCATATACAATAATAAAAAAGGCCGCGACTATTAAAACCATCTCGGCATATTGTCGATTTCCAAGCTGATAAAGTATCGGATGGCTTTCTTGAATACTTGGATTGACACGCAAAACATATGCCAAAAAGCCCGCAAATATGATCATAAGATAATCAACCGGCACCTGCAACGCGCTGAAGAATAATTCTGATTTCTTCATTAACGTAATTCTTATAAGCATTAGGACTCCCTAAAATACAGCCATACAGCCTATATGCCAATAGCCTTTAATATCTGTTATCGAAATACGCACCTTATTTAATAATGTTTAATTGTATCACTGTTTTTGACAAATCACAATATATTGTGAGACTGGCTCCCGAATGAACTTTGTTGATTTAGCGGCAATCCCTTCATATAAAAAAGCAGCTCCGAAAACTTGGAACTGCTTTTTGCCTCGTAAATATAAGCCGGATTCTGTCGCACTCGCGTGCGTGCAGCCATTTATCTTCATCATACATCACTGCATGATTTGAGCGGCACTTCGCCACATCAATAAAACGTTCTACTTAATAATGCAAGCGTTTTATTGATATGGCGACACGGCCTTGCACCGGACAGGGTTTACCATGCCTTGCCATTGCTGACAGACAAGCACTGTAACCGATTATTTTAAAAAAACAACGGCACTAATGCACTTTTCACCTTTCTCCCGCCTAAAGGAGCAATTTCCCTAAGCGGGATAGTATTGTCTCTGTGGCACTTTCCCTTGTATAATGTTACCACTATACCGGTCGGGGTTACCGACTGTCCTTTTCCTGTTATGGAAACATTCCAAATTCAGAGGTGTCCGGACTTTCCTCTCAGCATTTAAATATACTGAGTGACTACTGTAAAGAACGAGACAAGTCCATTAAATCACATTATTATTCTTTTGTCAAGCCTTGTAGCATTGCAGCGTCAAGTTTACACTTCTTGCTTCTTGCAACTTCTGCATGGGAGTCAGTCCGTTCATTCCCAATCCCCGGTGTTTCTTTTGGTAATTATAGTAATGCAGAAACAAATTAAGTTT
>JAYEFY010000019.1:0-13779 GCA_034658815.1 Patescibacteria group bacterium
AATATTTCAGATCTTGAAAATGTGATATTGGACGAGATCGGCAAGTATAAACAGGAAGCCAAGCAGTTTTTGGAACAGGCAATGGGCGGGCAAGAGGAAAGTGAGGGAGATGAAAAATAATTATTAAAAAGTTCCAAATAAGAGCTGAATACTTATGCTTATTGTCAAAGACAAAAACAAGGCGAAATTTCTTATTGTGCTGATAGAATATGTGTTAATTGTCTTACTGGCTAAATTTTTTGTTTCAAATATTAAGACAGATGGTGTTGTGGAATTAGCGTTTCTTTCTTTCTTTCTTTTTTTTCTTACTCCTCTTTTCACGATCAGATATATTTTTCGGGAAAAAACAAGCGATTATTTTCTTTGTTTAAATTTTATTAAAAAAGGAATACTGAAGGGAATCCTTGCCATTGCGGTTTTTGTTGCGGTAATGTGGGTGCTTGTGGTACAATTAGATTGGGAGAAGTATATGTCGGTGTCGAAATGGATACTGGGGGATAAAGATCTGATGATCTTTCTTGAGATCACAGCTATTCCGATTATTGTTTTCGCAAAAGAGTTCTTTTTTCGCGGATTTGTTTTAAGATCATTTGCCGGCGTTGCCGGCGTTGCCGGCGCTATTGTTTTGCAGGCTATGCTCGTTGTGCTATGCGCTATATATATTGGCGTGTTTCCCGGCGTAAGACAAGCAATTTTGCTGTTCATTCCAAACCTGTTTTTAGGATATATTGCTTATGTTAACAGATCGGTTATTATCTCATCGTTTTTATCGTGGGGTTACATTTTGTTAATTGATCTTGTTTTTGCCTATAAATTAACTCAATAAAATATGAAAAAAATAAAAAAAATAAAAAAAATAGTTTTTGCTGTTATGCTTGGCTTCATTATCACTCAAAGTATTCCTGTTCTTGCTTTAACGCCCATTTCAATTGATGTAGGTGATATTGGTGTTGGCGGTCTTACAGATGAGTTTGCGGAAGAACTGGAAAACAGGTATGGGTATGATCGCAATATCATTCGAAGATCAAAGAAAAAAGCGGTTGCTCCTACCGTGGAAATACATTTTGACAAGACAGATCCGGAAGAAGGGGAAAAAGTGACGGCCATCGCTTCAGTAAAAGGATTTAAAAATGTAACGGAAGATCTCTACTACACTTGGTATGTTTTGAGAACGGATTCGGCAACAGGAACCCCTCTTGCCGGAGAAACAATAGCTGGCGCTAAAGAACGGGCAATGGGGATCATTGCTCGCGGAGAATATGATCCGGAATTGTTTGGCGAAACTTACGCTACCGATACTGATAATGACGGTTTTTACGCGAGCTATGGCGGACAAGACGGCGTTGGCGCGAAAGAAGGGGATGGAGTGGGGATCTATGACGATGATCCGGCTGTTTTAGCCGATCCCGATAAACAGATAGTGGATACGGCCGCGATTACTCGCTGTTACAGGCACAATTTCGGAATCAAGGTTTACGATCCCGCGGATAATGCAGGAGCTAACACTAGAGCTGGCCGCGATCTGATCATTGAGTGCGAGCATGAGTTTCCAAGCTGTTCCGGACATGAATTGGGAGACGGTTCATTTGGGCTTGCCGAGGAGGAATGCTGGCGATTGGATCCAAATAATCCGGATACTGATGGTGACGGTGTTGAAGATGAAGCAGATCTTGTAGGTCTCAATCAGAATCAGTTTACATGGAAATATCTTGACGGAGATCATGTGGGAGTCATTGTTGAGGGCATGTCACTTTCTCAAATTGTTGAACCGGGCCTGAATGCCTATCATAAGATCATGTGGGCGATGCCGGATATTTGCGCTCGGAAAGATGAAAGCAGAACGTTTATCTCAGGGGATCATTGCAGTCCCGGCGAGGGCGATGTCGGCTTTGGTTATCTTGCCGCAGTGCCGGTTAATTCTATCAGTGATCAACAACTTGATCCTGAATTGGATTACATTCCGAAAAATCCGCAATTTGACGATACAACCGCGATTCTGGAGGAACAACGAACAGACCTGGTCACTGTTTCATCAACAATGAGTAATGATAATGTTGATGAGGACTTCATTTTCTACAGTTGGACTATTCGCAGAACCGATGATCATCTCGAACCATTCGGACCGCCACTAGGCGCCGGAGATATTGAATTTGAATCTTTTGAGCAGGGCATGGGAGTAAAACATCTAAAGTTCAAACCGATGGGTGGATTATTTGGCGGAGATGACAAAGTATTTCTGTTTGTGACGCTTATTGTGAGCGAGCACCCCGAACTTATAGGCGGCAGTGATGTCGATGCGCGCAATCTTCCGATCGGGGCGATCGAGTCGATAATAATTCCGGTTGCCAGGAAGGATCTTGCATTGAGAATTTTCAACACAACCATAGTTCCCGGTCCCGGCCTTTCAGGTAACGCATGGGCGCAAAATGTTGAAATATGCGGCGCCGGAGGAAATCCATTATACAGAGACGTGTGTCCCGTATTCGGATACCAAGTGATAGCTGTTGAAGCGAATGTGCTTGGCGGCATTAACGCCGGAGATCGATTTGCTTGGCAGTTTAACGGAAGACCGGTACAACCCCCGTTTGATTTGGATGCTTATCCCGGAGCAAATAATTCCAATTCCAATATTATATTTCTGCCAATGGGCGGAACCGGAAGCAGTTTGCAGGATATTACCGTTACCTACAAAAAAAATCGCGGCGGTGTCTTGACGGATATCATTGCAGGCAGAAAAATATCAGTGAATAATCCCGTCGCGGTAATTGAGGCAATTACGGGACCGGGAGGCTCTCTAAGCGTTTCAGCTGTAAATGGAGGTAACCCGGCTACGGAGGCTATTCCCACCATACGATGGGATCAAACGGAATCGTTGGATATATTTGAAGCTGATCCCGGCACTCAAGTGAATTTCAGGGCGCGCATAGTTCCGGATTATCTGACCATTAATGCCGCGGCAACTCTTATTGAGGACCTGGAAGGGGATCCGGCTAATCCGGGTGACGATATTATACTTGCTGACAACGAAGTTCATCTGATGTGGTATCTCAACGGCAGTTTCGTGGATGCTGATTTTATTGCGGATTATCCTACGATGGGAATTACCGTTGCGGGCGACGAGATCGAGTTTACAATGGATCCGGAAGGCATGTACGGTTCAGGATTTGATCTGACTGCCAGAGTGGAGAAGAAATTTTCACCTGACCATGCGGCATTGCTTGACGATGCGTGGAAAATGCTTGACACTCACACGCTTACCAATGATAAATCAGTCACAATTCGTTTGCATTGTGATTCTCCTTTCGCGCTTGGTCCAAATCCGACATTGAGGGAGTATCTTGCGTCATCGCTCGCGAATGCTCCGCACTATTTGATCTTCAGCATAAGATTGGCCGTGGCGATGGCGTTAGTGTGGTTTGTGTTATTTGGATTTTCTTACGCGATCCAGTTAAATAAAAGACTATGATCCTGAAAATACAAAAAAGAAATAAAATGATCTTATGGGGATTGATACTGGTATTTGCGTTTGGCGTTGCTGGCGCTGCGCTGGGGAGCTATACCACTCATGAAGAAATTCCCGGGCAAGGAACGACAAGCGACTTTCCAATATTCCTGAAAATGCTTTACAATTTCTCTATTGGGATAGTGGCTATTTTGGCGATAATTATGGTCGGCGTCGGCGCTTTCACCTATATTGTCACATCTGCCGGCAATGCTTCGAAAATGGCGGATGGAAAAGACATGATATACAGCGCTTTGACCGGACTGGCGATTGCCCTTGTCGCGTATATTACGCTTTTTCTTATCAACCCGGATCTTATCAGCGGGACGATAGAAGCAGTATCAACTATTCCCCAATATATAGATCCGGAACATGCCCCATAATTTGACAGATCCTGAAAAATTGAACTATGTTAAAAAAGATATTTATCACGGCCCTGATCGTTTTTATCATTGCTCTTTCGGCGCTTGTTGCCAAAAAGATATTTTTTGATGATCCCAAAGGAATTGATTCTATTACAGCCGATCAAAATGGCGATACTTCACAAAATAAAGTTAATGACGAAAACGCAAAATGGGTGGAGAAGCTGATAAAACTTGTTGAAAGCGGTGTTCATGGAGCAACGCTTGCCGGAAGCACATCCCAAGTGCTTTATTATCAGAATCAACGTTTTTTGTTTGTGGATTTTAACGGGAAAACAAAAAATTCAGTTGGCGCGCATCCTTTTATTGATGTCAAAAGCATTGACTGGGATGTGAAAAAACAAAAAGCTTTGATCAAGGACAGAAACAGGTATTATATTTACAATTTAAACGATAATAGCGCAAAAGAATTGAACGAGAATATTGATGTGGCAGTATGGGGCGCGAAGGGAAGTAAAATTATTTATAAGTACTACAATCCTAAAACACGAAATAGAGTTCTTGGAATGATGGATCCCAATAAAGATGATAGCGAAGAAGTAATCATTGAAGATCTGCGTTACAAGCAAATCAACCTGATCACATCATTCAAAAAAAGCAAAGTTTGCCTTTTTCCTTCACCCAGCGCGCATGTAAAAGAAAATTTTGAGTGCTACGATTGGAGAAATAACAAAAAGATACTTGAATATAAAGGAGCTTTTGGCGCGGACTATTTATGGTCGCACAACGGAAAGCATGTTCTGGCATCGTATTTGCAAGAAAAAGGAGGTAAACGGCTTTTAATTGGCGCGGCCAATGATAAATTAAGCGAATTTAAAGGGCTTAATTTTTTAACATCGGTTAAAAAATGTACTTGGTCGAAAGACAATGTTCATGTTTACTGCGGGATGCTGAATGGCATGTCTGATTTGGCAATACTCCCGGATGACTGGAATGATGAAAAATTTTATTCGGCGGATACGTTTTGGAGAATAAATACAATTGATGGTAAAAAGAAACGGCTAATTGATGTTGAAAAAATGCCTGTGAAAATTGATGCCGTTGATCTTTTTCTTGATAGCAGCGAAAAGTACCTCTTTTTTACCGACAGAAGATCAGGATCGCTCTACCGATTGGCTATTTGAAAAGGAACAGTCCCTGAAAGCATAAAAGCGAGCCACCATAACACTGAAATATCGTTTCTCCACAATGTCGTATCGACAATTCCGTGGAGCAGTAAATAAACAGCAACAATGAAGAAGCCTGTGCAGGGCTTCTTTGTTCTTTTGCAACAGCAGAAAAAGAAAACAAGAAAAGCAAAAGAAAGCATTGCTCCGATTCCGCCTTCAATAAAAAGATGCAAAATATTATTGTGGGCATGCGGAGCCGCCCATTGAGGGAAAGGTGAAAAAAGCGGCTGCACCGATAAGTATTTACTTTGAAAATTGCCGGGACCGATTCCTAAAAGCCAATCTTTTAACGAAATTTTTTGCGATACTGTATAAATTGTAATTCTTGAATCAATGGCTGTTGCGGGAACAGACGGCGCGTAGCGGAAAAGGCCTAGAATCGACGAGAGATTAAAAATTATTAAACTGCCAGTGGCCAGAATAAGCAGTGTCAAAATGCCGGCAATTCGCAGTCGTTTTACCGGAATAAGCGCTAACATGGCAAAAGAGATCATCAGTGCGATCCATGCTCCGTGTGAATGAGTTAGATAAAGTGAAAACAACAAGGATAAGATGCCGGTCAACAAAAGAAATTTTTGATAATTTTTCAAGATTAGTTTCTTTCTGGCTGAGCATTGCAGAAAATAAAGCCCGATAAGAATTGCCGGTGCAAGTATCATCGCAAATTGATTGGGAGATTCGTAAAATATTCCAAGGCGGTTATCATAAGTGAGATAGTTTTGAAGCGTGTAAGCATAGCCGATAAAACTTTGCATCACCGCGCTGGCAAAAAAAGCGGTAAGCAAAACGTAAAGACTGATTTGCTTCTTCTGTGCCAGCAAGAATATTCCGACTGCGAACAATATTGGAAGAATAACAAAACTTTTCAGTATGCCCAAACCATCAATCGAATTCCGCGCTGATATATTAGTGATGTACGAAAATAAAAAACTTACGATAAAAAGCAAGAGAAACAAAAAAACATGCCAATATTTTTTTGTCACACGAAGTAAAAAACTTCGATTGCGGCGAATTTGAAATGTATATAATTGAATCGCAATACTTGCCGTTAACAAGCAGTCGAGCAAGTTTATTGTTCCAATACTTCCAATTGGAATACGAACAAAATAAACAGGAAGCAAAAAAACGGTTAGATAAGCCAAAAAATTAGCCATCGTTGTTTAGCGCTAAAAGAATACAAAATAAAGGAAAAACTCGAACGGAAAAAAATGGTGTTTCAAACATGGAGTGTGCAAGAAAAATGATGAAAGTGACAGCTATTGCCAAATTTAACGGTTTTTGTTTTCTAAAATAAAGCGCAACGGGACTCAAGATCAAAACAATAAGAATGAGAGCGTTTAAAATCCCGGTTTCTACTCCGAAATCGAGTATTATATTATGGGCATAGATTGGATTGCGCACAGTAATTTCAGGGTCAACGTAATAAGAAAAGTTGCCAATACCAACCCCTTTCCACGGGTATTCTCTTATTCCCTGGATTGCAGTTGTCCACATCGCAATTCTTCCGCTGTTTGAGCCTTCGTTAACATTAAGGGAGGAAATAAAGCGGTTGGTTAACGGATTGGGGGTGATCACAATGAGAATCACTAAAAGAGCAACAAGAATTACGGCTGCAAAATATTTTCTAATAAAGGAATACCCACTCGAAGTATAAACAAAAAAAAGAGTTCCCGCTGCCAGTGAAAAATATGACGCTCTGGAGAAACTCAATATGCTGGCGGAAAACATAATAATTGCCGCAGCCAAGAAGAACCGTTTTTTTGTAAGTGAAAAAAGATAAAATGAGATCGGAATGAGCATGTTGACGTATAGAGAAAAGAGATGGGGATCAGGGAAAGAGCCAAACGCCCTTAACACGGTTTTTCCTGAAATGTTCACTAGCCAGCTTGGGAATGCGAGAACAAGATCGGAAAAAGAACTTCCCAGAAAAAAAGGAACATACCATTTAATGATCGAAAGAGCGGCATCAATGCCAACAAAGAATTGCAGCCAGAATTGTGATAAAGCAAACAGCGATACGGCGAAGCCCGACGATGCCAAAATTGTCAATACCTTTTTCCGCTTTTCATTTTTTGCTGTGGCAGAGAAAGCGACAAAATATAATGGGATGGACGAAGAAAGAAAAAGAACTTTCCGAAAGCTGAATGATGGATCAAGCGCCCAAAACATTGAAAATGATGATATTAACACAAAAACAAGCAACAAGAAAAATCGTACGCGCGTGTCAACCGCAACGCTTTTTTTGAAGAAACCGCTAAAAAGCCAAAGCGCGAAAATTATCGGAATAAGCAATCTGGTTATTGGCAGATCTATGTTGCTTGTAGGATTTAACGCGAAACTAAAGGGAAGTATCGCAGCAAAAATCAAAAAAAGTGGATACCACATGGTTTAAATTGTGAATTATCCTCCTTTCATTAACACTCTCAGAAATTTTAGAAAAAATATCTGGATCGAATTATGATGTTTAGTGAAGAAATAAGCTTGTGATCTATAAAAAACAGCTTTCTTTTTTGAGTGATTGTTCCAACTTTTGCCGTCAAAGTGAATGATTGAAGCATACGGATAGAAAATAATTGTTTTCCCCTGTTGTTTAACATGAAGACATAGGTCTTGGTCTTCGAAATACATGAAGAAATTCTCGTCAAAACCGCCAACCTTTTCAAAAAGCGCTTTACGCATCAACAGCGCTGTTCCGGAGACCCAGTCCACATTAACAGGATGTTTTTTGTTCCATGGCTTATTAAGGGTATTGCGAAAAATAATATTAAGTAAATTTGTCTTTGCTCCGCATGTCCATGGCTGGGGTTGTTTCCTTTTATATTCAATTATTTTCGGTCCGATGATTCCTATATCGCTGTGTTTGTCGAGTTGGTCTGTTAAATAAATAAGAGAGCTGTCTTGAAGTAAAGTATCCGGATTTAGAAGAAAAATATATTTTCCTTGTGCATGAGAAATCCCGATATTATGCGCTTTTCCAAAACCTTCATTTTTTTCATTATTAATGATGTGTAAATCAAAAGAATGTGAATTTTCCAGCAAGAGGGACTGCTTGTCATTATTTACAATGATCACTTCAAACTCAAACGAATTTGATGATCTCTTATTGCGTACAAGTTGATCCTCAATGCTCTCAAGACATTTTTCCAAGTATGTCTTGCTGTTATAGTTTACAATAATTACTGAACACCTCATATAAAAATTATTACATCCGCACTTTAATTTTGATACAGCCACGCAACTATTAGCAACCTTAGACTATATCGGTAAATTATTCAAGCGCACACGTTGAATAAAAGGCTGTTTTTTGGTATAATAATGTGTAATGATAAGAAATTGACAATAACAGGATCTAACCATAACATAATAATTCATGAATCAGAACAAAGCGCAAAGCAATCAAGCAAACTCTGTTTCGAATAATCTTTTCAGCGATATTACCGAACAGGAGCGAAGAGACGCAATCGAAAAAATTATCGAGTCGTCAAGTCCGCGAAAAAGCTATTTTATGATGATGACAGTTTCCGCGATCTTGTGCACCCTGGGAATCATAGGCGATAACGCGGCAGTTATTATCGGAGGAATGATCATTGCTCCGATGCTTTCCCCGATACTTTCGGTAGCCATGGGAATTGGAATGGCGGATTTTAAATTGATCTACCGTTCTTTACGCGTTATCTTTACTTCCGTTGCTTATGTAATTGTATTTTCATTTGCGACAGCTTTTCTGCTTGATAGGGTGGAACATGACCAGATGAACAAAGAGATGATATTGCGCGTCGGAGTTTCACTCGAATCATTACTTGTTGCGCTTGTGGCGGGAATGGCGGCATCATTATCGGTAATTCGCACCGAATTACATAAGTATCTTGCCGGCACCGCGATTGCCGTGGCGCTTATTCCTCCGCTTTCAATGAGCGCGATTGGGCTAAGAATGTTCGATTTGGAAATATTTTACCAGTCATTTATGCAGTTCTTTTTCAGCTTATGCGGCATAATATTATCATCATTGCTTGTTTTTGCCTTGTCGCGTTTCTATATTTCCAGACAAAAAGCGACACAAGAATTGCAAGAAGAGGAAAAGATGCTTTGTAATTCCAAAAAAATAGACGAATGAAGAGAAAATATTTTACAACAACATTGCCGTATATAAACGCGCGACCGCACATTGCTCATGCGCGAGAGTTTGTTATGGCCGATGCGTACAAGCGGCTTTATTCGTTTTTTGGTTATGAAACATTGCTAAATGTCGGCACTGATGAGCACGGCTTGAAAATTTTTCGCAAAGCTCAAAAAGAAAAAAAGGGAATAAAGCAGTACTGTGATGAACAAGTCCGCCATTTTAAAAAGTTGTGTGAGAAGTTGGATATTGAGTATGATCTATTTACTCGTACAACAGACGATCTTCACGTTGAAGCTGCTCAAAAATTTTGGAAAACGTGTGATAAAAACGGCTTTATTTATAAGAAAAAATACAAGATAAAATACTGCGTAGGATGTGAATTGGAAAAAACAGACTCGGATCTTATCAACGGGAAGTGCCCGGATCATCCGAATCAGAAAATTGAGATCATAGAAGAAGAAAATTATTTTTTCAAGTTTTCTGTTCTTCAAAAAAAGTTACTGCGCTTATATAAGCAAGATCCTGATTTTATAAAACCTGCCAAGCGATATAATGAAATTGTTGCGTTTGTAAACAGAGGACTTGAAGACTTTAGTATTTCACGCCTAAAGGAAAAAATGCCTTGCGGAATCGAAGTTCCGGGAGATCCTGAACATATAATGTATGTATGGTTTGACGCGCTTATTAACTATGTTTCAGCGATTGGATGGCCGCATGACATGGATATGTTCAAAAAATGGTGGCCGGTTACCCAATTTTGCGGGAAAGACAACTTGAGGCAGCAAACCGCAATGTGGCAGGCAATGCTTATGGCAGCCGATCTTCCGCCTTCCGAAAAGGTTCTAGTTAATGGATTTATTACCGTCGACAATCAAAAAATGAGCAAGTCTCTGGGCAATGTAATCGATCCTTTAAAAATGTCCGCAAGATATGGTTCTGATGCGACCCGGTACTTGCTTTTAAGTTTTGGCGTATTTGGGGAGGACACTGATATAACATGGAAAAAGCTTGATGAACGGTATAATGCTGATCTCGCCAATGGAATTGGAAACCTGACGAATAGAATTGTAACGCTTTATAAAAAAGTTGATTATACTTTTGATTTTAACAAAGGAAAGCGAGAAGTCTTTATTAATAACAAAGACTTGAAAAGCGCGGCAGAAGAGGGACACTTAGAAATCGAATTAAGTGATATCATGAAACAATCGCGGTATTTAGATAAAACGATAGAAGAAGAGAAGCCTTGGGAGCTGTTAAGATCAGATAAATCAGCTTTCCGGGAAAGCATTGAGGGTTTATCGCGAGGCGTATTTTATATCGCATTAAGGCTTAAACCGTTCATGCCGAATATTTCCAGCGCCATTTGTGAGAGTCTTGTAAAAAAAGACAAAGTTCATCTTTTTCCAAGGTTATAGGAAACAATCCCATTATGATTGACACGCACTCGCATTTAGATTTTACGGATTACGATAAAGACCGTGATGAGGTGATAGCGCGGTTTTTTAACCATGGAGGAAAAGCAATTATTAACATCGGAGTTGACAGTGAAACGATCGTGTCGACGCTTGAACTTGCTAAAAACTTTGAAAACATTTTTTGCGCCATTGGCTATCATCCTCATAACGCAGATAAGAAGTTAGGCGGAATGTCGGAAAAGAACGCTGGCGCACTTGAAGAATATGCTATTCGAAACAAGAAAGTCGTGGCAATCGGAGAAATCGGTCTGGATTATTTTCACAACAATAAAAACAAAGAACAACAAAAAAAAATGTTCATACGGCAGATAAAAATTGCAAAAAGCGCGAACTTGCCGATTGTTATTCATTGCCGTGACGCGTACGAAGATTTGTTTGAGATCATTTCACGAGGCGAATACAAAAATATGAAAGTTGTTGTGCATTGTTATGGCGGAAATATTTTACAGACCGAACAGTTTTTATCGTTAAAAAATTTGACTTTTTCTTTCACGGGAAATATAACGTTTCCCAAAAAAGAAGATGCTGAAATATTCAAAGTTATCAGAATGATTCCATCAGAAAGGATTATGGTTGAAACCGATTGCCCATTTCTTGCTCCAGTCCCGGCAAGAGGAAAACGCAACGAATCTCTTTATGTAAGATATGTCATTGAAAAAATTTCGAAAATTAGAAAAGTAATAGTGGAAGATTTTGAGCGGATAACTGACAATAACGCGTGCAACTTTTTTAATTTGTCCTTGTAAGGGAAGCTGTCCCATAATTATGATCATGAAAATTGCCATAGACTGTGCAGATTTAGACTATGCCAGGATCGATGGAACGCGTGTTTACATAAAAAACATGCTCGATCGGTTTGGCAGTCTTGACGGCAGAAGTACGTTTTATCTTTACCACAAAAGTGATTTCAATAAAGTGCTAAAACCTGTTTTTTACCAAAACTATATTGATCGAAAGATTCCATATCCTTGGTGGTGGACGCAGACTCGCTTTGCTTATGAACTGCGCGCTGATCGTCCGCATAAATGCTGGATGCCGATTCAGCAGATACCGTTCATTGGTCCGAAAGAAACGAAATATATTATAACAATTCATGATCTTGCTTTCAAAATATTTTCCGGCCATTTTCCCAGAAAAGATATCTTAAAGCTGAATTTTTTTACTGATATGGCCATCAAGCGTGCTGATAGGATAATCGCGATTTCCCAATCAACCAAAAAAGATATTTTAAAATTTTATCCGAAAACCCATAAAGATAAGATCATAGTTATCCATCACGGTTTCGACCAAAGGCTTTTTTCAAAACAGATCTCTCCGGACGAATTGTTGAGCGTACTGAAAAAGCATAAAATTGCCAATTCAGAAAACGAACACAGATACTTGCTTTATGTGGGCGCGATCCAGCCTCGTAAAAATCTCGTTACACTTTTAAAGGCGTTTGAAATGATCAAAAGGAAAGAAGGATTTGATGATATGAAGCTTGTTTTTGCCGGGGAGCAAGCATGGTTATCGAAAAAAATCATTCAAAGAATTGATAATTCTTCTTTTACGCATGATATTATTAAAACCGGTAAAATTGATTTTATGGAACTTGCTTGCCTCTATCGAAAAGCGGAAATATTTGTGTATCCATCTTTATACGAAGGGTTTGGCATTCCGATCCTCGAATCCTTTGCATCGGAAACGCCGGTCGTTGTCGCAGACAACTCTTCTTTGCCGGAAATTGGCGGTGACGCTGTTGTGAAATTTTCTTCTTTAGATAGCCGCGAGTTGGCCCGTATTTTGCAAAACATTCTGAAACATCGTACAATAAGGGAGGAAATGGTAAAAAAAGGATTGGAGAGGATAAAGCGGTTTTCATGGGAAAAATGCGCGAAGAATACTCTATTAGCAATAAAAGAAGCATAAGGAAATGGAAATCAAAAAAAATATTCCGTTGGAAAAAATGACAACGTTTAAAATCGGCGGACCAGCCCGATATTTTTGTGCTGTAGAAAATATTGATGATCTTGCGGAGGCGCAGCAATTCGCAGTGTCGAACAATATTAAAACGTTTATTTTAGGAGGAGGGAGTAATATTTTGTTTTCTGACCGAGGTTTTGACGGTCTTGTGATCAAAATTCAAAATGAAGCGTTATCACTCAAACAAGAAACATCTGGAAAATATACCATTCAAAGCAGCGCCGGCACTCCGCTTTCAAAATTAGCCGCGTTTTCAATCAAAAATAGCTTAACCGGACTGGAATGGGCTATGGGAGTGCCAGGATTGGTTGGCGGCGCGATACAAGGAAACGCGGGAGCATTCGGATCGGAAATGAAAGATTGCATATCAATTGTTCGCACAGTTGACCGTGAAAGTTCGAATTGGAGTAATTTAATGGAAATATCTTGTGATGATTGCAATTTTAGTTATCGTAATAGCGCGTTTAAAGAAAATAAGAATCATATAATTTGGGATTGCGAAATTAACTTATCAAAAGGAAATAAACTTGAAATAGAAAAAAAAGTTCTTAAATACGCGAGCCACAGGAGTAAAAAACAGCCGCCTTTAGCGAAGTTTCCTTCTGCGGGATCTATCTTCAAGAATCCTGTTGTTTCTAAAAAAGTTCATGAAGCATTTGAGCATGACATGGAAGTAAAATGCCGAACTGACAGAATTCCGGCGGGATGGCTGATTGAACGCTGCGACCTCAAAGGCAAGAGAATCGGTAACGCAATGGTTAGCAGGAAACAAGCCAATTTTATTATAAATCTGGGAAAGGCGACCGCGGAAGATGTAATTATTCTGATCAGCTTTATTAAAATGAAGGCGCGCAATGAATTTGGGGTTCAATTAAAGGAGGAAATACAAGTAGTTTTATGAAGCTCTGCGCACTCACGTATGCAGTGCCCACCGTTTCTTTATCGAAGCGAAATCCTGCCTACCCTGCCTGCCCTGCCTGCCGGCAGGCAGGCGGCAGGCAGGAATCCCTTGGTCGTGAACTTATTTACGCGAAGTGATCCCTCGACTTCATTCGTTCATACTTCACTCATTTCGTTCGGGATGACAAAAGAGTGGCAATATTGTAAATAACGCTCTAATTTCTAACAG
>JAYEFY010000020.1:0-76713 GCA_034658815.1 Patescibacteria group bacterium
AAATAACTCATATTCGCAGATTTTTGGTTTTTGGGCCAAATATTTTTGAAAATTTCTATCTTCTTGTTGTGACAATGCGAAGGTTCTCCCCCGCCTTTCGCATAAATAAAGTTTGGAAATTAGCTGTGTTGATTCTTATTTCAGGATTTCCTAAGATTTTGCAGGAATATAAAAAGCATTTTTAAAGAAAGAAAGATAAGCGCGCTCATTAAGTAAAAAGCTCTAGCGCTGGAACGCATTTGCCTGTCCGCCATACTGGAGAACAACCTTATTTCTTGTCATCCTGATCCCGCTTTAGCGGGAGAGGGATTCCTTTGCGCTGAAATGTTCTCTGTCTTTGAATTGCATTCTATTCTACGCGAAGCGATTCTTTATCCCGAGTACTCGGGACTCAGAATGACAAAAGATAAATGGACCGCATTACCCTCTAATACGGCGGACAGGCAGACTCGAACCTGCGCAGGTTCTTAATTGTAAAAACCTTAGTTGATCCGTTTTTTTTCTTTCGCTTCCCTAAGTTCTTCTTCGTCTTTCTCTTTTATGTGCTTCTCCCAAATAACGTCAAAATCCGGAAGTTTCAGATCTTTGATATTAGCCGAGGAAGTTTCGGAATACATCATCTCTGCCCAAAAATTGTTAGGGATTCTCTCTTTGATATCTTTAGTTGTCATTTCTTCACCTTTTTCAGCGTAAATTTCCCGTTCTATTTTTTTGTATTCATCATAATCTCTTTGAATATTTTCAGCTTCCTCCGGGCTTGCTTTGCTCAATATATGATTTAAAATTGCTTCCTCGGACTCAACAAATTCTCTCCTGATCTCGGAAGAGACTTGCTCGGAATCAAATTTTTCTTGATCTGATAAAATTTTTTCAAACAATTTTTTTTCTGACATATTATTTGTTTTTAAATTTTAGAGATATCTATAGAAACACCGACCGATGCTTCTATTGTAATACAAATAAAATAAACTAACAGCCTCATGAGAGGTTGTTAGTTTTATCGAGTGGGACGAAGGGACAATCTTCGAATTTTTGAAGCTGGTTTTTTGGAGAATATTTGCTTGAATTTTTCACAATTTTCAGAGATATTTTTGAGAATTGAGAAAGTTCTATAAAATTTGTAAAACAAGAATTTAAGAAAATTAAATCTCCCTGTTGTGTATTGCATGACACCTAATTATTGTAAATGAAGGTACCTGACCCTTTCAGACCCCTCTTTCAGACCCCTTATCTTTTGGCACCATCAGCTTACCGAGGGAGATTTCAGCATTTAAGGAAATAAAAGAGTTATTCGCCATTTGATTTTTTTTGAGGAATTTTTCATCATTCAATAACTTTTTTAGTTATTTTAATATAAGCGCCTGTTATAAAAGTTATCGTTCCAATAAGGTCAAGAACTCTTGGGATGAATCCGTTATCAACAACAAAATGTAGATTATTTGCAACCAGAAAAGAAAAGGCGGAAATTAAGAATAGATTTATTGGTTTCATTTTATTGACGACATTCAATTTTGTTGTTTTCCCCACATTTTGAAAGCGTGTTTGATATTTTGTAAAAAATTGTGTTGCTGTAGCAAGGCTGAAGGAAACTTGCTAAATGGCAGTTCATCATCCACAGCCAGCCTCCAATTGCAAAAATAGCTACGACTATGCTCACGCAAACGACTATCTTCTGGATAGTTTTTTTCATTTTCTTTATGCTAAATTGTTAAAGTGCCGACTGGAATTTGCCAAAACAAAAGAGGCCTCCCGAATCGACGACAACTCTTTCGAGCTACCCGATGTCCTTTCGGAGCATCGACCTTAGTCATAAAGTGTCGGTCGGAAGACCACTTATATGACTAAGGATTTATATTGCGCCATATTCCGAAAGCTCAGAACTTAGGCATGATTGTAACCTAATTATACAAATTATTAGCTATAAATCAACTCAGTAATTTAATTTTCGAGCAAGATTGATTTTTACCTTGCTTTTACTATTTTTTTTGGTAGAAAATGGAAGAAGAAATCACAATTTTAAATTGAGTGACAATTGCTTAAATCATAAGTAGTGCAATTAGCTATATAAGCTGTTATACTGTAGTGGATTTTAGATATATTAAAAAAGCCCCAACATGGGACTTTTTTGTTTATTATGCGGGAAAAGAACAACACAGCCAAGAACAATTCCCCCGTAATTCTCACCAAAATGATAGAAAACTTTGAAGCGGTTGAGGAGCAACTAGAGAGAATTAAAAGCTTAATTGTAAAAGAAAAAGTTTTAGAGATTTAAGATTAAGTATTCTTTTCCACCTCGCCAACCGATTCAATACAATCTATTTCCCCTCCATAATTGAAATTAATTTGTTTAATTCAAGTATTGCCGGTCGCTTAGAATCCAATAATTTCTTCGGAAACAATTTGTCATATTCATTTGGTTCTCTTCGCTTTTTTCTATCAAGATACTTTGATTCAAACTCACTTTTGTACCAGCTGGAATTTTTCTCGTTTAGTTTTTTACCAATAATAATTGACATGAGCAAAAATTCCAAGCAAGGAGTATTTTCTATCAATTCAATTTTTCTTCTTTTTGCTTCTTGTCTTGCTTTAACCATTTCATTTTTTGGTTTATCGTTGTCAAGAACAACAATTTTTCTATCAAAAGCGCCGTATGTTTTGTCCGCGTCAATAATAATACTTTGCGCATCTCCGCCTTTCCCGCTTTTAACTTTTGTCGCCGTACCGCTATTATAGGAATATAACTTTCTTAAATGCTTTAAAAAGATTTCTTCGTTAAATCCCTCTCCAAACATAAGAAGAGTTTTCCTTGCCCGCCGCTTCTTCTTTTTATATGGATTAGTTCGCGACATATTTATTTTAACTTATAATTTAGGAACGGCTCCATACGCGCCGGCAATGTATTTCGCGTAATAATTATCGTCAGCGCGAACGCCGGACACTTCGTCTAAGCGCCACGCTTCGCTTTTTCCTTTGGTGTTTTTTTCAGTGAGAATAATCTGATATTTATCCAATTTATTTAAAACTAAATGGCTATGAGTGCTGAAAAATAATTGGGCGTTATTGGGATTTGTTTCCGGATGAATAAATAATTCATATAAAGATAACACTATTTCCGGGTGCAGATTAACATCAAATTCATCAAGAACCGCTACGCCGCCATTAGCCAATACTAAAAGAATGGTTTTTAATAAAATAAAAAGTTGTTTCGTGCCGGAAGATTCATATTTAAGATCTAGATCATATTTTTGGCCATTTATAGAGTGAGTAGCATTAGTAGCCATAGTTATCTCATTTTCGTTTTTCTTTTTTTTGATATTAAAAGATTCCAAGCCGAGATCAAAGCGAGATAAAAGTTTTTCAGCCTCTTTTTTAATTGTTTTATTCTCAACTTCGCTGTAAAAATTTAACACCTCAATTAATTGCTGGCTCGCGTTAGGCAAAAGATGATCGCCGATCCAGCCGGCTTCAATAACATTGGTTTCCACCTTTTTCCAATAATCAAAAAATTTAAGGCTTTCTTTGTGTCCCAATCGGACAGCAACGCTTACGATACTGGCGTTAGGCCGTATTGAATTCTCAAATCCTTTTGGAAGATTAAAATTTTTATCATCTAAATCATATCCTTTGTTTTTACTATTCCACTCTCGAGAAAAAATCTTTTTGCTTGTCATTTTTTGCTTAGCTTTATTTTTAACTTTCAGCTCTTCTAAAATTATTTTCTCTTTTTCTAAGATAAAGCTGTATGTATAAATATTGCCATTAATTTCAAAATCAGCCGAAAGCTCAACTGGTTTATTTTTTTGATTGCCAAACATAAACGGCTTTACTGGTAATAGAGAATTTGGATTAATGTTAGACGAATCCATTATTAACCACTTCAAAAACGGCAAAACTTTTAATAAATTTGTTTTCCCGGAAGCGTTAGGGCCGATTACAGTTTCAATTTTAGAAAGTCGAATCTCCGAAGAAGCGGGAAAATAACCGTTATTATCCGGCGCTTTTTCATTTACGGCAAAATTAACGGTTGTAAGATCGCCAAAAGAATAAAAATTCTTGCATGAAAATGAATGGATCATATTTTTACATTTTAATTATTATCTGCTTGGAGTATAACAAATAGTTATACACAAGTCAATAACCTACAAATCTTTGTAATAAAAATGCTTAAAACTATAATTTTAAGCATTTTTAATCTATTTCATAAAAACTTTACGATTGCTTACAGTTTTTCTAACTTGCTTATTTGGACAGCTTGGACAAGCGACTTTCTAATCGCTTCATATATTTCTTGCCGCAATCATATTCCATTTTGCTCAAAATCATTTGGATTGTTTTATATGGACTGGTTGGCAGAGATGAAACATATTTATATTTTTTATATTTTGGCTCCCATAAATCAGCTAAAAGATTATTCAAATTCATAAATAAATTGAACAAAATAAAATCAGATTGTTCTGTTTTTGATTTGTCTTGTTTGTAATCTGGACAACGAATATGAACAGTAAGCGGTCCGATCTCGTGCTCTATCATACGCGTGGCGGCATGCCTGACATTGCCATTCTTATGTTGAAGTAAATGAAATATCCATGAAAACAAAAAATCCGGCTGGCTTTCTCTATCATGCAAATAATATAAAACTGATACAGCCATAACAAAATTTTCCTCCCGCCAATCTTCCGTAATATTTACATACTCCTTAGGAGCATTTTCTATTATTGACGCAATTTTTTTATATTGACCGCCGTCATGGGAGCTATATAAAAGTTTTCTCACTTCTCTTGCCGCTTTGCGACTGTCGTCTTTATTTTCTGTTAAAATAATCTTAAAATATTCATTAAATGTTTTCATGGATTATATGTTTTATATGTAGAAATCAGGAGCGTTGTTTATAGTTTTTCTTTATGTCATTCCGGAAAATTTTAGAGCAGTAGCGGAGAAATTTATCCGGAATCTAGCCTGCCTGCTTGCCTCGATTCGGCGAAGCGGGCCGGCAAGGCAGGGATGAGAGAACGCGAATACAATAAAATAAACAGCTAACTTAAACGCTCTTGCAATCCGACTCTGGATTCCAGACATTTTTTCTTCCACTGCGTTTCAGAAAAAATTCTGGAATGACAAATAGAAATAATTAGCAAAAAATGTAAACAACGCTGTAAAATCTAACATCTAATTTATGTAATGAAATTTTTTAATAAGCAATTTTTTGCCTTTTTGTTGGTTCGGGCGGGGACGAAGGGACTCGAACCCTCGACCTTCTGCGTGACAGGCAGACGCTCTAACCAGCTGAGCTACGCCCCCGTAAATTAACTTGTAATTTAAAATTTCTAATTTTTAATAAACTTCTTTAGGTATTCATATAATTATTGCGAAGCTGGAAGCTGCCTGCCCGCCGGAATGCTAATGTAGGCGGGAGCTACGCCCCCGTAAATTAACTTGTAATTTAAAATTTCTAATTTTTAATAAACTTTAGGTATTCATATAATTATTGCGAAGCTGGAATCTGCCTGCCCGCCGGAATGCTAATGTAGGCGGGAGCTACGCCCCCGTGTAAGCGTAATATTAAGTTAACAGAAGCCATTATATAATAAATTGGAAAAATTGCAATATTCATGGCCTTGTTTCGCCAAAGCGGATTAGCTGGTTCCACGATTCATTCGATACGGTTCAACCTTCAGATACCCCAAGATTTTTATAAACAAAAAGCCGTGTTGTTCAGCAAAGTCGCATAGAGTATTAATTCAGTTTAAAACTGACTTTAGTTCTGCTGTTTTGCATTTTTATAACACGGCCTATAATTTCATTATTTTGAAAAAGAACTTCGAAAGAATCGAGAGTGGGCAAGGGAGGGTTTTCATTTCTTCAGCAGCAAGCATTTGTACCTACTTGGGTTTTCGTCTCTTGGATTTTCGTTTCTTTGTCAATCCTGCCCACTCTCATCAACATACTAATATCCTAGCATCTTATTAAATCTTGTCAATAGCAGTCAATAGCAAAAAGAGACAACGTGCCATGGACATTTATTTACTCTTTTTTGATTGAAGTTACTCCGCTACACTAAAAGGGGTTCTTTTTAGAATGACAAAGAGAAGAATAGAAAGCATTTCAGCACAAAGTGCAACATATTAATGAATTTACACGCTTCGATCCTTATTTTTCGGTACTGACAACCATTCTCGCGGTAATCGCGATCCAGGCCCAAACGACACCCAGCAATAAACCGGCATTAAACATATTCGGAATGAGAACCGCTAAAGCCGTTAGAAGAACAAATGACGATGAATTGATGTTTCGGCCTTTGAAAATATTTTTCAGCGACCAAAAGATCGGGTAGAAAAAAATAAGCAAAACGAGAAAAAATCCGCCAATGCCCATTGAAAGCCAGCTTTCAAGAAAAATATTTGAAGCATTGTAATTCGATCCATGCTCATCTTCTCCCAAAACAATTCCGGATGAGCCAAGTCCTTGTCCCAGAAAAGGATGTTTTTTAATTTCGCTCCATGAGATCGCGTAGATTTTTTTCCTGACATTAATATTCGGATCCGGACGAAAAACTTCTTTTACTTCCCTGCCTTGTTTTTGCTCTTTTTCAATGTTTTCAAGATTGATATGAAAACAGCCAAATTCAGAAAGTAGATCTGTTGATTCGATCTTTTTGGGAACTTTTGAGTTTTTCTCACAACTAACTGTTATCTTCTGCATTCCACTGACGGAACTTGCCGCTCTATTCACGATATGAAACGTTGAAAGCCCTGCTCCCCAAATAAAAACCGCCGCGGAAAGAATAATAGCAACTTGAATAAGCGATTCCTTTACAGAATATGAAATTTTTGATAATAGTGTTCCTTTTTTGCGGATGAAGATCAAAACAATATAAGCAGTCAGCACCGCCGCCAAGCCAAGCCAAGCACTCCTCGCGACAGTCAGTATAATTAAAATTGCCATTAAGAACAGATCTCCGATCGTCGCGGCACGAAGCAGTTTAATAACCTGTAAGTTTCCGATCATTGTTCTATCTTTCCGCTCCAAGAGCGCGAATCGAAACCACAGGATTACAGCTATTAAAATTGACAAATACATTCCAAACCAATCAGGCTCCGTGAAAGTGCCGTTAATTCTCTGATCGAAAATTTCAAAACTGATCAAGCCAGATTTGACGGCCAGTATTTGATAGAAACCGAAAAATAGAACCGGGACTGATCCAACCGCGAAAAACCACAACGCTTCAAACATTTGCTGTTTTGTTTGCGTAAATGTTCGAATAAGCCAAAAAAGAGCGACGAAAGAAACAAGAACAAACATAAGTTTAAGTGATAATGTCTTATCCGGAGAATTAATAACACCCAGCAGAGCAAAAATTGGCAGGCAAAAAATTATTCTGTCAAACCAGCCGAAAAAATTCTCTCTTTCCCCGGTCTTACATTCTTTGCTCAAGATCGAACAAATATGGCATATCTTTTTGAAGCTTATCGGCTGAAGATCAAAAGTACGAAATATCCAATGGATAACAGTTCCGGCAATTGCCAAAATTCCAAAAAGTTGGAACGGCCGCAATGATATCGGAAGCCATTCCGGAGAAACAATAGTCGTGTCGAGCGGAATTGCCGCGAGAAAAAGCCAAAACAGCATGGTTGGATTTATAACGACAAGGATGACAGCAATCAGTGATAGAAGATAGAAAAGATACGGCGAGCCCCCGGTAACGCCGAAAAGGATAAGTCCAATACTTAAAGTGAAGCCGATAAAAGTAATGAAGATATAATCCTTGCTATTTAGTGATCTCATGAATTATGTTAAACGTGTTTTCAACAAAAATATTCCAATTAAATTTCTTCGCGCGTTTTTTCGTGTTCTCCGTAAAAATGCCGCGTTTTTGTTTATCTGTGATCATATTATACATTGCCTCACATATCGCGTCGCTGTCTTTCGGATCAACAAGCAATACCGTCTCTTTTCCGGTAACTTCCGGAATAGAGGATGCATCAGATGATACAACCGGGCATTGGCTGTTCATCGCCTCAAGCACCGGCAAACCAAAACCTTCATAGAGTGACGGATAACAAAACAATGAAGCGCCTCGATAAAGCAACGGCAGATCTTCTGGTTCAACAAAATTGATGTATTCGATCTTTTTTTCCGGCAGGCCATATTTTTTACCGGCTTTTTTTATTTCATCGGGAATGTCAGTTATCAGAGGGATAAGATGGAAATGAAAAGAACCGGCTAAAACAAGCTTTGGAATTGCTATCGTTTGACCGTATTTCTTCCACATTTTCGCGTACGCGTCAATGAGCCGGCTGATATTTTTTCTTATATCAAATCCGCCGACATAAAAAATGTATCCTTTTTTAAGATTGTGTTTTTTTAATATGTTCTCTAATGTTTCGTTTGAATATTCTTCTTTAAAAATAGGATCGCAATCAATATAATTGACGGTTATTTTTTCGTTTTCAACATAAAAATATTTTTCAATTTCCTTTTTGGAGAAAGAGGAGACTGTCATGATATGGCTGGCTTTCTTAATTGCTCGATCAACAAGCCCGTAGTAAATTTTCTTTCTCATGTTATTGAGATATTGCGGAAAACATTTCCAGGCCGCGTCGTGCACAAGCATAACGTGCTTCATATTTTTAACAACAGTCGCAGATTGATACAGCGACAATAGAACATTACATCCGTCTTGAGCGGCTTTTTTCGGCAAAAGATACTTTTCCCACCAAATTTTTCTGATCAAGTCATCTCTTTTGTATGGCGGTAAGAATATTTTTACACCAACATTTTTTGGAACGCTGATATTTATATCTTCCTCAAGATATAAAATGAATTCAGGATTCGCGTATTTTTCAGGATCGCTCTCAATCATTGAAAATAAAGCATTGATAAAATGTTTCGTTACCTGTCCGGTGCCTGAATCCGGCTTGCGAATAAATGAAGCGTTGATGCCTATTCTCATTTTATTAGGGACAATCCGTTATTTAAAAACTTAGTTCTTCTTTAAGTTCATTGAGATGATCCAGCTGCCACAGAACATCGTAGAAATTTTCCAAAAAGATATCTCTTTGTTCGTATTGAAGCGTCCTGAACAAAACCAACGCTTCCGTTGTTCTTACCATTCTATCCAAGGCAATTCTTAAAAATGCTGTTTCATATATGTAATTTGTGATCTTTTCATTTGATCCTGAATAATATTGAATCGATTGATCACTGAAATATTCGTCAAAAGCACGGGAAAGCCTGAAAGAATTTTCCTCTGCTATTTTTAACTTTGTTGATAACTCGGCTTTTTTCTTTTTCGAAAGCCGTTTCCCATTTTCAATTTCAACAACATACTCTTCGATCACCCATACGTTTTTTCTTGTTTCTTCGACAATATTCCTCGAGTCAGAAAAGTGTTTGGTTTGTTCATTGATTACTTTTTGATGCATAAAGGACGATGCGGTATTTTCCAACGACTTTGAAGCAGATTGCGCCTTGACAATAATGTATGCAAAAATGTTAAGGAAAACAATAATGAAGAAAATAACAGAAAAAAATTTTCTGAAAGTTGTCAGCGTTTCAAATGAAACAATAAAACTATCACTTTTTCTCTTCTTTTTTGGTTTTTGATGTTTCATATGATATCCGTAGAATTTGATATTATGGAACTGCTCCCAAACACCATTTTTTCGTTACAAAAGCGTATATGGGAACAGTCCCTTAATCATTATATCAGTTTAAGGCTAAATTCAAAATCATTGTTTTTTAAAATAACGAGAATAGATCGGATCAAAGTATTTCTTCAACCCGGAAAATCTTTTGCCGTCAATTACAACATATTTTTTCGAAAAATTGAAAGTATGTATTCCTTGCTTATAAGAGGATGGCGTCTGCGGTTTTATCTCGCCAACTTTTATTTCTTCAAACGTATCGGGTGTTAGTCTCGTTATCTTATTTAAAGTAATACTTTTTCCGTATGTTTTCATGGAATTTTGCGAAGGCCGATAGAGCTTTTCATTTAAAACAAACATTTTCCCGGCCGGCCGCGCCGCGCTGAGATCGGTTTTAATTGGATTTTGTAAATGAGGCTTCCACTTTCCGAACAATGAATCCGAATAATACGCGTGGAGCGCGCTGTTTTCGCCTTTGTCAACGCGCGTGCAGAACAGCCACATAAATCCATTTTGTTCAATGATTGTTGGATCAAGCGCCGGAAGATGTTCAATTAAAACTCTCCGCTTCTCCCAATGATAAGGAAAGTTAATTGCCCGATAAACGATAATTTCTTCCGCCGCGGAAGATTCCGGAACCATAAGCCACTCACCGTCTTTTTGAAAAACAAACGGGTATGAGAGATGATACGGTTCTTCAAGAATTGTTATCGGCTTGGACGCAACGATTCTTGAATTGACTTTGGTTATTTCACTGCACGCTATCACGCCCTTCTCAAATTCATAATTATATTCTTCAAAAAACACGAATGTTCTATTTTCATTTTCAATAATAAAAGGATCCGCGCAAAAGCTGTCTTTTCGCTCTTTGAATAACCAATTCAATTCAACATTGTCTATTCCGCCGGCTAAGAATTTTTCATGGTCAATTTCAACAACGGCAATGTTCCATTGCTCTTTCCATGTTCTTCGTTTGATTGTTTTTAGTGCTTCTCGCATAAGTTGCTTCGTTGGCAAAAATTCCTTATAAGAACAACTGCGCTATCACCTTTTTCAAATATATCACTCGCGGAAGATGTCCTCTTTTCTCCATACTTGTCATTTGCGCTTGCCAATATTTTTCTTCAATTTGATCAATAATTTTATCCCACTCAAAATATCGTTCAGCGCGCTTCCTTCCGTGTTTTCCTTTGTTCGCGGCAACTACCGGATGATTCAGTGCATACTGTAATATCTTTTGCAGATCTTCCACATTGCCTTTTTTGAAAACAAAACCCACATCACCGGCGGCCGCGCGATTCCCGGAAATATCGCTCATGAGCACCGGCAAACTGTATGACAATGCTTCCAGCAGCGCAATCGGCATTCCTTCCGTATCTGACGTTTGCGCGAAAAGATAAGCGTTGGAATACAATTCTTTAAGAACTGCTCCTTGCCGCCTGCCCGTAAAAATTATATTCGGATGCTCCGCCGCCATTTCTTTCAACTTGTTTACGTAATCATCGGAATACGCTCCATCACCGACAATAACAAGCTTTTTGTAAGTATTTACTTGTTTATAGGCATCAATTAAATAATGCAATCCTTTAACCTGAATAATTCTGGAAACAGAGAGAATATATTCTCCTTTCTTAAGCCCCCAATGTTTTCTGATAATATTCGCTTGTTTTTGCTCATAGAGCGGAACACCATTAGGTATATATTCGACGCGCCGCCTATATTTATTCTCGGCATACTGCTTCAGTTCTTTTGAGACAGTGATCACTTCATCTGAAGATGTACAGCACACAAATTCACCAAGACGCAATGAGAAACGGGCAAACTTGCTCCATTTTTCATGCGCGTAACACTGGGAATGAAACGTCGCTACAACGGGCGTCAACGGTTTGAACAGCTTTACAAGGAAAATAAGAAATGACGGGCCGATTGAATGAAAGTGAATGATGTCGATCTTCTTTCGAAAAATGACGTCAATAACGGAAAAGAAAGTATGGCTGATAGCCTCGAGATGTTTTGTCAAAAAAACCGGGCGGCTTATCAATTGAACGCCTTTGTATTTTTTTAATTGCTTATTCGTATAATTCGGCCTTGTATAGACGATTACTGCATGGCCGCGCGCGGCCAGCCGCGTCGAAACTTCCTCAACATGCTTTTCGACTCCGCCAAATATCATGGGAATACCTTTTTGTCCGATAAACGCGACTTTCATTATTTTAAATTCATAAGTTATGGGATTGCTGCGCTTTTTGATAAAGAGACATAAGCGATGAATAAAAAATATCTTGGCTGTAACGCTTTTTCACGTAATTCCGTGCGATTCGTCCCCTTCTCCGCCTTTCATCCGAATTAATGGCAATAGATTTCATTGTTCTTGCCAGATCGTCAACATTTCCCTGTTCAAATATAAAACCGCGAGAGCCGTTTCCAACCATTTCTTTCGCGCCGCCTTTATCTGAACAAAGCACAGCCTTGCCAAGACTCATTGCTTCGAGCACGCTATACGGGGCATTTTCATAACATTTTGAAGGACTGACAACGCACAGCGCGTTTTTCTGTAAACTAATGATCTGTTCATTCGACGATCCTCTGAATGAGATGAAACGCATTTTTTCGATTACGCTCTCATTTCGCGCCAGCTTTTCCATGGATTTTCGCAACGGTCCATCACCGAGAACAAGTAATTTTTCTTTTACGCCGCACCTCGCGTAAGCTTTGATAAGATCATCGATCCCTTTCTCTTGTGTCAGTTGCCCGTAGAATAAAAAATATTTTCCCTTATCGTCTATTTCGGCTGATTCGTCCGGCTTTGAAATATTCAGCAACGGATTCGGCAACAGATGAATTTTTCTTTTAAATCCGAATTCTTTCGCCTTGTGGGCATAAAAAATGCTTGGCGCGGTGAAAACATCCACTTTATCGTACGTTCCCAAAAATTGATGCAAGTACGCTTCTACCATGCAAACAAAACTTTTCCAATATGAATCTTTTACACATTTGTCAATAACGCATTCATAATATCGGTGATGCCTGCAGCGATCATATACTTTTCCCCGGCAATAAAGATCATAATTAGGAGAAACGATCTTGAAGTCATGAAGCGTCATTATGATCGGAATGTTATGGCGTTTCAGTTCATCAATGACCGATGGACTTAAATGATGATAAATATTGTGCAGATGGGCAATGTCAGGCTTAAATTCAGCCAGCAACGCGCGTAATTTTTTTCTGGTTTCGAAGTTATACCAAATCCGGAAAACAACGCATATCTTTTTGAAAAATGAATATCTTGAGGAATCGCTCAGGTCATTGTATTTTACAAAGAAACGCTCCCACGGAGAAAAAATATTGTCTTTGCCAATCGTCGAAAAATGAGCAACCTCATGTCCGTTTCGCTCAAGAACTGAGATCGCGTCAAAATAAGCGCGGGTTGCGCCTCCTTTTAAAAAATGATTATTGTTGATCATCAACACTTTCATTGAAGCATTCGGGAACAGTCCCGCTTGATAAAAAGTAAAATATGGTATATTATTACTTGTCGATTCAAAACAGTGAATTCTAAACTGTATCGAAATTCTTTCATTATGTCAATAGAAAAACAGCACATAAACGCATATGTTCTGATCGGGGTGGTTGTGATCGCCGCTTTTGTTATTCCGTTTATTGATCTGCCGCCGCTCTTGATGACCGCGGCGCTGGTTATTCTTTTCACGGCAATTGTTTTTTCCGTTAGTCCGTTAATGGGCCTTTTATTATTACTTATCATTCGTCCGATATTGGACTACTTCACAAACGATGCCTTACTGGAGATTGGTTCGATAACGGTGAACGTCGCCGTTTTACTCAGCATAGTCGTATTAATAGCCGGGGGATCTCTGCTTCTTAAGAATTGGAAACGAATCAGATCAATTCCTTTGATCTGGCAATGGAGCGTTTTTCTGTTTTTTGTTTGTTTATCGCTGTTTAATTCAGTCAACTTGAGCGTGAGCATCTCTGAGATAGCCAGAATTCTTACTATCGTGTCATTGTTTTTTCTTGGATATTTTATTATCAATTCGACAACAAGATTGCAGTTGCTCGTCAATGTACTTTTAATATCCGCGATTATCCCCGTGCTAGCCGCATTCGCGCAATTCTCAAACAATTCCGGATTAAGCCTTTCTTTTGAAGATGTTTCAAATAGACTTTTTGGAACTTTTTCGCATCCCAATCTTTTTGCTTTTTACCTTGTATTCATTCTTGGATTGCTTTTATATAAATTTCTGCGAAAGAAAAAAAACGATCAGAAATTGTTTTGGCTGATCGGTATTGGAACTCTTTTATTTCTATTGATACAAACTTATACACGCGGCGCGTGGATCGCGTTTGTAATAATTGTACTTATCGCCGGTACATTCCAATACAGAAAAATGCTGGTGTTAAGTATTGGAATATTCGTAGCTCTTTACGCTTTATTCAGTCCGATACAGGAACGTATCAATTCATCGCTTTCCAGCGATCAGTCAAGTTCTGTTCAATGGCGTTATATAATGTGGCAAGACAGCATTGAATACGCAAAAGAAAGGCCTATTCTTGGTTTTGGCGCCGGAACAACTGAGATGGTCATTAAGTCAAAGCGTGGAAAAGAATTTGAATCCAACGCGGCGCACAACGATCTTATAAAGATCGCTCTTGAATACGGCATCGGCGGATTGGCATCGTTTGTTGTTCTTCTCGGATCGCTTTTGGCTTATAGCGTAAATATTTTCCGCCGCTTAAATAAAGCAAGTACGAGTAGAACACTCGTACTTGCTTTCTTGGCAATATCCGCTTCTCTCATTGTCTCAAGTTTGTTTGATAACATTATTGATACAACGGCTCTGCAATGGATCTGGTGGACTTTAGCCGGAAGCATTTTTAGTGTATTTCCGCCAAAAAAATAACTTTTTTTTTTATCCGATTCAACGCGTTTGAATAATATTTCGAATATGTTTCGCTTTCTTTTTTGTTTTCAATAGTAATGACCACCATTTCATGACCAATCCGGATCTTGAATAATAGACATTGTATTGTGTAACGCGGCCATCGGCAAATTGCCGTTTGAGATCATTGTCACCAACAGAAAAATCCAATAATCGAACATTGTTATCTTGGAAATATTCCAGACAATAATAAAGCAGCATTTTACCGGGTCCAAGATGGCGAAACGCGTTATCGAACGCGATATGAACGGACAAAAACACATCGTGACAGAAATAACCGAACCTATGGGCGATTGGAGCTCCGTCATAGTACAAAAAGGCTATGCCAACCATTTCAGGCGCGTTTTGTATGATCGATCTGTATAAATTCCGAATATCCCGCCTGCTGAAAATAGATATCTTCTTATTTCTTTTATGGCTTTCGTTTTCAATCTTGATCATTGTCCGCAGATGATTTTCGAGATCATCTCTATACATTGTAAAAGACAACTTGTCTGAATTTTTTCTCAATCTTTGCTTTAGCGAATTACGCTGTTTCTTCGAAACCTTTCGCAGAATATCATCCTCCGGAATTACCATTCTAGGACAATAAGTGGAGAATTCAATTAAGGGCTTTTGCTTTAGTTCTCTGAACAGCTGTATATATTTTTCTTCTATTTCAGCCAGATAGAGATTATGTCCTGATCCGATCTCATTAAGAATGTCTTGCGCAAGAGTAGTATCATTTGTTCTAAAAAGTAATGCCGAGCGATCAAGAAATTTATATTTACTGGAAATGTTGGCAAGAACTTTTACGCCAAATTTTCTCGTCCGTATAAATGGAAGCACCGCGAAAAGCTCGCTTTTTTTGTAACAGAAAAAAACTTGGTAGTGATCTACCTTATATGCCTGAATGTAGGACAAGAACCATTTAGGAGAATTGAAAAAATGGGAATCTGGAACAGAATGCCAAAGCGACTCCCATTGGCTAATATGCTCTTTGCTCAAATAAGATATCTTTTTGATTGTATACACAAAATTATTGAAAAGAATTAACATATGTTTATATCATGAATGATCCTCAACGTCAAACAAGCGCACTTAAATTCTAATTTTGTACTCGTTATGTGCAGGGGCAGGTCTGCCCGCCCTGCCCGCCGAATTGGAGGGTGACCTCGTTCATTGTCATCCTGATCCCGCTTTAGCGGGAGAAGGATCCCTTTGCGCTGAAATGTTCCCTGTCTTTGAATTGCATCCTATTCTACGCAAAGCGATTCCTGCCTGCCGCCTGCCTGCCCTGCCTGCCGGCAGGCAGGCGGCAGGCAGGGCAGGCAGGCTTCAATCCCGAGTACTCGGGACTCAGAATGACAAAAAACAAATGAACTGATACGCCCTCCAATACGGTGGACAGGCAAGAACGGACCGGCGCTAAAAATAAAAGGGCAGTGTCTGTTATGACCACTGCCCTTTTTGAACTATCATGCATGATAGAAAAGTGCTTAAGTTTTTTACTCGGCTGTTTTCGAAACATGCTGTTTGACTTCCAACAAGACGAAGCTGTGGAGATTTTTCTCCGTAAACTTGCTATTTTACTTCTGGCAAGAAGAAGCTGGGAGATTTCTCTCCACTAATTCAAAACTTTGTTAAAGAACTTATCTCAACAGCTAGTTCGTTTTCTATTTCTTTACCGCTAGCTGGAAATAAAAGTTTTCTTTTGGCATTCCTTCAACTGCTTTTGGGCAGTTTCAAGTTCAACCTTAAGCTGTTTGATCTGAGCTTTGAGCTCGGCTTTTTCCTTTTCAAGCCGATCAAACCCGGTTTCGATCTTTTGACCCAGATTATTGAATGCCGCCATTTGCTGCTTGAACATTTCCTTGAGATCGGCATGCTCAGTAGACAGCAGTTCCTGCTTCGCTTTAAGAATATTAAAGCTGTTCTTGAGTTCTGCGTGTTCGCCCCGCTCAGTCTTTAAGTCACGCTTCAAATGAGCTTCTTCATTGACAAAAGTATGGATCGTGTGTTCTGCTCCTTCAAGCTCATTGGTCCTCTCTGCCAATTGCTTTTTCAGATCTTCAATCTGTATCAGCGAAGCATCAATATTCTGTTTATCCTGCAACGCTTTAGCTACCATTGTGGCGTTTTCACCATTCTCCGGATCAACAGTTTTCTCCGCCAATTGTATAAACAGTTCTTGGGCCTTATTGGCAGCCGCGGATTTTTCCGCAATCTGCTTCTTTAGATCAGAATTTGTTTCTTCCAGTTCTCTAATCCGGTTATCTTTAAGAGAAATCGCCTCTGTTTTCTTTGCAAGAAACCGGCGGGTTTTTTTCAGTTCTCCGCGAAGAGCTATTGTCTCCTTGCCGGCATTCTTAAGAGCTTTCCGGAGATTATTTACCTCCTGCTGGCTTAAATTATTCGGCTTTCTCTGGTTCTCTTTCGCTTTCTCAAGGCTGAATTTGTACTCGTCCTTGAGATAAATATGCCGGACAAACACTTTATGTCCGATACCAAGCCTTTTGGCCTCTTCAAAAGTTAGATAATTATCCGCAAGCACTGACTTGGTAAAATCTCGCTTGCAGACCTGCAAAACAAAATCATAAATGGTCTTGGTTCCGCAGTATCGCGAACCTAACCGAAACCATTCTCCCTCCATAGGCATAGCTATAACGACTTGCCTGCTTGACAATGCCGCCTTCGCAGAAGCCGGTACAGTTTTGATTGCCTTTATTGGAACAGCCTCTGCAACAGGTTTTCTGTTAAGATCGGCAACTTTTACGGTTCCGGCAAAAAGATCCTTGCCATTATTTTGTCCGGCAATTTCGATCTTTTCCAGCCTTTTCGCGTCAATCGCATGCGCGATTGACGTTGTCATGGTCATGCAGAAAAACATAGCCCCAACAATAACTGCTACTTTTTTCATGGCTTGATCCTCCTCTATTCATTTACTTTCAAAATCTGTATCTCTGTGATTCCGGCTTTTTGAACATGTAGCCGTACATTATTGTAGTATGTCTCACGCTTGGTTTCAGCAACTTGCTGTGCCATGGCGTACCAAATTGATGCCAGATAGCCGTGCGTTTCCTTGGCTCTCTCACCAATTAAGCCGTTCCTCAATGCCTGGGCAAAATTATCCCGCGCGTTAACCAAGGATTGATCTCTTTCCTGTCTATCCTTAGTTTTAGTGTAAAGGATAAGCCAATCCATTCCATGATCATAACGCAAGTTAGCGTTATTCTGGCATGTATCGGGACATCGCAGAAAGCGCGTGCTTCTTTGCTTAATCTGCTCGCGTAAAGCTGTCAGATCTTCGTCAACCGGCTGTTCTAACTTTTTTGCCGCGTCATCAAACGCTTTCTGTGGAAGCATCCCCAGAATAAATTTCTGCGAATCCTTCACGTCAATGGCTGCTACTCGTAAATACGGCAACGTTTTTGTCTGATTGGACCCTTTGTTAATAGCCGCTCCGGGACTTACGTTTATCGCGCCGGTCCAGCTGTTGGTAAATACTTGTCCAAAAGCAGTGAGCAAACTTAATGCTCCGGCGTTAGTGTCAAACACGCGCCTTGCGCCCCAGCCGGTTACAATAATAGCATCGGCGCCTCTATCCATTGCCCACTCGACAACTACCACAGCCAGATCATCCCGATAAACGATCTCATCTTCTGAGTTGAATATAAGGCGACCGATCATCTTGTATTCACGGCCTTTCTTGGCGATGTAATCACCGGTTTCCGGATCTTTAGTATTGGGATACCCCGGAAAAACTTTGAGTGCATTCGTCGGCTTAAGCCCGTTAACAAACATTATCGGGCGTTTGTTCATCTTGCGAGCCAACTTTCTATTTTTCCAATATCCCAGTGTCTCCTTATTGGTTGCGTAATATGCGGCAATGTTTTCCCGAGTGATTGTTTCCGGCATTGAACCAAAGATCTCGTCGGGAGTGGCCTCGTTATATTGTTGTATAGCGAGCTTCCAATATAACGGTATATCCGGAAGACCGGGAGACATGCCGCTGGCATGGAGCCAACTGCCAACAGATACATTGTCCTTTATGACAGAGTGGTTGCTGTTATCCCACCATAGGGACTGTTCATTTTCAGTTTCAACTTCAACCGAAACATCCGAGTCAGCATAAGAAACGCCAAAACTCAGGCATACAATCATAAAGAACATCGTCAAAACTCTAACCTTTTTCGTCTTCATTTTAATCTCCTTTTCCTTTTCAGGATGAAAAAGTTTGCACAACACAATACGCCTATCATTTCTTGTCCGTCACCTCCATTCCATTCAATTCATTTTCTTATACAGACCAATTCCAAAGTTTCTATCTCATATAGATCCTCTTTGATGCCAATAACGATCTTTGCCTTTACTTTTTTTACGTTTTTTGATAAAGGCACTTGAAAATAAAAAGTTGAATTTGGCGTGTTACCGCCACTGAATTCAACAGACTTAACATTGCTATCCATTACTAGTGTCTGCGTTAAGACAAGATTTTTACCTGTCGGGTTGTAAATATCCACTTTGAAGTAAATGTGGATGTCCTCTTTTGAAAGTTTGTATTCTTGCGCCGGATCAATATACGCCAGCTCAAGCTCGCTTTCTTTTCCCGATAGTTTCAGCACTCCGTATTCAACGACCAGTCCGAAAAGTGTATTTTCTCGATACACGATCACTCTTCCGGGAAGCGTTGTAGCCGCCTTGATCTCAACCCCCTGCGATTCAAGATTTTGTTGAAGAATAGATTTTCTCGTTGTTGCGCATCCCGAAAGAATTGCTAAAGAAAAAACCAGTGCAACTGTAACCTTAACAGTATTCCCGTTCATAACCGTTCCTCCCTCTCTTTATGTAAGTTTTGCAAGACCCATGTATTACAGAGCAAAAGCGATTCGTAAATTGTCAAGCTACTGTTTGGGAACAGTCCCTTGAATACCTCCAACCAACGTTCATCAATATTTGATAAACGTTTGTTGGGATATTCTTATTGGATAAATGAATCCATCAATATTTAATAAAAATTCTTAACCCGTAACTGTAGCGTATTATTATATTTATGTCAACAGCTATTTTCAAATAGAATGAGAGCCCGAAAACAAATTTTTGCCTTCAGGCTCTCTCTGCTTTGTATTTACTTGAACTCAGCTACTACAGCCATGTTAAGCTAACCATCGCCTTTGAGTTCAACATAACCTCTCTGTCCGGAGTAGGATGAAGTAAATCCGGTTCCTCCCGGCAGGTCCAATTCTTGGAAATGTCCCGTTTCGGTAATCACTTCAGAAGTGTACTCTGCGGTTCCGCCGTGAACGCAAAGACTGGCATCCATTTCCAAAGAGCCGGAATTCTCCGAGCCCGTGATAATGTCATTACCGCAGGGCGGATAATCAGCGTAAACTACCGTTTTTGAGCTGAACTCATTGTCGCCGGAGATCCAGGCATCTGCGTCGTTTCCGGAAATATCTATATTCGCGTTCTGCGCCGCCTGATGACGGTTAAACACCTCGCCGCCGGGAATAGTGTTTGTCAAGTCCATTCCTTCAGCCTGCATGGTTGTCGAGGAATACTCCCCATAACCGCCGCTACCGGTGATGGCACCCCAGTTATTGACGTGCTGGCCGCCGCTGTTCTCGAAAACACCGCCGCTGGTCAGCTCACCTTTGGCAAAGTCTTGCCATTGATGCTGGTCATTCCCTCCGCCAACCCAGATATCTTCACAACTGGGATCAGGTGGAGGTGGATCATCACAACCTATAACAATTGGCGCAATTGGCGCTATTGCCATAAAAGCAAAAATCATTACAAATACAACAAATTTTTTCATGATTTGTTTCTCCCTTTCTTTAGGTTCACAAAAAAACAACAGCCATAACAATTTGCGCGTTCGCGACGCTTGAAAATCACCTCCTTTCAGCGAACAAAAGACCTTAAAGAACTGAATATATATTTTGATACCATATACCAAAAATACCGGGGAGTCAAGAACAAATAATAATTTATTCTCAGTGCAAAATACTTAGAACTTGTTTGAAAACCCTCTTCCGTCGCGATCTTGCCTCGACGGGGCAGCTAAAATTTGGAAATTGCGGCAAGATATAGGGTTTTCAAACAGGCTCTAAGGAATATTAATCATTTTCACCATGTATTGCACTGTGCATAGAATCGACTGGCATTTTGCTATTACTGTTTTTTTGCTTCTTTTCTAACCTTTCCTCGAAAAATTTTAAATCGTGTTCACTTCCTGGATATAAATTAATATATAAAAGAGAAACGGCCAACCCGAACAATATTGCAATAGTAAAATTTAGCCGAATATCCGGCATTGTTTTTGAAACAATGGGAGAGTCAATAACTTTGATCGAAACAAGATCTCCGCTCCCATGGAAAACGGACTGTTTGGCAATAAGCGTTTGATGTATTCCGTCCGCAATTTTTTTTGCCTGCTCTTTACTTGGATGAGTAACTTTGATTTTAATAATGCCGGTATCACCGACTACCTTTGTGTCAACCGTTCTTTGCCATATTTCGACAGTCTTATCTTGACTCGGACTTTTCTTAAAATATTCTCTGTCGATCTCAAATCCCGTATTTATAACCTCATTGCAAAATGAGTTCATTCTAATTACTTCTGAAAATACCGTACTTAAATATGTACTGGAACGGGACATTGTATAAGGATCAGTGTCATTGGAAAACTGCTGTACAACAAGTATCTTAGAATACGCGCTGTAGCGCGTTGGATGAATAAAAGTAATGGTTGTCGCGATAAGTAGAAATATAGCAACAATAACTCCGATTGTTTGTTTCTTCTGCAATATTTTCGAAAAGTTCATTGAATATAATTAGCAATTTATGGGACTATTGTCAAGCCAGCTTGGCAATAGTCCCTTAGAGTTCTCCTTTGAGCAATTTGTTGAGCTTCTCTTTTACTTCATCTTCCGTCGGCTCGCGTTCAATATCGTTTCTCTCCGGTTGTATCTGAAAATCATTTGCAGCAATATTTTCTCGAATTATTTTATCTACTTCATTTGACGGAATATACTGTTCTTTTTCAGTAGAAACATCGCTTGGCTCTTCAATATATTTAATCGGCGGCGTCTCTTTAGCTTTTGGCGTTATTTTTTGATCAACGTCGGCCATAAATATCGGAAGATTCTTTGGAGCAACCGCTCTTTTTTGCTTTTTTTTATCGTCAAAGCTCTCCTTTTTTTCTCTTTTTTCCGGCATTGTTATCTTTCGAACACTTTCAGCTACAGGCAAGATCGGTTCCCCGAATTCCCGATGATGAGTTGTCCTGACAGCTTTGATATCTCTAAATTTCTTGTCAGCAAAAATTGACCTGCCATACAACCTTGAAATAACTCCCTTTCCGCGTGATTGAGCCTTTTCAAACACTCTTTTATCCTTAACAAAAAGCGCTTCTTCTTTCTGATCTTCTTTCTTTAGAGCAATATTCCTTTCAAATTCGTCCTTATTGATCATTGACCCCTCTAGATCAGGAACATCCGTTGATATCTTACTGGGAATTTTTGTATCAGACCGGGCTGTGCTTGTTGGCAATATTTTCCTACTTTTTTCCTGCGGCTTTGAAACGCTTTTTTGTTCGCTTACCGCCTGCTCCGCCGTAAACAGGCTATCCTCTTCAAATTCGTATGCCAATTCACCTTTTTCTTTCCTTTTTTCAAGCTGCCGCTTAAGCTGGCTCTTGACAAGCCCGCCGATCACGCTCTTTTTTTTCACAACTCGCAGATCAAAAGATCCGTAAGAAATCGCAACAATAATCGACCCGACAAAACCGATTATTAAACCCAGTACCGTGTTAAGAAGAATATTGGGAGAAACCGGCAAGCTGGAGGTAATCGGCCCGTCAATGAGCTTCGGTTCGATCACTTCTTTTCTGCCATGGTATTTCTGCCCATTTTCTGAAAAATTTCGGGCGATTGCCCGGGCAATCTTTCTTGATTCGATCATGGATTCATCAAACACGCTAATTTTCAGTATGCCTGCTCCGCTTATCTTTTCAACTTGAACTTCTTTTTCCCACTGCTTCTTTCTCTCCCCCGGATCATCTGAAAACTTCTTTTCTATTTCAAGAGAAGAATCCAGGATATCATCAAGAAACAGTTCAGTGAAAATAACTTGTGAAAAAATCTCACTAAGATATTCCACTGATCTGGATGCCGATGCAGTATTGGCTTCTTTTTGAATAAAAAGAATTGTAATATCAGATCGATATTTTGGCGGAATCAGCGTGGACACAAAAAACGCGCAAGATCCCGCAACAAATGTTATGTACAGGATAAGCTGCCATTTCCTAAATATTTTTGATAGTATTTCTCTCATTTTTTCGTTCAATATATAAAACTGTGCTTATTTTTTACTAAATTTGCAGAAAAACAGCGAACATATATTTGTATAACAATAGAGTTAATTTGTCAAGCAAATTAGGAAAATTGAGGAAAAAAGAGGTCAGATACCTTTTTCTTTTTTTTCTTTTTTTAAAATATTGCTTCCCTTGCGCTGGTGCGAGTTTGTCTGTCCGTATAGAAATCGAACGGCACTTGGGCAGACAAACTCGCACCAGCACAATTAGGTTTGACTGAGTCAAATATGCTATATGACAGAAACTTGCGATCGACAATATCCGTCATATAGTATTCGCGCAATAAAATACAAAGCATTTATTTAAAAACCCTTGCCTTAAACGACAAAGGGGTTTTGGGGTAATTTCTTTTGCTGAGTTATTATTTCAATATAACCTTAAGAGACTTTATTTCCCCGTTCCTCATTATTGTCAGCATAATTTTATCGTCTGCTTGATATTTAGAGATCATCTGCGATAATGGAACATCAAGTGTTATCTCTTTACTGTCCACTGAAAGCACAATATCTCCCAATTGCAATCCTGCGATATCAGCCGCGGATCCTTTTTTTACCGCGAGTCCTCGCTGACCGCTAAAAGAATATATCAATGCTCCTTTGTTGACCATGAGATGGTTAAGCAATGCGATCTCTCTATTTATGGAAAGATAGTACGCGCCAAGAACGCCGTGAGGATTTCTCTGCCCTTGGATAGCTCTTTCGATTGTGAATCTAAGCCTGTTAATTGGAATCATGAACCCAATATTTTCACCATCTTTAGTAATGTAACGTGCAATGCCAACAACTGTCCCGTTAAAATCAACTATTGGTCCTCCCATATTTTTTTCATTGATCAGCGCGTCACACATTATCGCCCCTTCCATCTTTTCCGAAGATGAGAGTTCTGAATTTAACAAAGAAAATCGTTTGTTTTTTTCATTTATTACTCCAAGAGAAAAAGTGTTCTGGTATTCACCGGCAGCGTTTCCAATAATGATGATCTTTTCGCCGGTTTCAAGTTCATCTGAATTTCCAAACTGCGCCGCGGGTAAATTCGCTGCCTCCATTTTGTAAAACTCAACCTCGGCATATTGGTCAACAAATATTTTTTTCGCTTCAAATTCTTTTCCACTTGAGGTGAATATCTTATATCTTTTTGAAGTATTTAATTCTAAGAGTGGGCTGTCTTCTTCAAAAACATCAGCATTATTTCTTATCACACTCATAATAAGTCCGTCTCCGGTAAGTATAATTCCTGTTTTTATATGACTCTGGATGTCGCTGCTTGTTTTGATCTCATTTTCTTTTTGAACATCTTTTTCATCAGCATATTCAACTATACTGACAACAACAGGTAAAACGTTTTGTGATGTGTTTGTAACTGAAAAATTTTCGTGCACAGTCACTTGTTCTGTTTTATTGATCACAGTAATTCTTTCGTTCGCTTTTTGAAGAATTGGAAAACGTTCCAGACATTTAAAAGACGAAAGCCATGGAACAATATTCCTTTCCATTGTAACTCCTGAAACTCCTCCAATCACAGCGATAACAAAAACTATGGATAAAATTTTAATGATCTTCTTTATGATCTTCTTTAGCATATGGTTTAAGATTTTAAAACTCAACCGAGAGGCCTGCTTTAAAAAAATTAATTTAGAAGCAATCCCTTAGAGCCTGTTTGAAAACCCTCTTCCGTTGCAATCCCGCCTAAGTGCTCGGAACAGCCAAAATATGCTTGTCCTCCTCTGGAGGAGAAATTGCAGCAGGATATGGGGTTTTTAAACAAGCTCTTAATTCATACAACCAAATCCCATTGGGCTGTGAATAAAATGCTCGCGACAGCAAGCGTAGAGAAAACAACATTGAACGCCATAGCCTTCAGCGTAAAAGTCCTTTGAATATACATTCTTACGGCATTCCAAAAAACGAAGTAAATTATAAGGGCAATAACACCTGTTGTCAAATATGCAAATGGCCATAATGACAACCCCCAAATCACTTCGCCCATCACAAGTGAGAGAATAAGACTGAGAAATAAAATGGTTTTTCTTTCTCGCTGGCTGTATTCCACTGCTTCCAATGCTTCTCCATTTACCAAATTGCTTCGCCGTTTTTTCGATCGTTGCCTGATCTTAGAACACGCAATTTGGCAGATCATAAGCGATGGCAGTCCGATAAGAAATGTTGAACCGATAAAAGTCAGGACAAGAACCCATGCGCTTATTTGAAAATTCAGATACCATCCATAATTTGACACAAACCAAAAAAATCCCGTCGCTAATGTTGCAAGATTTATCATTCCTTGCGCTGTCTGGTCGCAATCATAAAATTTTAATCGATAAGCGCCGAGTAACGCCAGATAATAGACAAATGAAGACAGCGCAATAAAGACTTGTTTTTCGATCAAATTGTCAATTAAAAAAAGAAGGCTGAGTGAGCCAATGCTAAGAAAGAAAGGGATGGCTAAAAACCGTATTTTTCTTGCCAGCGGCCACACTATTAATACTGAAAAACACACAAGAAAAATAAGAACGGCAAAAAACCAGTGCTGTTGGAATATTGACACCTCCAAAGCACAAGCAAAAATAATACTGAGAAGAATTGAATTAAGCTTAAAAAGCATTTTTTGACAGCTTCGTTTTTATTACTACTCAAGGCCTGCTTGAAAAGTTCGCTTTCTGTTGCAAATCCAAAATTTCATCTGAGAGATTTTTCAAGCAGGCTCTTCGAGAATGTTATCTCACCCTTTTCTACATCAACTTTAGCTTTTCCCTTTTTTATAGAACCATCGATAATTTTCATGGCAAGCGGATCAAGAATATGACTTTGGATAACACGTTTAAGCGACCGGGCGCCATAAACAGGATCATAACCATGCGTTAAAAGATATTCTTTGGCCTTTTTAGTCAATAACAGTTCTATTCTCTTACTGGAAAGCCTTTTATTAACACGAGCAACCTGTAAGTCAATAATATCTTTAATATCTTTTTCACTCAATGAACGAAAAATAATAATTTCGTCAAATCTGTTGAGAAATTCCGGCCGGAATTTTTTTTGTAAGGCGTCAAGCACTTTTTTCCTCATTTCGTTCTCATCGATTATCTCTTCTTTTTTCTTCCTGTTGGTAAATCCAAGTTCGCCAGCTTGGGAAATGATATCGCTTCCAACATTGGATGTCATTATTATCACTGTATTTCTAAAGCTTACTGCTCTGCCTTTCGCGTCCGTGAGCCGTCCGTCATCAAGTATTTGTAGCATAATATTGAAAACTTCAGGATGAGCTTTTTCAATTTCATCAAATAAAATAACGCTGTAAGGGCGCCTGCGCACCTTTTCCGTTAATTGCCCTCCTTCATCGTACCCGACATATCCCGGAGGGGAACCGATAAACTTTGCGACGCTGTGAGATTCCATGTATTCGCTCATATCAACACGCACCATCGCATCTTCATCATTGAACAAAAATTCTGCCAGCGCTTTCCCAAGTTCTGTTTTTCCAACACCAGTGGGCCCAAGAAAAATAAAAGATCCGATCGGATGATTTTCTTCGGAAATACCGGCTCTGCTGCGGCGCAATGCATTGGCAACAACTCTGATCGCGTCTTCCTGCCCAATAACTCTTTTAGCCAGCATCTCTTCGGCATGCATAAACTTTTCCGCTTCTTCTTCAAGCATTTTTTCAACCGGTATGCCTGTCCAGCGTGATACTACCTTTGCGATATCTTCCTCCGTAACTTCTTCTTTTAATATTGATGTCTCACTCTGAACATTCTTGAGTTTTTGATTCTCCTGTTTGATTATTTTTTCCAATTCAGGGACTTTGCCGTAACGTATCTCGGCTACCTTATCAAGCAGCCCTTCTCGTTCTAATTTCTCCGCATCGCCTTTCAATTCATCAATTTCTTTCTTATATTTTCTAATGTTGGTAATGATATCTTTTTCGGACATCCACTGCACTTTCAATTGTTTAAGCCGATCATTGATTTGGGCTTTTTCCTTTCTCATTTCTTCAAGCTTCTTTTTCGCGCCGCCATCTTTTTCCTTTTCAAGAGCCTTTTCCTCAATCTCCATTTTTCTTACTTTTCTTTCAAGCTGATCTATTTCTGTCGGCATTGACTCGATTTCCATTCTTAAAGATGATGTCGCTTCATCAACCAGATCAATGGCTTTATCGGGAAGAAACCTGTCAGTTATATATTTGGTTGATAATTTTACTGCGGCTACAATTGCTTCGTCGGTAATCTTTACACCATGATGAAGCTCGTATTTTTCTTTAATGCCTCTCAATATTGAGATTGTGTCTTCTTCGGTCGGTTCTCCGATAAAGATCGGCTGGAATCTTCTTTCTAAAGCCGCGTCTTTTTCAATGTATTTTTGGTACTCTTTCAGCGTCGTCGCGCCAATTGTCAATAGCTTCCCGCGAGCCAATGCCGGTTTAAGCATATTTGACGCGTCCATTGCTCCTTCAGCTGCCCCAGCTCCCACAAGAGTATGTAATTCGTCGATAAATATAATGTACTTCCCTTCAGAACTTTCAATTTCTTTGATGACCGCCTTAAGGCGATCCTCAAATTCTCCGCGAAATTTTGCTCCGGCAATAAGAGAGCCAAGATCAAGCAGAACTAACTCCTTATTTTTTAAATTCTCCGGAACATCGCCATTCGCAATACGTTGCGCGAGTCCTTCAGCAATAGCCGTTTTTCCCGTCCCCGGCTCGCCTAAAAGCACAGGATTATTTTTTGTTCTTCGCGATAAAACTTGCATTAGCCGACGGATTTCTTCATCTCTCCCAACTACCGGATCCAGCAATCCTTCTTCCGCTTGTTTTGTAAGATTGATCGTGTATTTTTCCAATACCTGAAATTTTGACTCCGGGTTCGGAGAATCTACCTTTTGAGATCCTCTAATCTCCTTCAATATCTTGAGTACTTCCGACTCATTTATGTTGTATCGATTCAATACATCACAAGCTTCTTTTGAACTCTTCATGATCCCCAAAAAAAGATGTTCAGTTGAAATATATTCATCTCCGGTTCGCGAGGCTTCTTCGGCAGATTCATTAAACACTCTTAACAAATTGCCGGTAACGTAAATATCTCCGACAGTTCCGGATATTTGTGTTTTTGGAACTTTCTCTATTTCTTTTCCAACATCTCGTTCAAGCGACTCTGTATCAATTTGGAGTTTTGAAAGCATTGCCGGAACAATGGAGTCTTCCTGTGAGATCAAAACATGCAATAAGTGCCACACATTAAACTGCTGGTGTTTTTTCTCAAACGCGAATTCTTGCGACCGTTTAACCGCTTCCTGCGATTTAATTGTAAATTTACTAAAATCCATGATATAAAAAACAATTATTACTTTTTCGCTGTGAACCGCCAGATTGTTAAACGGGATAAAATTCCTGTGAGTTCAATGGCTCTTGCCTTGAACCTGATAATTCCTAACGATTTTGCCCCGCCTCTTCAAGTTTTACAGTTATCATTTTTTCGTTTCCTTTGCTCCAAACTTTCATGGTAACATTATCACCAACCATCTTACGCTTTATAATTCTCGATAGATCGTTATCTTGAGTCACTTTTCTTCCATCTATCTCGAGTATTATATCATTTTCAACCAGCCCGGCCTTATCAGCAGGACTTCCGGGAACAACCGCGAGATCAGAAATGCGTCTTCCCCGAATAATAAGCGCTCCATAATCAAACTGAAGATCATTTTCCTCCTGAATTTGCTTATTAACAAGTATATATCGAACACCAATATAAGGACGCATTATCCTGCCCGTATCTTTGACGCTTTGATAAATTTTCTTTACTTCGTTGATTGGGATCGCGAAACCAATATTTTCAGCTCCTTGCGCCATAGCAACATTCACTCCAATTGCTTGTCCCTGTAAATTAATGATCGGTCCGCCGGAATTTCCCGGATTTATTGCCGCGTCAGTCTGTATCATTTCATCAAGCAGTTCCGACTTTCCTCTTCCGTCACCGGCGCTTATACTTCTTTTTAGTCCGGAAATTATTCCCTTTGAAACAGTGTTGCGAAATTCACCAAGAGAATTTCCTATCACTACAACTGTTTGTCCGATTTTTAAACTATCGGAATTACCAAGCTTAATTACCGGAAATTTTTCGTCGCTTTCGATCTTTATAATCGCCAGATCCATAAAGGAATCCCTCGCAAGAACAGTTGCATTGTATTTTGTTCCATCGTTTATGATAACCGTGTATTCCGCTTCCTCATCTTCAACAACATGCCTGTTTGTTATAATAAATCCATCTTCCCCGATAATAAAGCCTGTTCCTCCCCCTATTTCTCTTTTTTCGGTCTCAGGCTCTTCCCGTGGAACCTCTCTAAATCCAAAAGGGTTAAAAAAGGGATCATTAGCAAAAGGATCTATAAAATAACTGTCCAGCTTTGGAACATCTTTTGTGACAATAACGCTTACTACCGCAGGCGATGCCTTTTCGACAACATTAATAATGGCCGATTCCTCTTCAATGACACTGACTGCTCCATTACTCTTAATTACTTTTCCGGCGCCGGCATCATTAGCTGTTTCGATACTTCGCTGCTGCTCAATGATCTTGTGTATTTCTTTATTACTGGTTTCGCTTACCGCGAATCCGGCAATCGCACCCATGATGCCGCTTACAATAATGCTGGCTGCAATTGCGGAAGCTAATGTTTTGCTGTAATGTTTTTTGGCTTCATGTTCAACCATTCCAGTTTTTTCGATTATTTTATCGTTTTGGTCTGTTTCTTTCATAAATAAAACTAAAAATTAGGCAGGGTAAACAAATACTAAGGCAAATAAAGACAGTCCGGTATTTGCTATACGCTATACAGTACGCTAACTGAAGAACTTTGTTTCAAATTATTCTTTGATTACTATCGCGCCAACCGGACAACTTTGTACTATCTCCTTTGCGTCATAGTTCAAATATTCATCATTTACGACAATCGCAACTTCATTTTCTATTTTAAAACAATCCGGATACAATCCTTCGCATGTTCCGCATCCGATGCATTTATCTTTATCAATTATTACTTTCATGAGATTTCTGTTTAGTACTTAGTAGTATTTGCTCTCTACTGGGGCTGTTTCCAAGCTAACTCCTACTGAAAATTGCCTAAACTTGGATCACCCTCGGAATTCATCCGAATTTTTCTCTCGATTTTTTTCATTTTTTGATCGCGAAATTCTATTTCTCCCTGTTGCGGATTCCAAACGTAATCCTTCATAAGAACAATTACCGGCATTTGTTTTTTCTGCTCAAGTATCCAGTCAAGAAACGTCGTTCCATGAACATAGATCTGGCGAATCTTCACTTCTTTGATCGTTTTAGCCGCGTCTTTTCCAGAGCTTTCCACTGATTCACCGTCTGTAATAATTTTTCGCTCTCTCGTTTCCTGAACCTGAACAATATGAAATCCAATCGGACTAACGATTACATCTGATATTTCACCAGTGTTCATCGCAAACACAACATCAGCGACTTCAGGTATTAATTGATGATATCTAAACCATCCCAGTTCTCCATCACTTTGCGCGCTTTCTCCCTCTGAATATGTTTTAACGACATCGACAAAATTTGACCCGGCATCATTAAGTTCTTCACTTGCTTCAACGCACTTTTTGTATCCCTCCTGCTCTGTTATCTCAAAAATATACGCGCCAAAAAGGCGTTTTAAGTATATTTGATAGATAACGACATTATCCCGAAAATCACTAATATTCCAGCCGTATAACGACTTTAGGCTCAATTCTAATGATCTTTTAGTTCCGTATTCCGCTATTTTTTCATCAAGTTTTTTTTGCGCCTCTTTTCGTGTGATGGCAATTCCTTTATCACGGGCAAGCTCCTCAACTATCTTATTTTCAACAAGCTTGTTAAATACATCTTTTTCTTTTATTTTCAGCCGCATTTTTCCTTCTTTCGTCGTAAAATCAACCCGAAAGCCCTTAGACGTAAGATCCTGACTCTCGTAGAACATCTGAACAGCATCGGTACTTTGTATTAAACTTGCCGATGTGATCACAGAGCGTGATCTTCCAACGACCGCTACCGGATATGGAACATTTTTAAATACCGGGCGAGTGTATGTTTCCAATGGCGAGTAAAAATACAAGCTAAAGGCTGTTACAACAATCAAAGCCAATAATAATATTGCAACTATTAAAAACTTTCTGAACAAAGATTTGATGTCTTTTTCTTTTTTGCCGGATCGTTTTTTGCCTTTGTCAGGGTATTTTTCTTTCTCCTGCTTGGTCTTTTTCTCCTTGTCAGGGTATTTTTCTTTCTCCTGCTTGGTCTTTTTCTCCTTGTCAGGATTTTTCCCTTTCTCCTGTTCGATCTTTTCCTCTTTTTCCTCTTTTTTCTCTTTTTTTACCACTGGTTTTTCAGGGATTATTGCCAAACTATCTTCCCTGCCTCATCAGCAGGCAGGCTACCTACCGCTTGCGAGGGGCAAGGCGTTGGTTCTGCCTAGATGAGATTAGGAAATTTTTAGCAGAAGTTAGTTTGGTAACAGTTCCTTTTATTATAAATCACGCTCAAAGCATATCATATGATCCGCCTTGAATCAATCGGAAGTGATCTTAGAGCCTGTCTAAAAAGTCCATATTCTGCTGTAAATTTCAGATTCCGGCCGCAAATTGTTGATCTCATTTGGCTCATTAAAGCATTGCTTTTTTTGTCAATAATACCAATATATCAATAACGCAGCCTATATGAATCACGGACTGCTTTTTTTATCCCACACTTTGCCAGAATACTCCGTTGCTTGCAACGGGGATGAATGGCTACGTAAATCCTTAAGGGGCTTAGCATCCCGTTTTGTAAGGTGTGGGATTTATTCCTTCCTTAACGCGTCCATCGGGCTTAATCGTGCCGCTTTGATAGCCGGATATATTCCGAAAATTACTCCCGTCAAGCTGGAAAAGGAAAGCGCGACCATAACAGACCAAAGCGTAACTTTGAATTCCAAAAAGTATCCCATCCTAAAGGCCGCGTATTCAGCGCCCAGCGAAACTAAAACTCCCACAATCACTCCAGCGATGCCTCCCAATAATGTCAAAAAAATAGCTTCGAACAAAAACTGCGCCAATATGCCGGAGTTTCTGGCTCCTACTGATTTCCTGAGTCCGATTTCAAAATACCTTTCTATGACCGTCACATACATAACATTCATGATCCCCGCCCCTCCAACAACAAGAGAAATGGAAGTGAGCGATAAAAGTAAAATATTGAGAACGGTAAAAACCTGCTCCAGTATGCCTTTGGCTTCAGCCATGGACATCACCGCGAAATCATCATCATCCGGATCATCAATGTCATGCTGCTTTCTCATAATATCGTTCATTTGAATCGTAGTCAGTTCCGCTTTTTTCTCGTCTTTCATTTTAAACATAGCAAAAGTTATGTGATCAGCTCCCATAACTTTTTTCTGCAGTGTTTTCAGTGGAACATAAATCAGCTTGTCAAAATCAAAAAAGCTGATAGCGCCTCTCTCTTTCAGCACGCCCATCACCCTAAATGACTTTCCCCTTATCTTTATATTTTTTCCCACAGCATCTTCCTTTCCAAAAAAGGATTCTTTTATTCCACTTCCCAAGACCACTACTTGCTTCAGACCATCATCATCTTCTTCTGTGAACATTCTCCCAAATTCAATTTCCATTTTTTCGTCCACTTGAATAACATCCGCGGTTGTTCCCATAGTAAGAACTTGTTTGTTCTTATTTTTATAGCTGGTTATATCCTGGCTCATAATTCCCCCGTACCAAGCGCCAACGTTGGACAGTTTCGCGATTTCCTCAGCGTCTTCAATCTTTAAGGTCGTGATCTGCACTCCGCCCACCATGCCCCCTATATTTTGAGCGGATGTCTGGGCGGTTTTGGGAGTTTTAATTTCAATTTCAATAATATCCGACCCGAAAGCTTCAATTTGGGAAATTACAAATCCTCTCACTCCCGCCCCCAGCGACAGAACGATTATTACCGCCGCCACTCCGATCACGATTCCCGTCAGCGAAAAAACCGTCCGCCCGACATTGGAACGAAGGCTTCTTAAGGCTAGTTTAATTGAGGTTAGTATTTCATGCATAAATCGTGCAACTCGCTTCTTGTAACTTATAACTCAAGATTAAATTTTTTTTTTATTCCTATCCCCCTTTTCTTTTCTCTTTCCCCCTTTGTAAAAGGGGGATCAAGGGGGATTTTGAGAGAGGGTTTCTTGGGTTATCTCGCCTACCGGGAGGCAGGCAAGTTACAAGCTTTGAGTTATAAGACTATTCGTATCTTAGCGATTCCATCGGACTGATACGCGAGGCTTTGTAGGCCGGATATAATCCAAAAATTATTCCGATTAAAATGGAAACGGTAACCGCGATGACGATGGACCAGATTGAAATTAAGAACGGCCAGTTATATCCCAGTGATTGAATAACTACGGAAGCCAAAAGCGATATTGATACTCCTAAAATTATTCCGATCGTTCCTCCCAAAAAAGAAACGGTGGCCGATTCAACCAAAAACTGCATCATAACATCGGTATTTTTCGCACCCAATGCTTTCCTTAATCCGACTTCTCTTATTCTTTGGTTCACCGTAATAAGCATAATGTTCATAATTCCCACTCCTCCGACAACCAGTGCCACGGAGCCTATGGCTAATAAAAAATATCTCAAGACATCGGTGATATCGCCTATCATTTCAACCGCCGATGCTTGATCGCGAATCGTAAAATCATCATTGATCGGATCGTCAATATCGTGTTGATTTCTTAAAGTTACTTTAGCGTTGGCGACCGCAGAATCAACCAGATCAGCTGATTTTACTTTCAGGCGGATAAATCCCAGATGATTAATTCCTAAAATTATTCTTTGGGCAGTGCGAAGTGGAATAAAAATACCGTCATCTTGGCTGGATACTCCAAAAGCCGTTGAGCCTCTTTCCTCAAAAACGCCGATGACGGTAAAATTATGCTTGTTGATTTTTACTTTCTTGTTTAACGAATTGACGGAGCCGAATAGATCTTCGGCGAGGCTGCTTCCCAATACCGCCACACGGGCCAAATTTCTCTCTTCGCCTTCAGTGAAAAATCTTCCCTGGGCGATTTCCGCGCTTTCTACGTCAATGTAACTGACAGTTGTTCCCGTAAATGATGCGTTTAAGTCGGTTTTCTCTTGGGAAACCGAAACAGTGCTCATTACATATCCGGCCGCCTCCTCAACTTCCGGGACATTTCTTCTTTTATTTAAAGCCAGCAGATCTTCATATTTAAGAGTGGTGGACGAAATTCCCATCAAAGCCGCCGGCGGGCCTTCTTCCTCCGAAGCGCCGGGCAAAATTCCGATTAAATTTGAGCCTACGCCCTTTACTTGATCTAAAATTAGTTCTTGGGCGGACTGGCCAATGGCCATAATAATTATAACCGAAGCCACTCCGATAATAGTTCCCAGAATAGTTAAAAAAGAACGGAATTTCACCGCCAATAAATTCTTACAAGAAATTTTTACCGGATTTATAATTTGCATAAAATTTTACTTCAGTGCTTCTCCCTCTCTCGCTTCCGCCTGTTTTTCAACTATTTTATCCAAAACGATTTTTCCGTCTTTCATTTCCAATATTCTTTTGGCGTGCTGAGCAGTATAGGTTTCGTGGGTTACTAAAACAATAGTATGCCCTTGATCATTAAGTTTTTGCAATATCCTCATTATCTGGACTCCCGCTTTTGAATCCAGATTTCCCGTCGGCTCATCGGCGAAAATGATATCCGGATTATTCACCAATGCCCGCGCGATAGCCACCCTCTGTTTTTCTCCCCCGGAAAGCTGGTTGGAAAAATGATTGATCCTATGGCTCATCATTGTTGCTTCCAGCGCTTCCAGAATTTTTTCCTTATTTTTTCTACGGCTGGAAAGTTCCCGATCGTATAAAAGCGGCAATTCCACATTTTCAAAAACAGTCGTGCGCGGAAGAAGATTAAAAGTTTGGAAAACAAATCCGATCTTTTTATTCCTGATCTCTGCCAATTCATCATCGGAAAATTTTTTAGAGTTTTTTCCCTCAAAAAAATATTCGCCCGATGTCGGACGGTCCAGCAATCCCAGCATATGCATCAAGGTGGATTTTCCTGATCCGGAAGGACCCATAATCGCCACGAATTCTCCGCTTTGAATATCAAAAGAAACTCCGTCCAGTGCCCGGGTTTCCACGCCGTCCCCGCCGTATATTTTAGTTAAATTCTTGACTCGGATTAGAGGTGTTGACATAAGCAAGTATTATATATCCTACAAAGCTATAAATATTTTATTCTTTTTTTACAAGCATTACTACTTCATCTCCTTCTTTCAATCCCGAAATAATTTCAACATTCCCGTCGTCTCCGCGCAAGCCGGTTTTTACTTCAACTTTTTTTACTTCGCCGTTTTCTAAAAGAACTTGAACAATTTTCGCGCCGTTCTCGCTTTCCACCGCCCTCTCCGGAACTACCAAAACACTATTTTCTTGGGCTGTAAGAATATCAATATCGGCGCTCATTCCTGTTTTAAGCCGCTGGTCAATATTTTCCAGTTTTAACTTAACTTTATAATAAACAACATCCTGAATTATAGTGGCGGCCGGTTCAATCTCAAAGATCTCCGCTTTGAATATTTCATCGGAAGGCAAAGCGTCAAAAGTGATATCGGCTTTCTGCCCCAGGCTGACTTCCGCTATGTCCGATTCCGGAATATCGGCTTCTATTTTAAGTTCCCCTCTTTGAATAATAGAAACAACTGTTGCGCCTATACCGGTAACTTCCCCGGGTTCTGCGTTGCGCTCCGACACAATACCTTTAATGGGAGAATGTAAAACTGTTTTTCCAAGCTGTTCTCTGGTTATTTGGACACTGGCGCGCGCTTGATCTACCGCCAGTTTTTTAGCCGCTCTTTCTTCCGGTTTCAGATCATCCCATTTTCTTCGGCTAAGACCCAGATTTTCCCGCTGTATATCCAACGCTACTTGCGCGCCCCAAAGTTGTGCTTTAATAACGCCATCGCCAATCATGGCAACAACTTGTCCATCTTCTACTTCATCGCCCACTTTAACCTCAATTGATCTGATCTTCCCTCCAGTTTCAAAAGCCAAGTCCGCTCGCTTTTCCGGCGTTATCTCACCGGTAACGGAAATTGTTCGAAAAATGTCATTTTTTTGAACAACTTCCGTTATATATTCCTCTTTTTCTCCTCCACGATTCAAAACTACAACAATTATTATAATAACAGTTATCGCCAGTAACGACCAAAGCGCAATTTTTCTATTTTTTGCCATATTTATTGAATTATTTCGATATATTGCAGTTATTTTCGAATTATCTTTTACTTTTTGCGTGACAATCGCAAAACATTTTTTAAGAGTGTTGCGACAGTTACCAGTCCAACGCCTCCCGGAACCGGCGTAACGTATAATGCAACTTCCGATACATTATCAAAATCAACATCTCCGCGTATTATGCCATTTTCTTGATTAACACCGACATCGATAACCACGGTTCCGGATTTTACCATATTTTTTGTTATAAGATGTTTCTTGCCGGCTGCCACCACAAGAATATCAGCGTTGCGAGTATGTCTTTTAAGGTCTCTTGTTTTATCATGGCATATCACCGTTGTCGCTCCTTTTTCAACCAGCATAAGCGCAATTGGCTTACCGGCAATGTTGGAGCTTCCGACCACAACAGCGTCTTTCCCTTTGATAGCGGCATTACATTCTTTGAGTATTTTCATTACGGCCAAAGCGGTAACCGGAATTACTCTTGCTTCTTCACTTCCATATTCACAAAACAGGCCAAAATTCAGCGGGTGCAAGCAATCAACATCTTTCTCGGGATCAATTCTTTCAAGAGCTTCCCGTTCAATAATTTGCTTTGGCAGAGGAAGCTGAATTAGAATGGCATCAACGTCCACATCACCATTAAGCCTATCTATTTCGGCAAGCAAATTCCGGTGAGTTATGTTCTCCGAAAGAACGATTTTTCTTGATTTAATTCCCGCTCGAACACACTGCTCTTCCTTTTTATGGATATATGTCTCGCTGGACGGATCTTCTCCAACCAAAAACATTGCCAAAACAGGTTTTCTGTCCATTAACTCTGTTTCACTGCGAACTTCATCTATAATTTTCTCCGCAATAGCTTTGCAGTTAACCGCGTGCATTATTATTGATAACTTCTAAAATATTATTGAATCCGCGTTTTATGATTTTTTACCAGCGTTGATAAAAAGTCTTAAGCGCGAAATAAAGCATTGCCAAACCATAGATGATCACAATAGAAATTCCGATCCAATAACACGGGCTGCCAAATAATCCGTTATTTCCATCATGTAAAAACACGGAAAGCCCAAAAAACACAACTGCGATCGGAATAAAATATTTCGAAAATGATATAAGTTCTTTCCACTCTTTTTCAGATCCAACGATTCTCAAAAACATTGAGACAGTTAAAATGACAAGTGAAACAATAAATAGCATGTTACTGGCTGTTGATGTATTTATTGAATTTTGTCCCAACCGCATCATCTCCCCATGAGGAAAAAATGAATCGATTATAACAACAATCAAAAACAAAAAAAGCGCCACTATGATCCCCAATCTTGAAATCGACTTAAGTGCTTTCATTTGTCGTAATCAACTATTAGGCGCTTGGAATTGGAAACTGTAGACAAAATTCATGTACTTCGTTCTTTATCTTTTTTAAAGATACTTTACCGTCTTTACACTCAATCGTTTTATTGACCCAACCGACAATTTTTTTTACTTCTTCTTCTTTCATTCCGCGTGTTGTCATGGCAGGTGTCCCAAACCGTACTCCGGAAGGATTCATCGGCGGATTTGGATCGTTCGGAACTGTTGACCGGCTCACCGATATTCCAATCCTTTCAAGCAATTGTTCAACTTCCTTTCCCGTAATTCCCTTGTTTGCCATATCAACAACCATGAGATGATTATCGGTTCCACCGGAAATTACTTTGTAGTCCATTTTTAAAAATTCATCAGCCATTGTTCGCGCATTTATAATAACTTGTTTGGCATATTGCTTAAAATCTTCTCCAAGCGCTTCTCCAAATGCAACTGCCTTAGCCGCCGTAATATGGTCATGGGGACCGCCTTGTATTCCCGGAAACACAGCTCTGTTAACATCATTCGCGTATTTCTCTTTACACATTATTATTGCCCCGCGCGGACCGCGAAGCGTTTTGTGCGTTGTTGTTGAAACAACATCAAACAAAGGAACCGGATTATCCATTTTTCCCGCGGAGATCAGACCGGCTGTATGCGCGATATCAGCAAATGTATACGCGCTAATCTCGTCAGCAATTTCCTTAAAACGCTTCCATTTTATCTCGCGGGAATATGCGCTGAATCCGGCAACGATCATTTTCGGCTTTTCTTTTCTGGCAATTTTCGCAACTTCTTCCATATCTATCCTTCCAGTTTCAGAATCAACCTCATATTGAACAAAATTATAAAGCATCCCGGAAAAATTCACCGGATGGCCATGCGACAAATGGCCTCCATGATCAAGCTTTAGCCCCATCACCTTGTCTCCCGGTTTCAGAAAAGCAAAGTAAACAGCGGCATTGGCCGGTGATCCTGAAAGGGGCTGTACATTTACACATTCGGCGTTAAATAATTTTTTCGCGCGCTGAATCGCAATATTCTCAACATCATCTATGATCCAGTTTCCACCATAGTACCTATGTCCGGGATATCCTTCGGAGTATTTGTTCGTTAATACGGTTCCCATTGTTTCAAGCACCGCTTTGGAAACGTAATTTTCGGACGCAATAAGCTCTAACTCACCTGCCTGACGCCGGGCTTCACGCCGTACAACATCCATTACTTCAGGATCTTGTTTTTCAAGAAATTTATAGGTTAACACAGAAAGAATTAAGTCAATATTTAATTATTTTTCCAAACTAAAAAAATAATGCCACCAGTAGTAGTAATTTGCATGATGAACTATCACCTGCAACTCATTCTCCTTTTCGCTTTGAGTCGGCCTCCCTGAGAGTCCATGTTCTTTAACCAAAACCAGCTGTTCTCCTTCTTTGATCAGATTGAGCTTGTCTTTTACTTCTTTTTCCTTAAAATCATCCGTTTGAAGATAGGCTATAAGTCCATCTAAGTCTTGATTTTCCTGGCTTAGCCTGTCAATTTCCGTCTGAAGCCCTTCAACTTCCTTATCAATCTTATTTTGCTTGTATATCTGATGAGATAATTTGTAAGTAATAAAAAAAAGCAAAACCAAAAGAAACCCTGCTAGAATAAGATAAGAAATTACTTTCATAATTGAACGCTTCTTTGTTGTCTCGCTCTTCTGTCTCATTGCCGTAAAACATCAAAATCGAACAGTGAACAATTAATGAATATTGGGACTGTTTGCCCCGCTCTGCTCGCAAGCAGCGGGGCAACGCCCTGCCGTTCACGAATAGCGGGGAAAACACCTTAAAAAATCATAGCGATTGTAATAGAGGAACGATCGTAAAAAGCACCATTCCCAATACCGCGATCAGGGATATGATAATCCAAACAACTCTAACTTTTTTTCTTGTTCGCTTAAGCATACGTTTATTATACCATATTGTATCTTATATTAAAACGCATTTGCTTGTTTTTAGCAAATATGGGACTATTCACAAACTAGCTTCCTGCCTTTCGTTTGCCATGCCATTGACTTTGCGCTGTTGAGTGATACAATTTTATTTAGTGAAAAAACTGAGATCAAAAAATTAGTAATGTAGGATTATTATGCCAAAACGAACGTATCAACCAAAAAAGAAGCGTCGAGCGCGCAGACACGGTTTTTTGAAGCGCTCTCTGACTAAAGACGGGCGCAACGTGATCAAGAGAAGAAGGAGAAAAGGGCGGAAACGGCTTTCAGTTTAAAGTAAGGATGTTGAATTTATTATGCACTTATGTTATCAAAACATTATCGCCTTAAAAGTACAAGTGATATTAGAAATGTTTTCGCAAATGGAAAATCGACTCGGTGCGGTTTTTTGTTTTTGAGGTATTTTCCGAATTCGTTGAGTACTACTCGAGTCATGCTTAGTATCGGTTCATCATATTCGAAAAATGCCGTCAAAAGAAACGCGATAAGACGAAAATTCCGAGTAATATCCTCAAAACACATCAAAAATATAAAAAAGGGTTATGATTGCGTGTTTTTTCTAAGGAAAGCTGGTGCCGAAAATATTAATTCTATTGAAACACTTGAGAAACATATTCTTAAATGCCTTAAAAAAGCAGATTTGCTAAGAAATAAATAATGGGACTACTCCCATAATACCTTAAATTATGATCGGTTTCATCAAAACATTTTTTTCATTTCTCGTTTTTCAGCCGTTATATAACGCGCTGATCATCCTGTATGTAATTATTCCTGATATTGGCGCCGCAATAATCCTGCTTACGGTTATTATCCGCTTTTTGCTGGTGCCCATTTCAAAAAAATCGATTGCTTCCCAGAAAAGAATGCAGGATATCCAGCCGGAATTGAAAAAGATCCAAAAAAAATACAAGCATGACAGAGCGCTACAAGGGAAAAAAGTCATGGAATTTTATAAAGAGAAAAAAGTCAATCCGACATCGGGATGTCTGCCTATGATCATTCAGCTTGTGTTTTTGATTGCGTTATACCGCGTATTTATAGTTGGGCTTGGTCCGGATGCTCCAACTGAGTTATTATATAGTTTCGTCAAGAATCCCGGGCAATTGAATCCGATTGCTTTTGGTTTTTTTGACCTATCAGTACCAAGTATTCCTTTAGCGGTTGTTGCCGCTGCCTTGCAATTTTATCAAGCAAAAATGATGATGAGAAAACAAGAAAAAGAAAAAGAAAAAAGAAAAGATAAGAAGGATGGCAAGAATAAAGACAAGGGTGAAACCGAACCGGATTTTTCTACAATGATACAGCAACAACTTGTTTACATGGGACCTGTCATAACATTAATAATTGGCGTGCAATTTGCCGCCGGTTTGATCCTATACTGGGCCATAACAACAATATTTATGATCGTTCAGCAGCATTTTGTTCTCAGTGAGGATGATAAGAAAGAAGAAAAGTTGAACAAGCGTTTAGCGCCATCTGGCAATAAATAACTATATAAATTATACTGCGATGCAACTTGATGAGAGAAAAAAACTTATTGAAGATGTAACTAAAGAATTTCTGAATAAAATGGGATTTGATGTAACAATATATACCGCGACAACAGTTACTCCTGCAGAAACGGAAACTGGAATAATCAACCCTATCTCAGTTGAAATACAACTAAATGAGTCAAAGTATCTTATTGGAAAACATGGAGTTAACTTGTCAGCGCTTCAGCATATTCTTCGTATTCTTGTGAGAAAAAAGGCTGGAGAGCAAATTAATTTTAATGTTGATATTAACGGTTATCGCGAAAATCAATGTCAATCTATTGCCAATCTTGCCAATGAAATAGCTCAAAAAGTTTTTCACGAAAAAAAATCAGTTGTGTTACGATCCATGAACGCGTATGAGAGAAGGATCGTTCATGTTGAATTAGCAGATACAGAAGGAATTAAAACAGAAAGTATGGGCGAGGGAGAGGAACGAAGAGTAATTATAAAGCCAGCCTCGATCAAAGACGAATGAGGTTTTTAATATAAAAGACTAAAATGGTTCAAGGCAGGATCCATCAAACCTACAAGAAGGCATCTGCTCCATAGTTAGTTCCCGCCAAAATGTCCTGCATGTTCAGAAACAGTCCCGATATAAATACTTTAAACTTTTCGTTTTTGCTTATTTTATAATGTCTGTATCGCGTAAAATTGCATATAATGTAGCTGTTTCGTCAGTGACAAAAATATTGAGCACTGTTCTTGCGCTTGTCGGAATCGGACTTATCACACGATATTTGGGACAGGACATTTTTGGACTTTATGTAATAGCTATTGCATTTTTTCTATTCTTTGAATCTTTGGGAGATTGGGGGCTTCATCAGACTGTGACGCGAGAAATATCAAGACCGAACGCCAATGAAAAAGAAATTATGAGTAAGATCGCAGGATTAAGAATTGCCATTTCACTGCTTGTAATTATTGTTGCTCCTCTCATCATTTTTTTTCTTCCTTACTCGATTCAGCTTAAGCAAGCTCTGGTTATCATTTCTTTCGCATTTTTCTTTTCATCTCTGCGTCAACTTCTTATCGGCTTGTTTCAAAAGCGGCTTTTGATGGATAGAGTGTCAATTGCCGAATTGATTGGAAAGATCATTCAAGTCGCTCTTATTTTCGCTGGAGTAAAGCTTAATTTAGGATTTAATTTTATAGTTTCGACGCTGCTTGTTACGATGGCGTTTAATTTTTTTGTTGTATTGTGGCTTTCAAGGAAATTTCTGACATTTAAGCCATCGATAGATACTCATTTTTGGAAAAAGTTTTTGAAACAGTCATTGCCAATTGGAATGTCCGTTTTTATCACATTTATTTATTTTAAGGCAGATTCGATTATTCTTTCATTTCTTCAGCCGGCGCAGGCTGTGGGAATCTACGGAGCATCGTATAAAATCATTGAAAATCTCAGTTTTTTCCCGAGCATGATTGTAGGATTGACAATGCCAATTCTCGCGTATAATGTTTTTTCCAATAGAAAAAAGTTTGAACTTGTAGTAAACAAGAATTTTAAGATTTTTTTAATTCTTGTTTTCCCGCTAATTATTGGAACGTTATTTCTTGCTGATGGGATCATTAACGTTATCGTGGGATCCGGATTTGAAGAGTCCGTGCTTGTCTTGCGCATCATAATTTTTTCAATCGCTTTTATATTTTTTGGCAACTTATTTAATAACATACTCATTGCCGCAAAGTTTCAAAAAGAGCTTTTTTGTGCTCTTTCAGTGTGCGCAATTTTTAATCTCACAGCTAATATTTTATTTATTCCAAAATACTCATATATTGCTACGTCTTATACGTCAGTCGCGACTGAACTTCTTGTCATTGTTCTTGGAAGCACGCTCATTTATAAAAAACTTGGGTTCATACCAAAATTTGAAGGAATAGCTTCCATTCTTCTTTCAAGCGGGATAATGGCGTTTTACTTGTGGCTGTTCAGTAATCTTCCTTTTTTTGTACTTGCCGCGACAAGTCCTTTGGTCTACTTTATCAGCCTTTTTGTTCTCAAAGGAATTAAAAAAGAAGAATTATTACTTTTACTTCAAAAGGATTAATGGAGACCGTTTTCAAGCCATATCCCTGTCTCATCGCCTGCCTGCCGGTAGGCAGGGTAGGCAGGGTAGGCAGGCGCTACCAAAATTTTATCCCGAGTGTTTGGAACTATGCCGTTCTCGAACAACGTGATCCCGCTTAGCGGGAAAAATCTCCTAATTTTTACCAACAAAGAGATGCCGCGAACAACAGTCTCTTTCATTATCATCACTTATAATAGTGAAAAATGCATTAAAAAATGCCTTGCTTCAGTAAATAAAAACAAATCACCAAGATTCAAAACTACTTTAGTGCTCATTGATAATAATTCTTCGGATAGATCTCCGGACATATTAAAAAAAGAAGGCATATTTGATACGGAAATAATTTGCAACAGTCAAAATCTAGGCTTCGCAAAAGCCGTCAATCAAGGAATTAATCGCGCCAGAAAGGCTTTTGATCCGGATTTTTTCTTTCTCTTGAATCCTGACGCAACACTTGATAACAACGCCCTTGAAAACGTGATCTTATTCCACGAGAACCGAAATGATCTTCTTTTTTCTTCGCCGATCATCATCGATCCGTTAATTAATAGAATATGGTTTTGCGGAAGTTCGATCAGCTGGATCTTTCAAAAAACAATCCATGATTCGGCAATTATGTCAGACATCCCATACAAAACCTTGTCATTGTCCGGATGCGCGCTTTGCATTCCCAAAAAAGCTATTGAAAAAGTCGGTTTTTTTGATGAGCGTTTTTTTCTCTACTATGAAGATGCTGATTTTTGCTATCGCGCGCAAAAGGCTGGAATTAATTTGTATGTTGTCCCTTCATCAAAGTGCTTCCATGTTGAATCTCAGTCATTAAATAATGAAACAAAATGCTACTCTCTTGTTAAAAGCGGACTGAAGTTTTTTTATAAACATCATTCTAAATTTGCAAAAATGTATTTTTGGCTTATTTTTACGGCACGCTTCACATATCACAAATTTATTTCAAAAAAACGATGTGTGATCAACGGAATGAATGACTTTCTAAAAGAAAAAACTTAAAAGAAAAAATTTACCAAATCCGGATAGTAGTATATAATTCAAAGGAACACTATCAAGGGATCATTTTCAAACTAACTTCTGCCAAAAATTCATTTCGAGTGTTCAAGATCACGCCATTCGTAAATGGCAGAGATGGGCAGAATTTCCTGATCCTTGCCGACGCCCCCCTTCGCAGGCGGTAGGCAGGTGACAAGGCAGGGAAGCTAGCTTGAAAACAATCCCATGAAAAAGCACTATGAAAAACCATTTTAATACAACTTTCTTATTCGCGCTAATATTATTAGTCGGATATGGGTCGTTCCTCGTTTTTAAGCCATTTGTTATTGCTATAACCTTGGCTTTTGTGCTTTCCCAGTTATTTCAAAACTGGTACAAAAAAACTAATAAATTATTCAGAGGAAAGAAGTCATTGGCATCGCTTGTCATGTGCGTTTTAATTTTATTTATCATAGTTGTGCCTCTTATATTCGTGTCGAGTATGGTGATATCGGAAACCAACCACTTGCTTCAAACAATGCAGCAAAATAACATTCAAGAAAAGATCGAAGCATTTTCATTTAACGTGCCGGTGATTGGGCTTAATATTACAAATGAGGAAATTCAATCTGTTGTAGGAACGGAAGAGTTCATGAAAAGCTTAAGAAGCGCGGGGGGATTATTTCTTCAGCTCATTAAAAAGACATACCAGAGTACAAGCAGCTTCTTATTTATGTCTTTCGTAATGTTCTTCTCCCTTTATTATTTTTTTAAGGACAGCAATGCTTTATTGAAATGTTTTATGAATTTAAGTCCTCTTAAAAATTCACAAGAAAAGTTGATTGTAAATAAATTCATAGCCATTTCCCGTGCGACACTAAAAGGAACATTTGTTGTTGCAATTGTCCAGGGAACACTGCTTGGCATTTCATTTTTCATTGCAGGAGTACCGTCCGCAACCCTGTGGGCGCTTGTAGCTGCCATCCTATCTCTTGTGCCGTTGCTTGGAACGCTCCTCGTATGGGCGCCTGTTGGAGTTTTTCTCCTGCTGATCGGAAAGATCTGGCAGGGTATTTTCATAATTCTTTTCGGCGCGATAGTAGTTAGCAATATTGACAATTTTTTGCGTCCGAAGCTCGTCGGAAATGAAGCTCAACTGCATCCCCTTTTGGTCTTTCTTTCAACACTTGGCGGTATTGCATTTTTCGGAATAGCCGGCTTTTTGCTTGGCCCCGTTATTATTGTCTTATTTATGACTCTCTTGCAAATCTATCAAATTGAGTTTAAGAAAGATTTGAAGGTGTTTAATAAATGATCGATAGTATGAATTAGATATCAGAAAGATACGCATAATCTGTAACTTGCAGCTCAAGAAAAAAATAAATTGCGCGAAAACAATCAAAAAACAATTCCGAATATTCGGAATTGTTTTTTGATTATAATAAACTACTTCGCCGGCTTTAATTTAAAATTCAGTTCATTTTTAAATTCATTTCAAATTTATCCGTAACGGTTTCTATTCCAGAAGCTTTTCATAATGATCCGCCCAATACTGCACTTTATCACAATACCATTGATGAGAACCTCCTAAGTACCGTTTGGCGGCTTTGCATTCTCCCTTTTTTGATGTCGCGCCATCATTCGCGAGTTTTAACGCCATTGCTGTAACTCCATCCGTAAGATCCCATGGATCCGGAGGCTTGTGTCCGGTCACTCGTTCGATCTTTTTTTCGTACCCCTTCCAAGTATCTGACATAAATTGCGCGACTCCCATTGCTCCGCCTGTTCCCTTATAACCGCTTGGAGGACATGACACTTTTTGTTTTTTGTAATTGTAGTCCAGATCCTTGCATATATCTTTGAAAATACTTTTCCGATAGCTGTTCATTCGACTTTCCTTGTAATTACATCCGCCGGTATACCGCCCAAGATCAGACTCAACAACAAGCATGCCCATTAAAAAATCCTTTCGTACTCCTGTAGCCTTGCTGGCAAATTTAACTGCGTCTTTAATATCACCGGTGTCATAACCTTTACCCAAAAGCCTGGAAATATTCGCCCGCAACCTGGCTATCTTGGATTGGATCTCATCGATCACGGCATTTTTTTGATTGATTTCTCCCTGTGTTTGATTTAAAATAACACTCTTTTTAACTTTTTCATACTCAAGCGTTTTTTGTTGATCGTCATATATTTCCACCACTATCTCTTGTTCTTCCCTTTTCTTCTCAAATTCAACTTTTTCATTTTTTATTTCTTCGACAGTATCATACAGCCCCTTCTCAAGCTGTTGCAAGGCATCAATAGTCGTAAAATAATCACCAAATCCGTTATCGCTCCCGAAAGTCATCAGGTATGCCTCCGAATCAACTTGATTTATTTTCCTCAATATATCAGCTAATAATTTTTTCTTGTATTCGATCTCCTTTCGTTTTTGATCAAGTTCCAATTTTGTTCTATTAACTTCTTTTTCAGATTCGGAAAGTTTTTCTCCGATTATTGATATATTTCCATTTATTTGATGGAGTTCATTGGAGATAATCAGTTTTTTTTGAACATCTTCATTTTTTTCTATCTTGGCATCTTTAAGCTTATCTTCCAAGCTTTCAATTTTATCTTCACTTTTTTCAGCTTCCTTAATGTCATCCTCATTAATTTCATCAGCGCGTACAATCATAAAACCGCACATCATTGATAATGCGCAACAAAAAACAACGTTTGCGACATTTAAAAGCCCATTTCTTTTTTTTGTATTTCTATGCGCCATAGAGTTAATTTAGTAACTCAACGCAACATTAAGATTTTTCGGAAACAATCCCTTTATTCAGCGCTGTCTTTTTCCTTTTGTTGATCTTCTATTTTCTGTTGTTCCGGTTGATTTTCAACTTCTTTCTTTTCGACATCTTCGACTTGAGAAATATCTCCTTCAATATCTTTCTCAAGTTCTTCAATATCTTCTTGGCTTCGCGGCGGCGCGACAAGAGCTACCACTGTTTTCGATTCCAGATCAATGGAAACTTTGTCAGATATTTTCAAATCTTCAACGCAGATACGGCCATCAAATGTTTCGAGTGCTGATATGTCAACTTTAATATACTTTGGCAAATCTGCGGGCAGGCACCGCACTTCAACTTTATCAATATTTTTTACAAGAACGCCTCCAAGCTCCTTAACTGCGAGAGACTCATTTATAAATTCAAGTTCGACGCTGGCTTCGATCTCTTCATCCATTTTTACGCGATAAAAATCAACATGCGTATAGCCGTCAGTAACAGGATCACGCTGTATATCATAAATCAGCACCTTTTCCACCTCCCGCTTGCTGCCATTTTCCACAATAAGATCTATTACGGAACTTCCTCTTACGTCATCATAGACCCTACTAAACGCTTTGAAGTCGATCCATAACATAATATTGTCTAGTTTTTTGCCATACAATATCGCAGGGATTCTATTCCCCAGTTGCTCATTCTTACTGCTTTTTTCACGTACATTCGCGTTGATTGAGTAAGTGTCTTCCATAGCCAAATAAATATTATTTATATAGTTAGTTTAACATGACGCTACCAAGCGCGTAACCGTTCCAAAACCAGTTCTATGTTCACAATACAGAGTAATCCCGAGTACTCGGGATAAAATTTAGTATATGGAACTGTTTCCTGTATGTTAAACTGAACTGATTATTTGACTTATTTCCAGTACTTCATCCGCCGTAATAGGCCCCTTTTTTATCATCTCGATAATTTCACCGTAGCTAAGATCTGTTAACATTCCAACGGAAATTAGCCTGTCATTGTCGTTTCCATTGGATATAATTGCTAAAGAAGTGCTTCGGCAAGCTGAACATGTTATATGCACGATCATTGCCTCTTTTCTGCTTGCAATCGTCCGAACACAACCATTTGAATATTTTTGGTTGCAAATAGGGCAAAATAACAATGTGTTCAAATTATTCGTCATAGCTTTGGTCACTATATCAACAAATTAAACCGAAGTCAATAATGTTGTTCCTTTTCACTGCGAAGCTTCATAGCTTAACATGTCAGAAATTAGAGCGCTCTTTACAATGTTTTCAAATAAGCAACTGTTTTATCAATATCCCATTTCGGAGTTGAAGCGCCGGAAACTATTCCAACAGTATCGGCTTCCCGCAACAAGTGCTTTATTTTTTTCTTGGCGCGATCATTCAGTTCATCGATCCACGTCACTTTCTTATTGATATTTTTAGCGATCTTCCATAATTGTCTCGTGTTCGCGCTTTTTTTCCCTCCAATAATAATAACGGCATCATTCTTCTTGGAAATACGCGAAGCTTCTTTCTGCCGAAACGATGTTGCCCTGCAAATGGTGTCTACTGTTTTCATTGTTCGACCAGCGAAACGGGCGGCTCTTTTAAGCATAGCGACTGCCTCGCTGAATGAAGCAACATTTTGCGTCGTTTGAGAAACCACCAATAGCGGCCTTTGGCAATTGGAATTAACGATTTGTCTCGCAAGTTTTTTTGTTTCATTTTTAGTCGCAATTATTCTTGCGTTTTTGCCGCACCAGCCATTAATCCCCCGCACTTCCTTATGTTTTTTATCTCCAAAAATAATAATTTCAAATTTTTTCTCAGCGTACCAGCGCACACAACGATGGACGCGTGAAACATTTGGACAGGTAGTATCAAATACAATCGCCTCCCTCTTCTTGATCGACTTGATTTTTTGCTTACTTACTCCATGAGCTGTAATAATCACGGTATCGTTTTTTTTAATCAACCGCAGTGTTTCGATCTTTTTTATTCTCCATTTTTCTACTACAGCCATTACATTTTCATTATGCACCAACGATCCAAGTATAAAAACAGGATTCCTTTTTTTATAATTTCTGAATTTTTTCTCCACCAGCATGAATGCCCTATTCACTCCTCCGCAAAAACCGGCATTTTTTGCAACGTTCACCTTCATAAATTCGTATTTATCAATTTTTTATTCTATCGGTATTTTTGGAAACAACCATTTATAGCATTTAAGTTTCCATTTTTCAAGTCATTTTTTTAAGTTCCTTTTTAAATTCACTAAGCAAATCGGCTTCTTTTACTTTTTTGATCACTTTCCCTCTTTTACAAAGCAACCCTATTTTTTTTCCGCCAATCACCGCAAGATCCGCTTCCCTTGCTTCACCCGGTCCGTTTACTACGCATCCCATTACGGCAATACGCATATCTTTATTTATATTTTCGACAATTTTCTCGACTTGCTTCGCAAGCCTTATCACGTCAATTTCTGTTCTGCCGCATGTTGGACAGCTTGTAACGGTCGGTTTTCTCCGTCTCAATCCAAGCGCGCTTAAAATTTCCCAAGCAACCGGAATTTCCTCAACAGGATTATCAGTCAAAGAAACTCTGATCGTGTCTCCAATTCCATCATATAAAAGCATGCCAATCCCTATTGATGACATAATCGTTCCTCTGAACCTTGTTCCGGCTTCAGTTACTCCAACATGGAGAGGGTAACGCACTTTTTTCGACAGCATTCTATATGCCGACACAGTCCGATCTATATCAGAGGCTTTCAGTGAAATAATGATATTTTTAAATTTCAAACTTTCAAGAATTTTTATGTGCGACAACGCTGATTCTACCATTCCTTGAGCTGTTGCTTTTCCTTTGAATTTTCTTAAAATTGTTTTTTCCAAAGAACCCGCGTTCACTCCGATTCTTATGGGAACTTTTTTTGCTTTGCATTTTAAAACGACTTTTTCGATTTTGCTCTTTGGCTGGATATTCCCGGGATTTATTCTGACTTTATCAATTCCTTGATCAATAGCTTCTAATGCCAAATCAGCGGAAAAATGTATGTCAGCAACGAGAGGAATATTGATCTTTGATTTTATGGCCGAGATCGCGCGCGCGGCTTTCTGGTCGGGAACTGCTACTCTAACAATTTCGCAGCCGGCTTTTTCAAGCTGTTTGATCTGTGCAACGGTTTTATTGATATTTCCAGTATTGGTATTCGTCATTGACTGCACACAAATCGGCTTACAGCCTCCAATTGGCATCTTTCCGATTTTGACAATCTTCGTCTGTCTTCTTCTTATCATGCTTTTGCGTTAAATGTCAAATTGTTCGTAGCTTTCTTCCGTTATGCTGGTCTTTTGCTTCTTTGTTTTTCTCCAAACATTTTGCACTAATCCCATGGAAGCAAGTGTTACTATTAAAAAACTGCCGCCGTAACTCAAAAAAGGAAGTGAGAGCCCGGCGATAGGCATAATACCCAAATTCATCCCGATATTCAAAAAAGTTTGAAAAAATATCATAATGATAACTCCGCCAACAAGGAACTTTCCAAAAGTATCCTTCGAAAGATCAATTGTTTTCCCCATCCTCCAAAGAAGGATTCCAAAGAACAGGATGATCAATCCGGTGCCGATCAATCCGCTTTCTTCGGCAATTGCCGCATAAATAAAATCTGTATGCTTTTCCGGCAGAAAATTGAGCTGGCTCTGGGAACCGTGGCCCAACCCCTTGCCTGTTATTCCACCGGAGCCAATCGCGATGACTGATTGAATGACATTATATCCACTCCCGAGAGGATCTCTTTCCGGATCCATAAATGATTGTATTCTATCTTTTTGATAATCATTCAAAATCGTACCCCATCCTAGCGTAATTATCACAAAACCGGCCAAAATGATTCCCGCAACATATTGCTTTTTTGTTCCTGCAAGAAACAGCATGCCAAACCAAATTACGATCATAACAACGGCAGAACCCATATCAGGCTGCAACATGGCAAGAATAACGGGAATCAGGGTATATATGAACGATACCGCTATTTTTTTCAGAGTAATTTGTACTTGTATTTGTGAGAAATATTTAGCTAGCGAAATTATGAGGAATAATTTCATTAATTCCACCGGCTGAATATTGAAAATGCCTAAGTTAAACCAGCCGGTTGTCCCGCGTATGCTTGCTCCAAACAATAAGACAGCTACCAGTAAAATAACACCGACCGCGTAGAGAAAACCGCTATAGCTTTTCCAAATTTGATAATCGGCAGTGCTGAAAACTGCAAACGTAGCAAGTGCAACAATAAGAAAAATAACTTGTTTTTGAAAATTATTAAACCCTTCGCGTTCAGCTTCAAGTGAAAGTGAAAATATAGCAATAAGTCCGGACACAAGAAGAAATAACATCGCTACAAGAGATATCCAATCAAAATCGAGTTGTTTAACAATTTTTGCTAGCACCTGGATGGTTGATATGTCTTATAGGCCATTTTCCGCTTTACGTTGCTGGTGTTCGTCAAATGTTTTTGAATAAATAATTTCTTCGGTTTTGGAATTTGAAAGAAAATAATAAAAGTCAGATTTTTGCGGAAAAATTGACGCACGAATAGATGCAAAACCCGGATTGGAAATTGGTCCTGGAGGAAGACCGGGATTAATATATGTATTGTAAAGAGAATCACATTGCGTGTCCTCATAGGAGAATTGCGGTTTGTCAACATTGAGAAAATACGCCAGTGTCGCACAGCTTTGCAGAGGAAATTTATCATCAAGCCGCTTCCGGAAAATTCCGGAAACCAGTCTTCTGTCTTTATCTGTTTTTACTTCTCTCTCAATGATCGAAGCCAATGTGACCACATCATGGAGTGATCTCTCTTGAAACGCAATCTCGTCTTTCAGGCCTTGATTGATCTTCTTGTTGAAATTATTAAGAAATTTACTTGCCATCGTTGCTCCGGCTTCTTCTCCATCAATAAAGTATGTATCCGGAAATAAGTATCCCTCCATATCTATTCCCTGAGGAATATTTCTTAAAAAGTCATATTTTTTACTAAACACATCACAGGAACAAGCTTTTCTATTTAGACATTTGCAATTGACAATATTTTCAAATTCATCGGCGATACTCGGTTTCTTGCTTCTTAGCGCATTAACGATCTTTTTATTGGTATATCCTTCCGGAATTGTCAGCTTTAATGTTTCAACAATAACATCGCCATTACTAAATTTCTCAACCATTTGACCAATTGTCATATTCGGTGCTAGCTCGTAGGTTCCGGCTTGCAAGAAATTGGCAGCCTTAGTTTTCCAAACATAGAAATAAAAAAAGTTTTTGTTTTTGATCAACCCCTCTTTCTCAAGATTTTCACCAATTTCAGTTGAACCGTCGCCTTCTTTCATTTCGAATTTTTGAATAATATTTGAAGGACTCGCCGTGCCGTCAAATACTTGATCATTAAGCCATGAATAAGCCAAGGTAAATACGGCAACAGAAGCTAAGAGTAAAAAAATGGAAACAAATAAAAATCTTTTCATTTGTAACAAATATAAAATTAATATTCCGTGAGATCGTTTCCAAGCATGCCCTAAGAATTAGTTTGGAAAAATATCAAAAGTTGAATAATTTTGCAAATTATCGTTTTGTTCTTTATGTATCGACTCGATCTTAGAGTTTGGCGGTCCGTTGCGGCACCATGCAGCAAAAGCATCAAGGTCTTTTTGCTCTCCCTCGGCTTCAATTGAAACAGTTCCGTCAGAGTTATTTTTGATCCATCCGCATATTCCAAGTTCTTCCGCTTTTTCTTTTGCACTTAAACGAAAAAAAACTCCTTGGACTTTTCCATAAATTGTTAACGACAAATGCTTCATTTCGTATTAGCGCCGCGAATTTTTTCTACGGCATTTATAAATTTTTCTCCTCTTTCAAATTCATTGGCAAACATTCCAAAACTCGCTAACCCGGGAGACAAAAGAATGGTATCTCCATTTTGGGTTTTTTGAAACGCGTCAAATACTGCTTGTTCAATATTATCATAGGTATTGAGAACTTTATCAATTCCTCCATGCTCATCAATTTTCTTAAAAAGTTTTGCTGTAGCGGTTCCTTTCAATAAATATATGCCTTTGATATTTTTTGTTTCGGAAATTTTTTTCGCAAAATTGTCCAACACAAGATTCTTGTCTGATCCCCCGCAAATTAAATGTATTTGTCCGATGACAGAATTAATTCCGGCTATGGCCGATTCAGGAGTTGTCGCAGTCGCATCATTGATAAATTTTCTTCCATCGATATTATCTATTGTTTCAAAGCGATGCACCACTCCTGTGAATTTCTTAAGTGTTTTTTTCATAGATTCTAAAGAAACACCGATAGATAATCCGACCGCGCACATCGCGCAAGCATTATAAAGATTATGGGAGCCTTTTATTACGATTTCTGATGTTGGCATTACAGCTGTAATTTTTTCATCTTTCTTTAAATGTATTTGTCCTTCTCTGATAAAGCTGCAGATGGCGCTTGGATCCGGCGACAATGAAAAAAAGATCGTTTCGCCTTTCGCATCCTCAAACAACACTTTCGACATTTCATCATCAAAATTAAAAATTGATATATCATCTTTTTTTTGAAACAAAAGAACGTTTCTTTTATCGGAGATATAATCATCCAATGAATCATAATAATTCAGATGATCCTGATAAATATTCGTTACAAGAGAAATATGCGGACTTTTTTCTATTCGCGATAAAGCTGAACAGCGCCATGAGGACATTTCAAACACAACCCAGGTCTTCTTTGTTATCGCTTCGAGTTTTGTCATAACAGGCTCTTGCCCTATTCCGACATCAACCACGTCCAAACCCTCGTATTTAAACATTTTTGAGATCAGCGCCGATGTCGTTGTTTTACCTTTCGTGCCGGTTATTCCGATAATATTATTCGATTCGCATAATTTAAAAAATAAGCTTGAGTCCATTTCAACAGGCACTTGGTGTTCAATCGCCATCTTAATATACTTATTGCTCCATGGAATAGCGGGATTTTTGACTACCATATCAACGTTGGTAAAATCTTCCATTCTGTGTTGTTCCGTGACTACTGTAACGTTTTTTAATTTTTTGATCTCCTTTATCGAAGCCTTAAGATCATCCTCTGATCTTTTGTCTGTCGCAATCACTTTCGCGCCTTGCTTAACGAGCCACTTGATCATCGAAACACCTCCTCCGTGCAGTCCAATGCCCATCACTGTTACTTTTTTGTTTTTGAAGCTTATATCAGTCATTGAGATTATGCTATATTGGCAAAAATTAGGAAATTTTGGCGGGAGTTAATTTAAAAACAGTTCTCTGATCAATCAAATCGATGGATCTGAATATTCGGCCTGCCTCCCATTATGTTTTTTACGAAACTTTCATTATGTCCACTCCAATCAGAAAAATAAAAGATATCATCGTCATCCGAATGCTTTTCATGACAGTCATCTTTTACTTGTAGCGCTATCTCATATGCGGCATTTATTATTTTTACTTTCCCTTTAAAGACCTCTTTGATGATGTTTTTCATGAGAGGATAATGCGTACATCCCAAAATAATACATTCTACGTTTTTTTTTACGAACCTTGAAAGATATTTTTTTGTGATCTCACGCAACAATTCGTCTTCTTGCAACCCTTCTTCGATAAATGGAACAAATAACGGACACGCCTGCGAATATATTTTTACCCCAGGCAAAAATTCTCGAAGCGGATATTCATAGGCCTTGCTCTTAATTGTCGCTTTCGTGCCAATAATCAACACTTTGCCGATCTTTTCAGCACGTATCCTTTTGACGCATGGATCGATTACGTCATAAAAGATCGTCAACGGATAGCGTTCTTGAAGATATTCCCTCGTGAGCGCCGATGCAGTGTTGCAGGCGATAACTATCCTCTTCGATCCCTTTGAAACCAGGAAACGTACGATATCTTCTGAATATTTCCGGATCGTTTCCTTGCTTTTATTGCCCCATGGAACACGCGCGGTATCACCAAAGTATATTATTCGCTGATGCGGAGCTAATTTCTTTATTTCTTTTGCTACCGTAAGACCTCCTACTCCGCTGTCAAAAATACCTAACATCTTTTTATTGGGATTGTTATATTCTTGATATTATTACGGCAAGATCAACTAACCGATTTGAATATCCCCATTCATTGTCATACCATCCAACAACTTTCACTAAATTACCCGCCGTTACTTTCGTAAGAGCGGCATCGACAATACAGGAATATGTACTTCCGACTATATCATGTGAAACAAGCGGTTCTGTCGTAACCTTCATTATTCCTTTTAATTGTCCAGCGGCAGCTTTTTTAAAAGCGTCATTTATTTCTTTTTCATTTGTTTTTTGTTTTAAGACCGCAACCAAATCTATGATCGAGCCAACTAGCGTAGGAACACGAAATGCCATCCCGTCAAAAATATCTTCGAGTTGAGGGAGTGTTTTTGTCGCGGCAATAGCGGCACCAGTCGTCGACGGAACAATATTTTGAGCGGCAGCTCGTCCCCTGCGAACATCTTTTTCCACGGGACCGTCGACAAGAGCTTGCGTTGAAGTGTAGCTGTGGATCGTTGACATTAATGCTTTTTCAATTCCGAAAGTTTCATCCAGAACCTTAGCTATTGGAGCAATACAATTTGTCGTGCATGATGCCATGGATAAAATATCATCATCTGAAACGATTTCATTCTCGTTGCATCCGATCACAACAGTTTTGATCGTGTCGTCTTTCGTTGGAGCCGATATTATGACTTTTTTTGCCCCGGCGCCAATATGTCCTTTTGTTCTTTCGCGATCCTTAAAAACGCCGGTACATTCTAAGACTACATCAATGCCAAGCTCATTCCATGGGAGATCTAACGGATCTTTTTCACACAGTATTTTTATCTCTTTATCATCAACTTTGAGAATATTGCCATTAACGGCTACTTCTTTTTGGTATACACCATACGCTGTATCATATTTCAAAAGATACGCAAGATTATCAATATCGCCAAGATCGTTTATGGCCGAAATCTCAACGTCCGGATGCTCAAGAGCGATTTTAAGCGCCGGTCTCCCAATACGGCCGAAACCGTTTATTGCTATTTTCATATTGATTTTTTACAATTTATGATTGTTTAAAGCTTTGCCAATTATTTTAACAGAGTCGACTGAATTATAGAATTTTATGTTCTCTATTTCACTTAATTCAATCACACTCTGCTTTTTGTGCATACTTCCTTTCATGCTTATCAAAATTCCTTGTTGAGATCCTGCCACTGTTCTTGTCACACAAAAAATATACTATGATCGAATTAACAGCTTTCTCTTCAAAAGGAGTAATAAAAAATGATGTTTTGCATCCGACTAATTCCTTCGGTTTAATTTTAATTCCTGTTTCTTCGAAAAATTCTCTCTTTAGCGCCTTTCTGATCGTTTCATTGATTCTTATTCCACCGCCTGGAAAATCATACCCGTCCCACTGTTTTGAAAGAAGTATTTTGTTTTTTTAATTAAAACTCCATACACAGAAAGGCGAAACACCATTTTTTTGGAGTCTACAAGATATTCTTTTCCCTTAATATCCCTACACCTTATTTTAATTTCTTTGTCCGCCATTTTTGTTTACACATCAAGATTTTGGACGCTTTTGGCGTGCGCTTGAATAAATCTTTTGCGAGGCTCGACTTCACTGCCCATAAGAATATTGAAAGCTTGATCAGCTTGTTGCGCATTTTCAATAGTTACCTGAAACATGACCCTTGTTCGCGGATTCATTGTTGTTTCCCAAAGTTGCTCCGGATTCATTTCTCCCAAGCCTTTATATCGTTGAATGCTTATCCCCGCTGTTTGCGCTAACTTATTCGATTCTTTATTTTCCGCGTCAAGACCGGTTGTTTTCTCAGATTTTTCACTCAGCTGTTTTATAATTTCATTTTTTTCTTCTTCGGAAAACGCCCATCTTGCTTCCTTGCCTTTTTTTATTTGATAAAGCGGCGGTTGAGCGATATAAATATATCCCAATTTTATAAGATCTTCGAAATACCTATAGAACAGCGTCAAAAGCAAAGTTCTGATATGGGAGCCGTCTACGTCAGCGTCAGTCATGATTATTATTCGATGATATCGAAGCTTGTCTATGTTCATTTGCCCCCCTACTCCCGCTCCAAGCGCAATTACCAGCGATTTAATTTCCGCGGAAGAAAGCATTCTGTCAAGCCGCGCCCGTTCAACATTGAGGATCTTGCCACGCAAGGGAAGTATCGCCTGAAATTGCCTGTCTCTTCCTTGTTTTGCGCTTCCACCAGCCGAATCGCCCTCAACAATATACAGCTCGGATATGGAAGCGTCTCTACTGCTGCAATCCGCGAGTTTTCCCGGCAATGTCAGTCCGTCCAGCATGCCTTTCCGCACAACAGCATCTTTAGCGGCTTTAGCCGCAAGTCTTGCCTTCGCGGATAGCAATCCTTTGCCGATAATAGCTTTCGCGTCAGATGGATTTTTGTCAAAATATTCAATAAGCGCTTCGGAAACAATAGAGTTGGTGATCGTTCTCGCTTCGGAATTGCCCAATTTCGTTTTGGTCTGGCCTTCAAATTGCGGATCTTTGAGCTTTACTGATATAACAGCCGTTAGTCCTTCGCGTACATCGTCCGACGTAAGATTGCCATCTTTCTCTCTAAGTAAATTGTTTTTCCTCGCATAATCATTGATTATGCGTGTTAGCGCCGTTCGAAATCCGGTTTCGTGCATGCCGCCTTCAGTCGTATTTATATTATTCGCGAAAGACAGCACATTTTCTTTAAAACTATCCTTGTATTGCATTGCCACCTCCACCAGCATCCCATTTTCTTGTTCTTCAGTATAAAAAATATTTTGATTTACGACTTCTCTGCCCTTATTAAGAAATTCGACAAATGATCTTATTCCACCATCAAAACAGAACCCTGCCCTGCGATACATCGCGGACACTCCTTCTCTTTCATCAATTATTTTTATATGCACGCCTTTTGTGAGATATGCCTGTTTGCGCAAATAGTCAACAATGGCTTTCCATTTCCACTTAATTTCCGGAAATACTTTCGGATCCGGTTCAAAAATAACGGCGGTACCCGTTTTATTTGTTTTACCGATAGATCTCACTTTTGCTTTCGCTTCACCGCGCGAATATTCCTGCACCCATATTTTTCCGTCACGATACACTTCCACGCGCATCATTGCCGACAATGCGTTTACAACTGATACGCCGACACCGTGAAGCCCTCCGGATACTTTATACCCGGCATGCTCTCCTCCGAACTTTCCGCCGGCATGCAATTTTGTCATAACCGTTTCCAGCGCGGTTAATTTTGTCTGTGAGTGTTTCTCGATCGGAATCCCTCGCCCTTCATCAACTACGGAAACCCGGTTATTAGGCAGTAATTTTACTTCTATATATTTTCCATACCCTGCCATGGCTTCATCAATCGAATTTGACACTACTTCCCAAATAAGATGATGCAATCCTTCGATAGAAGTACCGCCAATATACATTCCCGGACGGCGCCGAACCGGCTCCAACCCCTCCAAAACTTGAATTGACTCTGCTGAATATTCCCTCTTTTTTCTTTGTGTCTTTGCCATATTGTTATGTTACATCTTGCTATTGATAGAGCTGTTTCCCAACTAACTCCTTGCCTACCCTGCCTGCCGGCAGGCAGGCGGCAGGCAGGGGCAGGCAGGCGGCAGGCAGGGCAGGCAGGCGTTCACGAGCAACGGGGCAAGCAATCTCTTGATAATTAACGCGCTAGAAAATACAGTTCTATCATCATCATCGCGCCAATCGCCAATAATCCATCCCACCAAATAAGTATTCTGAAACTTTGCAGTATGATTATAAAAATGAGCGCGCCTGAAAGCAAAAAACCTTGCCGAAAAGAAACTCCTATGTTTACATGTTGAACGTTCTCATCAGCTATCGCTTTTCGCCGTATCCAATACAAAACCAATGAAAAAAAACCCGTAAAAAATAAACTTAAACTGACATAGAAAGCTCCTATGTTAACAATATTCTCTTGAAACGAATCAGTATTTTCGTAAGGGTTTAAAAATAATACCATTGAAGCGGCCGCCCCAAAACCCAAAACAACAAGAAACCACATTCCTAATCGAAATGTCTTCCCTTTCATTTTTTATTTTTGATATTTTTATACCCGGCGCACTGAATGATCATACTCAGTACTCCTTTATTGTAGCTTATTTTTGAAATAAATTCAATATCTCGATATTATGTGTCAATTACATTTTAAAATGAACAAATGATCCGAAAACTGCTTACCTGTCCGTCCGTTTATTTGTCTCATCGACAAACGAACCGGTAAGATCAAAAGCAAGCTTTAATACAATAGACTTTATTAACAATTCCTAATCGTATAATTTAAGGACTCCTTTAATCATTCTTGATAATTTCCTTAATCGAATATGGAGTCTCTTTCTTCGTCTGATAGTATGTTTTGACCGATATGTCAACAAGCAGTCCTGAAATAAAAAACTGAATTCCAAGAATTATCAAAAAGATGCCCATAAGAGGCCAAACGCGATTGCCAATCGGCAAATTATAGATAACTTTATCAATAAACATCCAAACAAGAAGGCCAAATCCGATAAAATTCAAAATTATTCCAATTCCTCCAAACAGATGAAGGGGCCGATTGGCATACTTCTTCCAAAACCACACCGAAAGCAGATCAAGAAGCCCTTTAAGAAGCCGCCTGTAATTATATTTGGTGACTCCTGAAACACGAGGCCGATGATTAACTGCGATTTCGGTAATTTCAAAGCCTTGAATTTTAAGCAAGGCCGGAATAAATCTGTGTATTTCTCCGTACAAATCAACTCCCTTAAAACATTCCGCCCGATACGCTTTCAGAGTACATCCGCTATCATTGATCGTGTCATTAATAAGCAGCTTTCTCAATTGATCCGCCCCGCGAGATAAGATCATTTTACTTAATGAGTCTTTCCTGTTCTTTCTCCATCCTGAAACAACATCATAGCCATCGTCCAGCTTTTGCAATAGTCTGGGTATGTCAGCCGGATCATTCTGTAAGTCGCCGTCCATCGTTATGATAACTTTCCCCCTCGCCACCTTGATCCCGGCATCCATTGCCGCCGTCTGCTTGAAATTCTTCCTAAGCACAATTACTTTCACCGGAGATAATAACCGGAGCTTTTCAAGCGTTTTATCGGTACTGCCGTCATCAACAAAAATAATCTCTGCTTCAAGATCGTGCGTGCTTATAACATCTATTATTTCTTTGTGCAGCTTTTCAACATTTCCTTCCTCATTGAACACCGGAATGACAATCGAAATAAATTGTTTAGACGCCTCCATAGCATTAAATTAATCTTTTATGGGATTGTTTTCAAGCTAGCTGCCTGCCTACCCTGCCCAGGCGAGGATAAAATTTTTGGTTATGCACCCCAGGGCACTCTCTCTGTCTTCGACACTCACCTTGCCTTAGCATAGGCAATCCCGCTAAGCGGGAACAATTTTTGGTAGGAGTTAGTTTGGCAACAGTTCCTTAACCTCCTCCGATTATTCCGGCTAAAAGACCGCCTAATCCAATGGCAAGGTTTATTATCCAAAATCGAACTGTTACTTTTGTTTCCGGCCAACCCTTAGCTTCGAAATGATGGTGTATTGGAGCCGCTAAAAATACTTTTTTCCCAAAAAACTTTTTAGAAGGAATTTGGATGATCACTGAAAGCGATTCCAATACATATATGCTTACCAAAAAAGGCAAAACAATAACAGAATTCGTCAGTAAAGCGACAACTCCAAGCGTTGCTCCCAGTGATATCGCTCCCGTATCGCCCATAAAAAACCGAGCCGGATAGAAATTGAACCAAAGAAAAGCCAGAAGCGCTCCGGCAACTACTCCGCAAAAGGCGGCGAGATCCATGCGCTCTTGAAAATATGAAATAACTGCGAAAGAAACAAATGCTTGTATTAATATTCCAGTATTCAGCCCGTCCAATCCATCTGTTTCATTGGATGAAATTGCCGTCGCAACAACAACAAAAATAGCTAGCGGGATATACCAAAAACCTATCTCAAAATTTCCGACTGCCGGAATATGTATTGTCTCCCATCCTAATTTTGAAAAAAACCACCAAGCTATGATTGATGCTATTAAAAACAGCCATATGAGCCGCCACGCAAAGCGCATGCCTCCTCCCTTGTTTTTTCCAATGCTTCTGACACTCATTATGTCATCGAAAAGACCCAGCACGGCAGTGGCCGCAAGAGCAAAAAGAGGGAGCCATGTCTGGCTCCTACTTACAAAGTCAAGCCGCCCGATCCATACGCACTCAAGTTTTTGAGAAAAATAAGGAGCAATAACACTCATGATACCGGCAAGAATCAGCACTGAACCCCAGATAAGAATGCCACCCATTGTTGGCGTTCCGTTTTTGTGCGCGTGAAGCTTGCTTACAAAAGATAATTTTTCACCGGAAACCGATGTCTTTTTTATTTTTATGCCAATTCTGTACTTATAAAGATAATGAGCGAGCAAAGGAGTCAATACCATTGCCAAACCAAAAGAAGACATGGTCAACAGCACCACTTTCGCAATTGCTAAAACTTCGGGAATTGTTTGTATTTGAGCAATATACATAAAAATTTGGTGGGACTGTTCCCGAACACGCTTTTAAAGAGCTTGTTTGGGAATAATCCCTATGTTACCGCGGCCATGTATACACTGAAAAAACCCAGCCAAACAAATTCTTCATGTCATCCCAACGATAGTTATCGTCAAGTAAAACAGCGATAACCTTACGATTTTTATCATTAGGATGATGAGCAACTGACATAAGAGATTTTCCGGCCTCATAAGTAAATCCTGTTTTCCCTCCTAAACAATTCGGGAGCTGCTCAAGAAGAACGTCGGTATTGAATACATGATGGGTATAAAGTCCGTCTTGAGAACAAAAATCTTTTTCTTTCATCTTCATCGCGTTCCAAATCTTATCATATCGCAGTGAATACGCCGCTACACGAGCAATATCATATGCCGTTGAATAACAAGTACCCGGATTGTCTTCATCATCCAGTCCTGAAGGATTACAAAAATGAGTATCCTTTAATCCAAGTTCATTGGCCTTGTCATTCATCATGTCCGCAAATTTCTCCTGGCTTCCGGCAATATGCCTGCCAAGCATAACTGCCGCGTCATTCGCACTATTCATAAGCATTGCCTCAAAAAGATGCTTCGCCAGCACTTTTTCTCCAACTTGTAATCGCGTTGATACGCAATAACCGCTTCTCGGACATCCCACTTTTGTTCCATCCACCAAAATACTCTCCTGATCCATTGTAACGACCTCGCTTTCAAGATCATCGATCTTTTCAACAACCAGAATTGCAGTCATGATCTTCGTCAAAGAAGCAATCGCCGCCTTGCGCTTACCGTCCTGGTAATGAAGAATTGTTCCAGAGTTCGCGTCAATCGCAATAGCGCTTCTGGCGCGTACATACATGTCTCCAGGCGAGCTTTCCTTCTTTATCGGCGCATCGGGTTTGACTTTGTAGAGTTCTCCCGATATTGAATTCTTTGCAGCTGTCATTTGTTTTATATCTTCCTTTGTTTGTGTCTTTGTATTGGCCGCTGCTTTTTTTCCTTCAAACGCGCCTTCAACATGAATGCTATCTTCATTTTTCGTGAAATCTTTAGCACTGATAAAATTCGGCAACAGATAATACCATACGGTGATCGAACAGATAATGGAAAGAATACTTAGATAATTTATCCAATTATAGTTTTTTATCTTCCGTGTTTTCATGATTTTTTAGTATTTGGTTTGTTTCAGATCGAGGAACTTGCGGAATGGTATGCGAGTGAAGAATATTATAGTCCGGCAGTTCCCGTACAGACTTAAGCCCTGAATTTTTTAAAAAGTCATAGCTCACTTCATACAGATATGCTCTGCTATCCGTGGGGCTCTCCCCACGATCAATTACTCCGCGAATAGCCAAATTTCTTAATGTAAAACTGCAATTCACTCCTCTGATATGTTCTATCTGCATTCTGGTTACCGGACCTCTGTACGCGATAACCGACAACACTTCCAGCGCCGCTTGTGACAATGGCTCATGAAGCTTTTTGTTTAGAAACTTGGCAACAGTTTCTCCGTATTGGGGCGCTGACACTAGCTGAATTGTATTGCCTTTTCTAAAAATTTGCAACCCCCTCTTTTGGCTTTGAAAATTGGCTTCCAGTCCTAAAATTTCTTTTTCGATGTCTTTATTTGAAACCTTTAAAAAAGATGCCAATTTGCGGATCTCTATCGGTTCTCCGGCTGCAAATAAGATCGCTTCTATTTGTGATTGGATATTATTTTTCATATAATATTTCTTTTATAAAACTATTTTTAAATCTCTTTACTTTTTTGATATTATTACTGTTAAGACATTTCATCTTCTTAAGCCAGACAGCTTCATTTTTTTTGCATGAATATAGAAATTTGACTTTTTGTCTTATGCTCCATGACCTTTGCCCAAAATGATGAACGTAAGCTTTTTTGACCCACACTGCTTTATGGCCCAAAAAATCGGCACGGCTATTGTAATCCGATTCTTCGTAAGTGCCTAATCCGTAAATTTCATCAAAATATCCTATTCTCTTTATTGCTTCCTTTTTGATAAAAAAGCAAAATCCTTGTATTTGAGAATTGGTTTCCCTCTGGGATAATTCTAATATGTTATTCCTGAACCTTTTTTCAATACTTTCACCTTTTTTTAATATTTCTTTTTCAGAGATAAATCTTTCTTTCGAAAATTCGTAAATCTCTTGGTTGCTGTTTGCCTGGCTGGTTGTCGGACCGGCTATTATGATTTTATTATCAGAGTTCATAAGTTTAACTATTCTCTCAAACGCGTTAGGGCAAACATAAGTATCACTATTTAGAATACAGATAATTTTTTCTTTGCTATTGTTTAAAATAATATTGGCATTATGCGGAAAGCCCATATTGTTATTATTTCTAATAAAAACAACTTTCAAAATATTTTTTGGTTTTTGTTTAGAAATAAATGCTTCTACTTCGGTCTTTATATTCTCTTTACTGCAATCATCAACAATAATCAATTCCATTTCCAGTGAAACATTTTTAGCAAGACTTTTCAAGCATTGTCTCAGATAGATTTTTTGACCATATACCGGAATTCCAACAGAAATAATATTTTTTCTCTTTAGCATGACTGGCGCTTATTGTTTAAGGTCATCTCTTTTCAATTATTATTTCCCCAAGCAATTTTTCTTGTTTAACGCTTATAATCTGCTGTTTCATCATCTCCAACATTGCCAAAAAAGTAACTATGACTTCTATCTTATCCGATGCGTGAGAAATGGTTTCTTGAAAAGCAACTTTCATTCTTCTTTCTATCGACTGGCCAAGCTGTATGATTTTTTCTTCAATACTGATAACATCTTCTATAACCTGCCGGGAAATTTCTTCTTTAGAAGGCACATTCTGAAGAATCTTTGTAAACAGCAAATATAGTTCTTTTGATGTAATTTTTTGCGAAATAAGCGGCATATTTCTAAATTGCTCTTCTTTTTTAGAAAATGATATTTGATTGTTTTTTAATAAGCCACTGATATCAGTGGCAGCCTTTTTAAACCGCTGATACTCTTTTAACCGCTCTTCAAGATCCCTTATGTCATCCTCTTCTTCTTTTGTAAACTCAAATAATGGCAAAAGGGCCTTTGATTTCAATAAAATAAGCTGGGAGGCAACCATTAAAAACTCGCTCAAATTTGATAAATTGACGAACTTCTGCGATTCAATAAAAGTGAGATAGCTGTCGGTAACTTCAACAAGTGAAAGCTGCGTTATATCAAGCTTTTGTTTTTCAATAAGCTCAAGCAAAAGGCAAAGAGGCCCTTCAAAGTGTTGATTTTTTACCCTAAAGTCGCTTGACACTGTCTAATTTTCTTAAAAAAATTATAGAAACAACTCTCGTCGTCTTATTTCTTCCCGGCTTTCGTTTTTGTAAAGCTGCCCTTGATCAAATCCGTTTCAAGTTTTTCGTACCTTTTCGGAGTCATTTTTACCGACAATTCATACTCGCCAGATCCAAGATAAAGATATTTTTGCCTAAGCAATAACTTGTCAACAAATATCAAAAGTTTCGTAAATTTCGAGAAAGGAGGCACAGCCCCGACTTTTCCTTGTACATTCTTTCTCATCCATACTTCTTTAGCCAGTTCGACTTTTTTATAAACTTTCATTTTTTTCGCTGTCTTCGGATCGCTTTTTTCAAGTTTCTTTCTTTCCTTTTTAATCCAATCATTGATAGCTTTTTTGAATTTTACTTTATCCAGATCTTTATTTGAAGAAAGAAGCGCCAAAATATAGTCTTTGTCAACTTTCAAAACAAGCGCTTTTACTATTTCAGCCGGCTCGACCTTCGTTTTGGCTGTTGTAGCCGCTTTATCGTGAGCCGTGTACGTTGTTTTATGTTCAACAATCTCATATTTTACATTCGCTTCATCGAGAATTTTCTCCAGTTTTTTTGATATTTTTGGCATGGTTTTAATGTTACTGATAATAGTCCAATAATAAAATTATATATTCAGAGAAATATTATATCACACATGCTTATATATTTCTATTTTGTATCATTAAGGCGGAAAACAGGAGCTAGCGCCGTAAAGATCAAAACGGCAAGCATAAGAAAAAGCATTTGCAAGGGAAGAACAATTAGAAAAAAGCTAAAAAACGCCATTCCAAAAATAAAAGCTAAGCTTTTTGTTGTCCTGAAATAATCAATAAATCCAATATCCCGCGGATCAACTTTCTTATAGAAATAAGTATCTCTCATTACCTGGATAATTGACGCGCCAATGCGGGTAATAAATAAAATTACCATCCAAAATATAAGATTTGTACTTGAAATAAAGCTGATCGCTCCTGTCGATAAAGACATAATAATGATCCCGATAATTAGCCATTCTTTTTCTCCTGTCCGTGTATCGGCAATAATGCCAAGCGGAATTTGAATGATCACAAACGGGATAAGCATAACCGTGATTATTTTCCCGATATCAAGCCACGAAAAGCCAATACTCAAAAGATATAACGGAGTAAATACAGACATCACGCAATAAAAAAGTTCAAGTATGAGAGATGCGTAAAAAATTCTCAAGAGATTTTTCCGTTTTAACATCTTTTTCAAAACAACGCGCGCACTACAACTTTTTCTTGCAGAATGGTTAATATTTCCATAACTGCCGTAAATGATCGCGGCGGCAACCGCGGTTATTAATGAAGCTAAAATAAACACCGGACCGAAACCAAAGTTTTCCACTGTCCACGCGGCAAGAAACGGTCCGAAAAGAAATCCCAGATCCATGAAAGTAAGGCTTGTTCCCCTTACTTTCCCTGTTATACTGTTCCGGGTGAAACTTTCAATGAGAACGTCAAGACTAGCCCAAATAAGCGCGTCACCCACAAGAGACCATACCGCAAAAATAATTACAAAAATATTATGGGAGAAGACTCCCATTGCCAGCAACGTAAGCATTTTCACGATCATAAAGAGCAGTAACGTTCTTGATTTTCCGTGCCTCTTTATTAAATGGTGAAGATTGATGAGAATATAAAAAGAAGCCGCGTAAGCAATGAAATAGAAAATCCCAACATTTTCCGTTCCGGTAAGTTCTTTGATGAAACTCGAAAGAACATAGATTACCAAGGACAGTTGAAATCCCAACAGAAAAACAACGGTACTCAATAAATATAATTTTTGTTTTCTCTTCCTTTTCTTTTTTTTCATGGCAAGGAAAGTGAAGCTCCGCGTACTCACGCACACGGTATTTTTTATTTCTTAGCCGGAGCAAAATCCCGAACTGTCCGCCTCTGGCGGACTGGCACATGGGCGAATTAAGCGTACGGCTCACTACTTTATTTTTAAATGAAGTTCGTCAAGCTGTTCTTTTTCGACTTCGCTTGGAGTGCCTATCATCAAATCCCTTCCGTCGCCTGTCTTCGGAAACGCCATCACGTCACGAATACTTGATTTATTCATTAATACCATGAGCATTCTGTCTATTCCCGGAGCAATACCCCCATGCGGAGGAGCGCCATATTCAAATGCTCTTAAAAAATGTTTGAATTGCTTTTTTCTTCTTTCATTAAAGCCAATAAGATCAAATATTTTTTCTTGAGTTTTTCTATTATGGATCCTGATGCTTCCTCCCCCAACCTCAAACCCATTGGCAACGATATCATACTGATGCGACCGAGCTTTACCCGGATCAGCATCAAGCAATTCCAAGTCTTCATCTTTTGGGGCTGTAAACATATGATGAGAAGGCATATAATGTCCGTTTTCAAGCGTTTCTTCAAATAAGGGAAAGCCGACTATAAATGCTAATGCAATAAGGTTCTCGTCAATCAAATTTAATTTCTGTCCCAGCTTGATCCTAAGATTTCCCAAACTTTCGCAAACAATTTCCTTAGTATCAGCTCCGAAGAAAATAATGTCCCCTTCTTTCGCTTCCATTTCTCTGACGATCTTTTTTGCCAGTTCGTTTCCAAGAAACTTCACGATCGGTGATCTTAAGCCGTCTTTTTCTATGATCATATAAGCCAATCCTTTGGCTCCAAATTTTTTGACATACTCGGTCAGTTCATCAATTTGGGATCTGCTCAATTTTAAGGCGGATTTTGGAGCACATAACGCTCTCACAACATTTCCACGCTCAACAGCATCCGCAAATACTTTGAATCCGCACCCTTTTACAAGTGAAGTTAGGTCTTTTATTTCCATGTTGAATCTCAAATCAGGTTTGTCAACTCCGTATTTTAGCATTACTTCATCGTAATTTAAACGGAGCCATGGCTTAGCAAGAAATTTTTTGTCGGGAAACACACTCTCAATCGCTTTTGTGAAGATATCCTCGGTGAGTTTTAAAATATCATCTTGCTCTACAAAGGACATTTCCAAATCCAACTGAGTGAATTCAGGCTGTCTGTCGCCGCGAGTATCCTCGTCACGAAAACATTTCGCAATTTGATAATACTTATCCACCCCGGAAAGCATAAGCAATTGCTTATATTGCTGAGGCGACTGCGGAAGAGCGTAAAATTTTCCGGCTTGCAAGCGAGAAGGAACCAGAAAATCACGGGCTCCTTCAGGAGTACTTTTAGTCAGAACCGGTGTTTCAATTTCAATGAATTCTTTTTCGTTCAGATAAGAGCGCAAAAAAGAAATAAATTCATGCCGCTTTATTAAAGTTTCAACTGAACTCCTTCTGCGCAGATCTATATATCTGTATTCCATTCTAAGTTCTTCTCTGATTTCACTGATCTTTTCTTCTTCCAATTCAAATGGAGGCGTTTTTGCCCTGCTCAACACTTCCAGTTCGTCCGCATCAATTTCAATTTCACCTGAGTTGAGTTTTTTATTGATCATATCATCCGGTCTTTTGACAACCGACCCCTTGGCCTTTATAACCCATTCACACCTTAACTCATTGGCCTGTTCCCAGACTTTTTTATTTGATTTCGGATCAAAACGCAGCTGCGTGATCCCGTACCTATCACGCAGATCAATAAATATTATCCCTCCATGGTCCCGCCGCGAGTGAACCCATCCCGCGAGCGTTACGGACGTTCCGATGTTATGAATATCAATATCGTTGCAAGTATGTGTTCTCAGCATGCGCTTACTATCAACAATTAATTGGTTAATTACCTTGAACTGCCTTGTGGGTTCAATGGCTCCTGCCTTGAACCATTTTAAATCTTCCACTTAAACAATCATAATTGCGTTTCTCTATTTCTTGGCTTTATTCAACAACACTTTTCCAACTTCTTCGATTATTTCTCTCGGGGTATAATCAGATTTTGTTATGAATCCGTCAGCGCTAAGCTCGGTCGCTTTTTGTTTATTTTCTACTTGAGATAAATTGGAAAAAATGATAACTTTGATATCTTTAGTGCGAGGACTTTGCTTGATCTTCTTGAGAACCTCAAATCCATCCTCTTCCGGCAACACGAGATCAAGAAGCACCAATTCCGGCTTTTCTATTCTGATCTTCTGAAGAGCTTCTATTCCTGTTGATGCCGTTAAAATATCGTATTTATAATCTAAAAACTTTTTCTGATAAATTTCAAGCAACATTGGATCGTCTTCTACGATCAAAATTTTCTTCATAGATCTAATTTAATAATTCCAGTTATCAAACACAAAGAGCAACAGGGCACATACCAACTAAAATGCCCATAAAAAAGGTCAAAATAACACTCTAAGTATACCTAAACATTTTTTTAAATGCAACTCGCTAAAACCTGTCCGGAAATTCTTTTCCCCGCTTATCACCTGCCTGTTATACCTGCCCTGCCTCTATTGGTAAGAAGCAGAACACGGAGTTTTCAAATAAATTATTACCTCCATTTATCGCACTTCTCAATAAAGACGGCGCATTCGTTTAGGTAATCTTTTAATTCCCTCTTGATTCTTTTGAGTTTTTCGAGGTTTTTATATAAATCATGCAGATCTTCAGCGCTTGCACCGGCTTTTTTCGCCTTTTTGATTATTTTTTCTTGTTCGCTAATTGCTTCTTTTGTCTCTTTTTTCTTTTTTTCAATATGTTCGCAGTTATTCTTTGATTCCAAATCACAAACTGTTATAGTTTTTAGATCTTCCTGTTTAAGCATGCTCCCAAAATGCTGGACTGACAAAAAGCTTTTTCTTCCTTCGTTTTCAATCTCAACAACAGCCACGCCAATATTCTCAAAGTCGGATGACAAAATATTTTTTCGATGGCCTTTACTGCCCATCCACGCGTCGTGAACGCTTTGGGCTGAAAAATAACCTTCCGCTAAATTTTCGCCGACAGTTTTATAGGTATAATTCGCCTGCTCAACAAAAAACCATGGTTGAAGACCATCGGGAGACACGTGTTCAAAATAATTATTATTTTTCATATCATTGGCTTTCAATAGCGCTGATTCCATCAACTTTTCGTTTCTTTGCAATAGAGATAAGCCCTTTTCTTTACGCGCTTCATTTGCTAAACTTATAATACCATCAAGCGTTCCAAAAAATTCAGTATTAGGCGTTTCGTTGGAATCCGCCGCTGGCTCTACGTTTCTTATTATCCCCGCACCGGGCAAGTTATCGATGCTGTTGCTTTGATCAACAGTACGAGGAATTTGAATATGCAGATCATAAAACTGAACTCCCGCGCAAACAAGAATGATCAACAAACTTAACAATATTAACCGCATAAGATTTTTCATTCTCCTGTTTTCATGTAATTAGTTGTAAGACCCGACAGCGTTGTTCGCACTTCTCTCTTTGCCATTCTGAGCGAAACGAGTGAGCATTTACGCGCTGGAGCGAGCTTGTAACTCGGTTCCTTAATTTTTGAGCATTTTTTGAAGAATTCGAAAAAGCGAATGAGCGGGACTCGGGATGGCAAAAGAGCGGCAATATTGCAGGTAACGCTCTAATTTCTTACAAATTAGTTATGAAAAATTTCAGCATTATTTACGATTTTTGATCTTCTGTTATATAAAAGAAAGCCGGAAATACTGTTATTCTCCGTAGATGTCTGCCATTTCATCTACAAAATCATAAACAGCGCTCAAGATTTTAACAAATCAGCCTGTACTCAGCTTATCACTTTAGCATCACTCAATCAATAAAATTACCAATGAAATTTAGAATTAACAATTCACTTTCTCATTCAATCCCGATAATAATAAGGAAATGCGGCTATTCGAGGATTTTCGATCATAAATCCCAAAAAGAAAGTTTTGTGCGACTGCTAACCGGAAATCGCTATCCCAGATTCCATTTGTATGTTTCAGAGGAAAATACTGAAATTATCTTTGATCTGCATCTTGATCAAACCAGGTCAAGAATTGCAGGTCAAACCGCGCATCGGGCCGACTATGAAAGCGAAGAAGTTCGCGATGAGCTTACAAGAATTTATTTATGCGTCCAGCGTTATATTAAATAATGGGATCGTTTCCAAACTAATTTGGAAACAGTTGCTTATATCTAAAATTAAGAACAAAACAGACCCGGAAAATGAGATCCGGGTCTGTTTTTTATAACTATAAAAATTGTCAATATTTTCAGTTACCAGTAAAAGCCGCTTTATCAATTGGAACACTAAAACCGCCTTTGTGCTTAAATTGTGTTTTCATTTATTGGTGATTAATTACCAGCTTCCTCCTCCGCCTCCTCCGCCTCCTCCGCCTGAGCTTCCTCCTCCCGAAAAACCTGAAGAAGAGGAAGACCTTGGTGGAGTCGAAACAGTTCTGGCAACGTTGCTGAAATTGTTATTCATTGATTGCGCAAATACGATAGGCGTGAAAGAACCTGCTTGCGAGGAATACCATTCGGGATTATGGGTGTAGATCCCTTCAAATGCTTTCGCCCATTTATCCGCCATTCCGAGCACCATTGCGTACGGAAGAACTTTTTCAAAGATATGCTCGTCTTCTTGAAACTTCACTCTATACCGTTCCGCGGTGTGGATATATTGCTTTAACCCTTTTACATGCCTTTCCGCTTCTATGCCATCAAATGTCTTCTTGGACATAAAGATGCCGAACCAGATGTTTATTACTCCGCTTAATGGCAACCCAAATAAAAGATCAACTCTCTGCGCAGACAGGCCTAGTATAAGACCCGCAATAATCACGACCACTCCAATGGTAATATAAATTGATTTTTTGTGTATAGTATCTTCTTCAAAATAATCCAGCGCGTCCATTTTTTTCTTGATCTTCTTTTTCGCGGCTTCAACTTGAATATAAAAATTTTTGAGCTTTGATAAAACCACTGTTCTTCCCACAGTTCTGCCAAACAGGCCGTCAAGAAGTTTCTTTTCGTGAGCCGTAAGCGATTCATCGTCTTTCCACTCTTTCAAGTTTTGTAATTTATAATCCGCAACGCCTTTTGTGTTTTTCATTCCTGGCTTGCTTTTTGAATTTAACTTAAAAATAAAAAGCATTAAAACCGCGAATTCCGCAATGACAATCAAAAAAAATGTATCAACCAAAAAGAAGCTTAACGCAACGTTAAAAACAACAATTGGAATAATTATTCCAATTATCTTCGCGATCTTTTGAATGTTTTGAGAAATTTCTTTTTTTTCGACCTCGAAAATTTTTAAATATCCCTTCACGGCAAGATTTACAATATCCGCGGACACAAAATTCGCCGCGTATTTTTCTTTCATTAAATATCCAACCTCTCCCGGAGTAAGCCTGTCAGGCGGTTCATACTGAGCGATTACCGTTCTTCCCAGATCTAATTCCTTGCCCCGAGCGATCCATAGCAACAGCATTCCGGCAAAAACAAATATCGGCAAGCTGAATCCCCAGTTATCAATTAAAAAATAATACAATTTTTCTTTGAACGATAATCCTTGAACAAAAGTTGTGGGAAATTCCATGGCAATGGTTAATCCCTCGTAAGGATCCAGAATATCTTTTGAAGCAAATTTGATCTGATTGGAAGAAACAACGCTTATCGTACACTCACGAGCCCCGCTTTTATAATAACCGGTAAAACAGGCCAGTCCGTCATCTGCCAGCACTAAGTCTCTGTGCAAGTGCACTGCCACAGTCGCGTTATTTATTGTCGTGGGCCATTGAGTGCCGATTGGGTTCCAATATAATTCGGTATGATTGTCAAAAAACCTTAACCCGTTCACAACATTATATCGAATGTCATAAATTTGCCTTCCTGCCACAAGCGTGTTCGGGTCTCCTATTTTTAAGACAATGTTCCCGCTCTCCTTATATTTCTTAAATATCCGGCCTTTTCCACTTTCATCTGAGACAGTAAAGCCATTAAGGCGCAACTTGAAATTGGTCTTTCCAAAACTTTCATATTTAACCGGAATTTTTCGAAAAATTCCATGGCGTTGTTCTGCAAAATCAACTGCGATTCGTTCTTGGACTGCAAATGTTCCATCTTCATTAACATTTATATCAACGTGATAATCGTTGATAATAAACCCGCCCAGATCACTTATCGCATGAACTTGACTTGCGTAAAAAACACAAAAAAGAAAAACAGACGTTATTATCGCTTTTTTCATTGCATTATTGGATTTAGACTAAGCGCCCGTCATATTGGCAGCAATCCCTTATTTATTGGGGCTGCACTTCGTTTTCAATTTTATCACTCGACAGATCCTTTTCATTGTATTCGCTAGGCAAGGTTTGATTAATGAGCGAGTCTAGCGCCTCAACTTCTTGTCCCAGCTCATCATTTCCGGGATCAGAGAATTCGATTTGATCCTTCGGAACAATTTCTTCTTCTTTATTTGCGGAATCTTGTTTTTGTTGTTTCTCCTGCTGAGTCTTTTGTTGAATGACTTGCTGCTGAAGCAACTTCTCATCTGTTTTCTTCAAAGTTACGGCAATCGACAAAACAACAACCAACAAAATTATTATTGTGATAACCGTTATAGCAAAATAAACATTTTTTTTATCCATATATTTTGTTTAATGTTAATTAAGCGATATTAGGTGGGATTGTTAATTGTTGTCTTCTTCGCTGCTACCTTCTTCTGTTTCCTCATTACTTTTATCCTCATATTTATCAACAATTTGCTTTCTTAGATCCAATAGATCCGGTCGTATAACAGTTCGGTAATATTCTCTTACATCAAGCAGTTTTGACCGCACCTCAGGGATCATTTTTCGAGCTTCGCCAAGTTGTTTTACAAACGCGCCTTCCGATTCACCGCAGATATGATCCCGCGTATTCTTAAGTTCATCAATAAATAACGCATGGGCATCATGTAATGCCTGTACTTTTTTCTTTAAAACTACAAGATCAGACTTTAGTTTTGACACATCAAAACTAGCTTTTTCAAATTTCGTTATGCATCGTTCAATACGCGATACAAGATTATCAAATATTCTACGGTGTTGCGCCTGATTATTCTCATAGCGTTTAATTCTGGTATTTATTCGTGCTTCAATATTTTCACAACGTCTCTCCTTTATTTGTTCACGAATATCCTTTCGTTCTTCTTTGAGTTTCGCTCTTTTACTAAGAGTACTCCAACTTGTTTCACTTTCTGTTTTTTCCGTTATTGCCTGAACACTTCCAAAAATAAAACACCCGCAAACAATAAATATTGCCGCAAATAATATTTTTTTCATTGTTTCGTTTTTATTTTTTGTTATAAACCACAATATCACGCAGTATACCACATTATTCTTTTAGCAACAATTTTTTGAAATATAGCAATAAAAATAAAATCGGATCTGTTATTTACGATCACAAAATAAGATGGGGTAGACAAATCTTTGAATCTATGCGATAATAGAGTGTAAAAATAAAAAATACGCGTTCTTCAAAAAGGAAATTTGCCGATAAAAACCGGTGAAAAAGGAGGCGAAAGATGAAACAAACAACAGCGCCTGAGATCAAGAATGGAAATGGATTGTTGGAATTATTGGAAAAAGCAGGAAAAGGCTATTGGAATGCGGAGTATAGGGTTAGAAAAGCATTACGGGCTCTCTCAGTATCTTTAGGAGAGATTACAAAAGATCCGCTTGATACTGATGAGATGGAAGAAATTGAAGAAGGGCAAAAGGCTTTAGATATTGCTTATAAAGCGAGAAGAAAAAGTCATATTGCCTTTCAAGACGCGAGAAGTAGAACCGCTTGATCAGTAATGCATATGAAGTACGCATAATAACAGAGGTGGTTGAGATTGATCAATCACCTCTGAAATCTTTTTTAAGCTTGTTATTTTAAATGGTTGGCTTACAAATAATCCCTAATAAATTTTCCGATTTGACATATTCTTTTGTCCGTAATAGTATTACATTTCAGTAAGTTAAAATAAAGGAGGACTTAAGAAATGGTTCTTTTGGTAAAATGTCATATATGCCATTGTGAAATGGATCTTGTCCGTGAAGCTATATTTGACAGATACGGAAGGTTTATTTGTCCGAAATGTCATCGAGAGAAAAGTCTGAAAGTAAAAATATTAAGAATGATTTTCCCAAAAAGGAGGAAAGAAGTAAAATGGACGGAATAGAAATAGTTCACGGAATGCGTGGCCACTGTATCGAGTGCGGGAAAAACAATGTGGATCTGATTTATTCGGCAAATCCACATTCCGGAGTAGGATTTTGCATGGAGTGCACAATTAAATCGCTCATGACTAGAAATGATGAATGCTACAAAGACATTTTTTTGGGCGCACTGCTAACTCATCTTCAAAGTAAGTACGCATAAGTAAGTACGCATAAGTAATTAAGCACTTTTTTATTAACCTATAAATACGCCCTTAGTGAAACACCGGGGGCGTTCTTTATATGAAGTGATTATTGGCTATGATGAAATATTTCTTGTTGTTTGTTACGCATAGCACGGAATTTTGTCATCTTGAGCGGAGTGAAAGATCCCTTAATCATGAATGGCAAACAACAAAGAATATTTCAATGCAAAAAGAGTTCTCAAAATCTTTCTTATCTTAAGATACGAGATAAGAAAAAGTTGTCATTCTGGTTGAAAATTTTTAGTAACAAACATTAATACAAAAAAGAAACGCTGACAGAAAACGTCAGCGTTTTTTTCGAATACGTTGTACGAAGATTATTTATTTATCCAATTCTTCTATGGCACTTTGCCTATGCATATAAGCGACTGGGTTTTTCTGCGCCAAAATGTTAAGCGCCGCTAGAATGGCATTTTTCGGCGACAGCACTGTCACTATGGGTACTTGGCTGGGCATTCGGAGACTACTCCAGACATCTTCAGGACAAACTTCAGTCGTTGTTGTTATCCCGATCACTGGCCAGCTTGTCCGCGCTGACAGAAGAGGTCCGAGACCATTGCTCATACCAACGATAGCGAGGATCACTCCCCCTTCCGGATAGCTTGCTAGAACATTTTCAAGAACATTTAGGCAAGCACCCTGATATTTGTGTCCGGATTTGATAATGTCGATTCTTTCTATACCCGTTAGTTCTGGAACTTTCGGAAGCTTATCGTCTTTGGATCCCCGCCATAATACAATGGCTTGTCTGGGAACCGTAAATCTTTTCACTAATCCGGCGACTAATGCATACCTGTCCGCGATCTCGCCTATGTTAAAGTTATCGCGGAAAAGCTGCTTGGAAAGCTCCTTCCAATCATTAGTACGCAGACGCCAGCTATCATTGTCGATAACATCAGCCACTAGAAGATTTCCGTCTTTGTCGATCCCCAGTTCTATCTTGAAATCGATAAGACGGAATCCGAATTGCGCCCAAGCCCCTTCAAGAACCAAAAAAACCTTACGAGCAATTTCTTCGATTTTCTCGACCGTAACACCTTCCGGCAAAATGTCGTTCTGAAAAACGAGACGATTGAGATCCGACTTTTTATCCCAGCCTGGAATCTTGGGATGTTTAAGTTCCCAAACTTCCTCGTCGGGATTAGAGATGAATGGATCATCAATCGGTCTTCCGCTGATTGGATCGCTAGGCATTATTCCACTCTCTTTACCATCTTGGGTAAGAATTTTACCCCCGGTCGTGTTGAGAAATAACTCGAAAGCCAATCGGTGAAAACGGTATGGAAATTCTCCTTCTTCTTTTCCAAAATTCGGATAACGATCGAGATAGCTTCCAACAGCGTAGCGCCTGATAATAATTTCCAGCATGATCATCTTGCAATTCACAGCTAAAAATTCTGTTTTTGAAAGCTG
>JAYEFY010000021.1:0-2920 GCA_034658815.1 Patescibacteria group bacterium
TTGCGCGTCCTCCGCTCCTACCCTAAAAGCGCACATTGACCCGACATTTCCGAATACCGCTTTGGAAATATTTTCGGAAAGCTGGCCGATGAATTGATGCGCGATTGTCAGGCTCAAGCGATACTTACGCGCTTCCGCCAGAATTTGGGAAATTGAATCCGTTGTGAAACTTTGGAATTCATCAATGTAAAGATAGAAATCCTTTCGGTCTTTTTCGTCCATATCCACGCGTGACAGCGCCGACATTAATAATTTTCCAACAATAACCATGCCTAATAAGTAGCTGTTGATCTCTCCGATCTTTCCTTTTGATAAGTTAATAAGAAGAATTTTTTGCTGATCCATTACTTCCCTGAAATTAATCGTACTCTCCTGCTGGGAAATTATCGGGCGCATCATATCATTCGAGATAAACGTGGTTAACTTTGAAGTTATATATGGCGCGATATTTTCAAGCGAAGCGTCCCCTCCCGCCTTTTCAGCTTCCTTTTGCCAGAAATCAATTACTGTCATATCCTTGCATCTTTTGATTTTTTCTTTGCGAAACTCAACATCGCGAAATACGCGCGGCACTTCCATGAGAGTCGAACCGATCTCCGGACTATCCATTACTAAAAGCATGGCGTTGCGCATATACTGTTCAAACATTGGGCCTCCGGTTGATTTAAGATCATAGAGCTTATCAAATATTGCGATCATTTCATTGATAACAAATGTTTTTTGCTCGGGACGCTCCATATCATATTCCATCATGTTGAGTGAGAACGGCCGTTCCGTGTCAGCCGGATCAAAATAAATAACATCTTCGGCACGTTCTTTTGGAATACACTCCAGTACATGATCGATAAGATCTCCATGAGGATCAATAATACATAAACCTTTACCGTTTTTTGCGTCCTGTTTTACCATCTCCTCAATAAATGCCGATTTACCTGTTCCTGTTTGTCCGATAATGTAAAGATGCCGGCGGCGATCATCTTCCGCAAGCCGAATTTCTGTTTTTGCGCCTCGAAAATCACTATACCCCAAGATAAGGCCTTCCTGGGGTATATTTACCGGAGGTTGGGCTGTCTTTGATTTCAACCAATTAATTTTCGGTGTTGCGGTTGTTGAAATCGGAAAGTGAAAAATGCTTACTAACTCTTCAATATCAAGTACGATTGACCTATTTTTTCGAAATAGGCGAAATATGCAATCATTGGCAAGCTTATGAACATTCGGACTGCGATCGCGCACTGCGACAAATTTATTGAGATTCGTATCCTCAAACTGAACAAAAGCATTTTCAAGTTCCGCAAGGATCATCTCCGCCCTTTCCTTTGTTTCAGCAGAAGCAAGCAATCTGATATTCACATCAAAACGAGCTTTGTTTGCCTTTGCTTCCAGCCGTTTAATTATATCCTGCTCTTCAGGTGTGAGCACAACCTGCTCTTGTTGTTTTTGCATATCAGCAGTTTGCTGCTGACTTTTTCCGGTAAGAGCGCCAAACGCCTCATTTCCAATTGATCTGGCAACATTTCTTGCAGACACAGGCGAGGCATCTTCGAGCCGCGACCCTTGCTGCATCTTTTGCGCGATTTGTTCGCTTTTAGCTCTCCAATGAACCGTTGATCGCCTAAATACGATCTGGATCATCGCGCCTTCATCTTTGTTTTCCAGTTTCGACAGCGCGTTTGTCATATTATGAAGCGGATCGGTTTCGAGCCTTTGATACGTCTTGATCGGAAATGAACTTTCTTTTTTAAATTTCAGCCTGCTTCCCACTGTAAAACTTTTGGAACGAAAAATTGTATAGTCTTTTGCTTGCTCAATGCTGGCATCAGGGAAAAAACTGTGCACTTGTTTTTCGATCATCTCCTTGAATTTTCGCGGCATTGCGATAAAAAATGTGATCTGTTCGCTATCAGACGGAACCGCCATCTCGAAAGTAAGATGCGGCTCTCCGTAGAGAATTTTATGTACAATGCTTTTCTCGCTTGGAAGGCGCGACAAAGAAGCAAGTAATTGCTCCATTTTTGAAATTTCCTCTTTTTCATTTGCTTGTTTTTCCTGCGATTGCCCATCTTGTTGTTTCGGTTTTACAACTTTGATCACATCCAGCGTCTGATTTAACGACTCTGTAAGATGCGCGCGAAAAACAAAAAAGGTTTTTACCACAAGCAATAAACCCGAAACAAGCATGATAAACACGCTGATGATCGTTACCGTGAAAAGCAGAGTATCCATTTTTATTTTGTTTTATTAATTGAAAGCATTTATAGTTCTCCTTTGAGCAAACCTTTACTGACCAATACTTTTCTTACCTTATCTTCAATAAGTTCATCGTGCACTTCATCAAGAATAAAATTATCATCCAGTTTTTGAGCAATCTTAATCGCGAAATATGGGTCTTTTCGGGTGGCCAGTTCAATAATTTTCTCAATTTGTTGATCCGCGTCCTGAATACTCATTATTTCCTGCGTTTGTTCTCTAATTTCCTCTTTTGATTCGTCATCACCGTCATCACTCGCGGCTGTTTGCTGTTTAATTTTTTGCTGGACATGTTCAGCCACTTGTTCCTGTTGCTCCTGTTTTTTGACCATTTCCTGATTTTTTTGGGCAATATCATTAAGTTCTCGTTGCTGATCTTCACTCTTTCCGATATCTTCCGGTTTTGTTTTGCTGTGTTCCGGAGATTCAACAACCTTTTTTAAAGCATCGGACACTTCCTGTTTATGCAAGCCTTCGCTAGCATTGTCTTGTTCTGGCATAGATTTTGTATTATGAAATTATTATTAGAGATTATTTATAAACTTAATAATTATTTTTCATCTCCCTCACTTTCCTCTTGCCCGCCCATTGCCTGTTCCAAAAACTGCTTGGCTTCCTGTTTATACTTGCCGATCTCGTCCAATATCACATTTTCAAGATCTGAAATATT
>JAYEFY010000022.1:0-11412 GCA_034658815.1 Patescibacteria group bacterium
TAAGGCCGATGAATAACTACATTAAAACCCCAATGCCATTTATACCAGCCAAAGGCTGAATTTTTTGCGAATAGCTGGTAATTTTTGAAAAAAGGGGATCTAAGTTCTTGAATTTTCAGCAAGTTGCTTTTTGTTGACTTTTCAATCAAAGAAGCTATTATGGGACTGTTCCCAAACTAACTCCTACCCAAAATTGTTCCCGCTAAGCGGGATAAAATTTCCTAATCCCGCCTAGGCGGGATCAACACCTGCCTACAGGCAAGGCAGGCAGGAAGCTAATCCCATTGTTGGAAAGTGCAAGCTTACTTCGGAGAGTGGTGTAGTGGTAGCACGAGTGCTTTGGGAGCATTTAGTCCGGGTTCGATTCCCGGCTCTCCGACCATTCAAGATTCTCTGTTTTAATGTTTGATTCGCGTTTTATGTGATACAAATCTTACAAGACAAAAGGCGGATCGCAGTTTTGATCTAAATAAAATTTGCAACAAACACTGAGAATTTCTTAAAGTTAAGCACGAAATCTGGACAACATGGTTCACAACTGGTACAATGGGATTGAAATAGAAAAAATAATTAAATTTTTAAGATCAAAAACATGACAGAACCAGAAGAAACCAAAGAAGATCAAACTGGCGATGAACAAGTAGAGGCAGAAACAATAACAGAAGATACTGAAGAAAACAACGAGGTTAAAGAATCTGTTTCGGTTCAAGAAGAGCAGGCAGAACCAGTTGCGGAAGAATCCACAGACTTAGAAGCAGTTGAAAAAACTGAAGAAGCTGAAGAAGAGCAAGCGGCCGAAGAAGATATTCCCGTTTCTGAAGAATTCGCAAGTTCGGAAAAAGTTGGCGGAGAAACTGAAACTGAAACTGAAACAACTGAAGAAGAAGTTGAAGAAGATAGTGAAGCCGAAAAAGTTTAATCAAGACAAAAAAGCGACTGAATTCAAACAACACAAAACAACCCCGAGTACTCGGGGTTGTTTTGTTATATTGAGTACGGCCATTAAATAAATCCGACTTTTTCTTTAACTTCCTTGATCTTTTTTTCCGTAATAGGCAGCAGTTTTTCTTTGCCGTTTTTTAGCTGCATTAAAACTTCAGCGTCTGACGTTTCGTGGTATTTTTTTTGAAACGGAGACAAAAATTCGATAATTGATTCTGCCAGGTCTTCTTTGAATTCTTTATATCCTTTACCTTCAAAATTTCTGGCGATTTTTTCCGGATGAGTGTTAGTGATAAGCGAAAGGATGTTAAGCAGGTTTTTAATTGCAGGATGTTCATCACTATATTCAATTGTACTCCCGCTGTCGGTGACAGCTTTTTTGATTTTTTCTCTGATCTCATCGGGAGAATCCAAAAGCTCAATGTGATTGTATTTTGACTGGGCTGATTTTGACATTTTTTTTGCGGGATCATCAAGTCCCATAATTCGCATTCCTTTTTTTAAGACATACGGTTCGGGAACAATAAAAGTTTCACCGAAACGATCGTTGAAGCGGCGAGCTAAAGTGCGGGTAAGCTCGATGTGCTGAAGCTGGTCCTCGCCGACCGGAACGAGATGAGTGTCGTAAAGCAAAATGTCAGCCGCCATGAGAATGGGGTAATTCAAAAGTCCGGCGTCCACGCTTAATAAATTTTCTTTTGTTTCACTTGTGCCTGATTTATCTTTAAATTGAGTCATTTTATACAACTCACCGGTTTTCGTAATCGTGTTCAAAATCCACATTAACTCAGTATGTTGTGGAATTTGCGATTGAACAAAGATAACTGAATTTTTAGGATCGATTCCGGCGGACAAATAAATTTTTGCCACTTCAATGATCTTTTCTTTAAGTTGTTTAGGGTCTTGAGGAGCCGTGATAGCATGCAGATCAACCACGCAAAAGATTGAATTGAATTCTTCTTGCAGCGTTACCCAATTACGGATCGCGCCAAGGTAATTGCCGAGATGGAGATTTCCTGAAGGCTGTATTCCGGAGAAGACTGTTTTTTGCATAATAATAAATTAATAATTTAAAGAAGCGTGGAACAACTTTACGCTTCTATCATAATCAAAGTGACGCATTGGCGCAACTAATAATTGTTTTACTTAATTCTATTTGTGATATAATAAAGCTATATTGAACTAAAATTAAAATAATGGGGAATATGTTGACGAAAAATAATGATCAACAATGGAACAACGCGCAAGAACAAAAGCCGACATTTCGAGAATATGTTGAGGCCGTGAAAGCCGCTTTTCAGCGTGTTTGGCTGAACCGATATTTATGGTTTTGGGGTATTTTTTTGCCGGCTGGCGCCGGGTTCAGTTTTAATTTTGGTAATGGCGGTGGCGGTTCCGGTGATGAAACAAGCGTTTGTTCTGAAGATGTATTCGCCCAAGTGCTTTATTTCATAAAAGAACACATTATTTTGATAATTGTGATTTTTGCGGTAATCATAGTGATCAACATTATTATTTGGATCATTTCCGCGATCGCGCGCAGTGGCACTATTCAGGCGCTTCACGAATTACAGGAACCGTCAAAACAGCTCACGTTTGATTTTCGAAAAGTGTGGAGGTATGGAAAAAGAGATATTGGCAAGATCCTTTTAATTGATATTGTTATTATGTTTGCATTAATGTTGATCATCCTTATATTGGCATCACCGATTATCTTTTTAGTGGCCAGCGGGAATTTTTTTGGAGCAGTGCTCATAGGTCTGGTAGCAATATTAGTTATATTTCCTGTTTTAATCTTTGCGGGGTATCTCAAACAAGTTAGTGTTGTGTTTGCCGTTTTATCGCACCAAGCATCTTTACGGTCAATTGAAGCGGGATGCTTGCTGGCTCTAAAAAATATTGTTGATACGCTTAAGATACTTGTAACCACGTTTGTTCTGAACATTATTCATGGATTGATTGTTTTCGGGGTTATAATTGTGCTTGTCATTGTTGGACTTGTTGGCGGTGTTTTTTTCGGTTTTTTTCTCGGGGGATATGAGGGATTCAGGCAAATATTTGACAATATGAGCGAACATGTAGGTATTCTTGCGGCGATTGGAATTTTTATTAGTATCTTTCTGTTTATAATTTTTACCGCTTGTTTGCTTATTAAAGCATTCTTTTCTTTATGGGTGGAAGATGTTTGGATCTGGTGGGTAAAACGACTCGGAGGAGTCAAAAACGTTGAATCTGTCACAGGCAAAGAAGAAGTAGAAAAAGCATTAAAAGAGAAAGTTGCTTCAAACGCGAATGCCAGCACAAATGAACACTAAATTGCTGTTAAAATAATACAAAAAAACATGCTCGAAATTGTTCTCTGGATAGCAGTTTTTGTTATCAGTCTCACGGTGCTTTTAAAGGCATCCGATCTGTTTACTGATTCGGCGGAGGAAATAGGCCTTTTTTTTAAATTGCCGGCGTTTATTATCGGTGTAACAATCGTCGCGTTTGGAACATCATTACCTGAATTTGTGTCATCCGTGTTCGCGGTACTTGGAGGATCATCTGAAATTGTTGTAGGAACAGTGACAGGATCAAATATCGCGAATATTTTTCTGATTTTGGGTATTGTCGCGATTGTCGGCAAGAAAATGAGGCTAAATTTTGAGATATTAAATGTTGATCTGCCGATTTTGGCGGCATCGGCATTTCTTATGGCAGTAATGGCTTATGACGGAAAGTTTACGACAGCAGAAGCGATCCTCAGTCTTATCGGTCTTTTCATATATTTATTCAGAACTATTGCTGTTGATGAAAAGATACCAAAAAGAGAACAGAAAAACGTTGAGGCAGATATAAAAAGAACACTTGAACTGGGAAGGCTTTCAAATTTTCCTTTTAAGAGTTTTTTGATGCTTTTATTGGGCATAGGGTTTATTATTATGAGCGCGAAATATACAATCGCATCAGCGATTGAATTATCTAAATTATTCAATATCGGAAAAGAAATTGTTGGCGCCAGTATTATCGCGTTTGGAACGTCGCTGCCTGAGCTTGCGGTAAGTTTTGCCGCTGTCAGAAGAGGGAAGATCGAGATCGCGGTTGGCAATGTACTCGGATCGAATATTTTTAACACGCTTGGTGTGATGGGTGTGGCCGGATTATTTGGGACACTGGTTATTCCGGCAAGTATTTTAATATTTAGCCTGCCGGTTATGCTTATTGCAACGATGCTGTATTTTTTTGTTACGCAAGATAAAGAAATTACCAATTGGGAAGGAGGATTTTTGCTTCTATTTTATGTTCTTTATATTGGCAAGCTGTTTAATTTTATTTAGTTTAAGCGGAATAAAAATAAAAACCGTTTCTTCATCAAAACGGTTTTTTTCTATTCTTTTAAATATTGTACATAAAAATAAGAGCTGTATTTTAAAATACAGCTCGGGTTTGCGTTGGATTTATTCTATTTTTTAGTTGGTACTACTCATATAGTACCAAAATAAATTTTACTGTCAAGCGATTATAACAAAAGTTATCCACAAGCTTAAAAAGCAATAAGTAACGCTCTTAATGGGAGTTGTCCAAATACCTTCCCTTTTTTCTAAAGGGGGATCCGCCAATATGGCGGGCAAATTCGGATCAGCGCAAGTGTTTTTTATGAATTTCTCTGCCGGAACTTGTAATTTTCTACGTGTTGGTTCGAGTTTGTAACTCGAACCTTTTGTTTTGAAATAGACAAATCATTACTCCCACGCAGAAGTTTGTCCTGTTAAGTAATTTTTGAAGAATTAATTATTTTGATAATTGGGCGCCTCTTTTGTTATTGTTACGTCATGAGGATGATTTTCCACTCTGCCGGAACTTGTGATTTTTACCGGACAGGCCTTTTGTTGCAATTGTTTGATGGTCCTTGCTCCGAGGTAACCCATTCCGGACTTGAGTCCGCCGACAAGCTGATGAAGAGTTTTACAGACAGGGCCGCGATAGAGTGTTCTTCCTTCAATGCCTTCAGGCACAAATTTGCCGGAGTCTTTAATGCCGGCTTGTCCATAACGATCCTTTGATCCTTTTTCCATGGCACCAAGTGATCCCATACCGCGATAGGCTTTATACATTTTTCCTTCGGCCAGCAGTGTTTCTCCCGGCGATTCCTCTGTTCCCGCCAAAAGTCCTCCCAACATAATAGAGTCTGCTTTTATGGCTAATGCCTTAACAATATCTCCGGAATATTTTATGCCGCCGTCGGCAATAAGCGGAACCTGCGTATTTTTCCCGCGTCCTTTAACGGTTTCCATGATCGCGGTTATTTGGGGTACTCCGACTCCTGTCACAATCCGTGTTGTGCAAATTGATCCGGGACCAATACCTATTTTTACGGCGTCTGCTCCGGCTTTGATTAGATCGCGAACCGCTTCTTTTGTCGCAACGTTTCCGGCAACAACATCAATTTGCTTGGTTACCTTGTCTTTTTTAAGAATTTTTATGGCCTCGATAACATTTTTTGAATGTCCGTGAGCGGTATCAATAACAAGAACGTCTGCTCCTTTGCCGGCAACGGCTCTGGCTCTGTCAAGCAAGTCATTTCCCGTTCCCAGCGCGGCGCCGACACGCAGGCGCTTGTCCTTGTCTTTTGTCGCGAGCGGATAGTCCTTGTTTTTTTCCAGGTCTTTTCGTGTTACAATTGACCTAAGCTTACCTGATCTGTCAGTGACGCACAGTACTGATAATTTTTCATTTTTAATGATCTCATTCGCTCTTGAGAGGTTGATCGGCTCGCGCGCCAAAACAAGATCTTTTACCGGTTTCATAATTGATCGCACCTTCTTACTTTTATCTTCCGGCCAAATGTAGTACAGTTCAGTGACAATTCCGAGTAGCATTCCTTTTTTGTCAATAACCGGGACTTTTTTGTACCCATTTTCTTCGGCTATGCGATGCACGATATCAACATCATCATCCGGTGACACGGTAACGGGATCTTTGATGAATCCGTTTTCAAACCGTTTCACCAGTCGAACTTCCTCTGCTTGCCGTTCAATTGAAAGATTTCTATGGATAATTCCAATCCCTCCCTCCAGAGCCATGGCGATTGCCATTTGATGCTCGGTAACAGTATCCATCGGAGAGCTGATGATCGGGATCTTAACGGAAATATTTCGGGTAAGTTTACTTTCAGTGTTAACATCGGACGGAAGGATGTTTGAATATCTTGGAGTCAAAAGGATGTCATCGAATGTTAGCGCTTCTTGCATAACTGTTTGTTTACTTATAAAAGTAGGTTCTATTATTTTCCATGATATAGCATACATTATATTCCATTTTTGATAATTTTTCAATGTTTATTGGATATGAAACATATCGCGATTTTTGACCTTGGTTCACAATACACGCATCTTATCGCCCGCGAGATCCGCAAGTTAAAAGTATTCGCGTCTATTTATCCGGCGCGTACAAAAGCCGAAACTTTAAAAGGAAAGATCTACGGAATTATTCTTTCCGGTGGTTCGCAATCGGTCTATGATTCCGGGTCGGTAAAAATTGATTCCAAGATATTCAAACTCGGAATTCCCATTTTAGGCATTTGTTACGGACATCAGCTTGTGGGTCATTTTCTTGGCGGAAAAGTCGGACAAGGTAAAAAAGGAGAATTTGGGAAAGCCGGTTTATTGATAGTGAAACGATCAATAATTTTCAAGAACATTTCAGAGAATACTACAGTATGGATGAGTCATGGAGATTCGGTTACCGCAATGCCGGAAGGATTTTCAATTATAGGATCAACGAATGATTGCGAAGTAACGGCGATGTCTGACGAGAAACGCGATATATACGGGTTTCAGTTTCATCCTGAAGTAATGCATACGACTGAGGGTGAAACAATGCTGAATAATTTTGTCGTTGATATTTGCAGCGCAAAGCTGGAGTGGAATGTTCAAGATATGATAGGCGATCTCATTTCAAAAATTCAACGGCAAGTCGGAAATAAAAAAGTTTTTATTCTTGTAAGCGGCGGAGTTGATTCAAATGTGGCATTTGCCCTTTTAACAAAGGCATTGGGAGAAGATCGCGTGAAGGGCTTGTATATCGATACGGGTTTTATGCGCATGAAAGAATCCGATGAGATATTGAATAATTTTAAACTATTGGGGTTTCATAATCTTGAATCAGTCAATGCCGAGGACACTTTTTTCGCGCGGCTAAAAAATATATATGATCCGGAGCAAAAACGGCATAACATTGGACAGACGTTCCTGGATGTGAAAGACAAAGTAGCGGAAGATCTTGATCTTGATGAGGGAAAGTGGCTTTTAGGGCAGGGAACGATCTATCCGGATACGATTGAATCCGGAGGAACGAAGCATGCCGACAAGATAAAAACTCACCATAATCGCGTTGACGCTATTCAGAAGCTTATCGCTAGAGGCATGGTGGTCGAACCGTTGGTTGATTTTTATAAAGATGAGGTCAGGGAAATCGGAGAACTGCTTGGTCTTCCCGAAAAATTGATCAAAAGACATCCTTTTCCCGGTCCGGGGCTGGCAATACGCTGTTTGTGCCATGACGCGTCAAGACAGCCTGAGAATATTAAAGTTGCCGAAAGAGAAGCAAAGAAATTATTTGAAAAGGGATATCCAAAAATTCACCACAAGCTTCTTCCGCTTCGATCTGTCGGAGTCCAAGGGGACAGTAGAACATACGCGCATCCGCTGGTTGTATGGGGAGAATATGATTGGGAAAAGCTTGACGCGTTATCATCAAACGTGACGAATACGATCAGAAAAATAAACAGGGTGGTTGTTGCTCCGCAGATCAAAAAAAACGAAAAACCGGAATTTGTTTTACCGAAAAAAAATAAATACATAACCAGGGATCGAATCGCGCTGTTGCAAGAAATTGACGCGATCGTGAATAAAGTGATCCGGGACGAAGGTATCTATGATGACATTTGGCAATTTCCGGTTGTGCTTATCCCTATTCTGGACAAAAAAGGGAAGGAGTCCATAGTGCTCAGACCATTTAACTCGCGTGACGTAATGACGTTTAACTTTTATCGTATGACACAGGCTGTTTTAGATAGGATCATTCACGCGATAACACGTACCAAAAAGATTTCTTATGTGTTTTATGATATAACGAATAAGCCGCCGGGAACCACCGAGTGGGAATAGTCCAAAATTATGCGAACAAAATTCTTCAAACAGATCGAACAGGATGTTTCGTTTTCGGCTGATCCGCAACGGGAAAAAGGAAGACGTAGTCGATATATTGTCAACAAGTCTAAATATCGCACTGTACTTGTGCGTAATATTCCTTTTTTATTTACCTGCGACAAATACGACAAATTGCAGTATCTTGTGAATCATTCGATTGTGATCAAAGATGATGTGATTGCTGATGTTATTCCTTCGTCAAAAATTAAAAAACGTGATTTTGACCTTGTTTATGACGCGGGAAAACGCGGAGGGGCGGTAGTAATGCCGGGGCTTATTAACGCCCATGCCCATCCGCCAATGTATCTTTTGCGCAGTTCAATGGATCTCGACGAAGGAGAGAGTATTCATGAAACACTCGCCAATCTTCCTCTATGGGAAAGGGAAATGACCCAGCGCGATTTTGCGCTAGGTGCGATCGGTGATCTGACGGAGCAGCAAAAATTTGGCGCCACAACTACATTCAGCCACTATAATTTTTTTCATCCCGTTGAGTGCGCGTCGCGGCTGACAAAACACAACGTTATAAACGGCATCAGCGTCGCAACTCACGTTTCAACGAAAAATTCTCCCGAGCTGATAGAAAAATTACTGGCGGAAAATAAAAATTCACATTCCAAGCTGGCCATGACGGTGCATTATCTGCACAAGGCAAAACCATCCGTTTTAAAAAAAATAAGCGCGATAATAAAACGGAATAATTTGCTATTTTCGTGCCATATGGCTGAAAGCAGAGAGGTTGTTGAGGAAACTCTGAAGAAATATGGAATGGCAGAAGTTGATATTCTGGAAAAGTACAATCTACTCAACAATAATACTCTTGTGTCCCACGCGATTCATGTGAAAGAGAAGGATATAAAGCGGCTTGTTGAAGCAAAGGTTGGAATTGCGCATTTGCCGACATCCAACAGAATCCATAAAAGCGGAACATTTCCATTCTGGGATTATCACGAAGCGGGAGGTTTTAAAACAATTGCTTTGGGGACTGACAGTGTGATAAGCAAGAGCCGTTTGGATATTTTAACAGAAGCGTATCGCGCCAGGACAACGCACTTATACGTGCGTACTATAAAGTTCGGTTCATTATTTAAAATGATGACTGTTAATGGAGCAAGAGTCCTGCATATGAATGACAGAGGCAGAATTGCTCCGGGATTCAAAGCGGATCTTGTGTTTTGGAAGTTGAAGGATCGAAGCTTCATTCCATATGACAAGCATAATCCTTTTACCTTATTGGGGAATATCACTACTCACAGCGGCAGAACCGTGCGCGATCTTATGATAAATGGAAAATTTGTCATCAAAAACCGCAAGCATCAGCTTGTTGATGAAAGTAAACTGCTTAATGTTCTTCAGAATAGACATATGCGAATGAGAAGGAGAGTAGAAGAGGGCAGAGAATAAAAAACAGCCAGTTACTCGTATTAATCAGTTATGAGGGCAATTGCATTTTTTAAGAAGGAATTAATTGGGGATTTGTCATCCCGCTTACAACGACAGAGTTTTTTGGAATATTGGAAGAACCGACCAAGCTAATGTGTAAATTTACCATACCTTGCGCTTTTTCTGAATAAGCAACTATTTCTTGAAGCCCGCCTCTATAATCAGATGGACCTAAAATTTTTGGGGTAGATTTATCAACCTCATTTAAAAATAGCTCAAAGGAATAAATTTTACTTTTGTGTTCCTTATTTTTTCTTCCGCTAAATAATCTTTTGTTAAAATGATTCCTGTTTTTGGATCAAATTTTTCAATAAAACTGTAAAAACTTTTCCCAATTATTCTTCTGGAAGCGTATTTTATTTCTACAGGATAAATATTTTGCTCTTTTTCAACAACAAAATCGATCTCTGCTCTGCTTTTAGTGCGCCAATATTTTAACTCTCGTGTTATATTTGAATTTTGCAATAAATTGTAAGCGTAATTTTCCATTATCACGCCTAGATCATTTCTATTTTTTGCATGACGAAAATCATCTAATAAATAATTGCGCAATCCCAGATCAATAAAATAATTCTTAGGATTTTTAGTCAACTCAGTGCGTTTATTAGTAAAAAACGGCTTAATTAATTTGATAACAAAGGTTTTATCTAAAATATTCAAATGATTGATCACCTCTTTATAATTCAAGTTTGAAACATTGGACAGTTCTTCATATTTGATCATATTGCTGATCTGTCCTGCTAAAAATTTACTTAATTTTATAAGCGCATCTTCGGTGGCTAAATTTAGCAAGCTTTTTATATCTTTTAATACATAACAATTTTAGCAGGGTTAATAATAACTATCAAAAAATATAAAGTTATATTGCCTTCTTCAAAATCTTTACCACTCCCTTATCCGCGTCAACCTCAACCAGATATCCATCTTTTAAAACTTTGGTGCTGATCATACAAGGGCGACTATTATTAAATAAATTTCTAAATTACAAGATAGCATTTTTCTTTTAAAAATGAAAGCAGGAATAGTCGTTGCCATTCCTGCTTTAGCCTGTTTTTGGCTTTGTTTTTTGTTGATTACTACCAATCGCTTAAAGGTTCTCCTATTTGTTTTTTGAGTTCATAGATTTCGCTTTCCACAGTGATGTATTCTGTTCTATCTCCGCTGTCTAAAAACGTGTTCATTCTCATTTTCTTTTTCTCAAGCGCTTTTCTTAATTCTACTCTCTCTTCTTCGGTCATAATCTTTCTCCCTACATCTCTATTCTTGAGGTTAAGCGTTGGGCACCTTTTCCAATTTGTCTCAAGTCGTGAATCGTTTTTCTTTTGTCTTCTTCAGATTCTCCTCCTCCTCATTTTTTCTGCAGGATTCCTTTTTGTTTTATTAATTGTTTAAATCTCTCAACAGAATCGCCGTAAACGCCAATTTCCATACTTTTCTCCCCCCCCCTTTTTTTTTCTAATCTTAAGAACTAAAAAAACCGACTTTCGTCGGATTAATTGCTTGCTATGCTTTTTCTTTCTACATCTTCTTTTGCAATTTACCCAACGAAAAACTTTTCTCAATAATGAGGATCACCATGCTGAGGATGCTTATTAAGTTTGTTGAGTAATTATGCATGTTTCTATTATAGTAAAAACTTAAGCTCTGTCAATTGTTTATATCTACAATTGTATTTCCCAAGTGTTTAAAATGCGCATGAAATTTTGCAATGTGGGCGCTGAGAGATTCGAACTCCCGACCTACTGGGTGTAAATCCCGAGTACTCGGGACTCTAACCAACTTGAACATTACATATTACAGAGTTTCCTATAAAACTGTTTCGATTTTTGTTTTT
>JAYEFY010000023.1:0-2852 GCA_034658815.1 Patescibacteria group bacterium
TTGAATCCGATAACAACATCTATAACATTGGCCAATCCAACAAATAGAAATATGGTTCCAAACACGATAAGAAGCGTTATCGTTACCGACCTTTTGGCTTCTTGGATAATTTCCCTCGCTTTACTTGCTATCCCGTCCTGAAGCTGCTCAAAGAAATTCTTGATGAAGCCTTCAACTATTTGAAGAAATGCATCTTTTAATGAAAAATCATTTTTACCGGAGGAAGATGGTTTCTTTTTTTGATTTGTTCTTGTGCTACGTTTCATTTTTCTATTTGTTATTTTTTATTATTATAGCACACAAGTAACACAGCGCAACGTATAATTGCAAAAGATGCGAAAAATGTATATCATAAGAGGTATTAAAGCATAAAGATGTTTCTTGAATGGCTTCCCTGCCTCATTGGCAGACGTACTGCCTGCTGTCTGCCGATAAGGCAGGCAGGCGATGAGGCAGGGAGTTAGTTTGGGGATCATCTCCTTATCACAACAATGTTTGATCTGAGTTCCGCTGAATTATTAAATTCGATCTCACTGTGGGGTTATCCGCTTATGCTCCTGTTTATGATACTGGAAGGACCGATAGCAACAATGATCGCGGCCTATCTGGCATCAATGGGCATGTTCAATGTCTTTATCGTTTTTTTTCTCAGTATGACGGGAGATGTTATCGGTGACGTGATTCTTTATTTGATCGGTTTTGCCGGCGGAAGACCGACGCTGTTGAAAGCGGAAAAATTCCTCAAAATAAAACATTTAATAGTAGAAAAGATCCGGTGCCGTTTTCAGAAAAGCGGACCGCGTATTATTTTTTACGTAAAAACCACAACAGGCTTGTGCTGGATAACTTTTTTGCTTGCCGGGGCTGTCAAAATGAATTTCAAAAAATTTCTTTTTTATTCCGTTCTCGGAGGAATTGTCTGGAGTAGTTCAATTACCGCCACCGGATTCTTTTTCGGTTTTGCCGCTGAACAAATAAATCAATACATTCGATTCGCGGGATGGATAATTTTCACGGGAGCTATCGCTGCTATTATCGGAATGACAGTTCTCAAAAATATCAATCGTAAAAAGTTTATCGAATATAACTCAGATGACTCTGCCAAATAAGCTTCAACTTAAAAATTTTACATTTTACAATATCATTTTGATTTTTGAGATTTGTATTTTGCATTTTAATTTCATTTTTGCTTAGGTATTGGTAATTTTGTTGAAAATTGGAAATTGGAAATTAGTATGCTCAATACCGGATACCGGATATTTAACGCTTTGCGTTAAATACACAATTGTCCTATAATAATTGTATAATTTATCAACCGGTAAGCAGTGCGCTTAAAGTATTATTCGCAGTGCATTTGTGTGTATGGATAAACTCCAAAAAAACAAAACGGAAATCGAAATTGACGCTTTTAAGGTGCTTGCCTGTAAAAATAAGGAACTAGAATCGTTTATTAATGTTTTCCATTTCAAAAAGGAAAATCTAGCCGAGAGCCAGCTTGGAGAGCTTTTTGGCATTATTAAAGTGTTTGATCATTCCGAACAATCCGCGTATATTCCAAATTTGATTGCACGGGTAATAAAAAAAGAATTTTATTCCAATACAAAGATCTCTGCGGAAAAAGCATTTGAAAACGCTCTCAAAAAAGCAAACATAGCCTTGTCTGATCTTGCGCGCCATGAGATCGTGAACTGGATGGAAAAGTTTCACGCTGTTGTTGGCATTATACAAAATGATAATTTCTTTTTCACTCAAGCTGGGGGAGGAAAAATTATTCTTTTAAGAAATGACAAAATTGATGATATAAGCCATGAATTTGGTAAAAGCGATACCGAACACCCAATAAAAACATTTTCTGATATCTCATCCGGCAGTCTTTTTGTTAATGATAAGATAATATTCGCCACTGAATCATTGCTTGAATCACTATCATGGGAGAACTTAAAACGCCACGCGAAAACGTTTAATTCAAGTGAATTTGACAATCTCGTTAAATCAACACTTGAACTTGAAGGAGAAAACGTTGGCATTGTCGTGGCAAATATCAAAGAGAAAGTAATTGTGCCGATCGCAACGCTTCCTAAAACAAAACCTTCCAAGGCATACAATTTTTTCGGCAATGAAAAAGTTGAAAAAGAGAAGAAAGAAAGCGAAAAAGCATCCGGGAAGGAAGAAACTGCCGAACGAAAGATCGTGAGTGATAAAGGTAAAGAAAGTGAAGAAGGTGAAGAAAAGAAACAAAGAGGAGAGGAAAATGATGAGAGCCTGTCTCCGTTTGATCAACAGCCGGAATTGTACATAAAAGAAAGCGATCCAATCGACTCTGAACATCAAAAGCAACCAGCCAATATTTTTGGCAAATTCAAAGAAGCGATCCGGCAAACTAAAAGTTCAAAACGCAACGAGGATAAAATTGTTAAAAGCAGTGAAGAAAAAGCCAAAGAAGATATAAAAAAATCAGGGGATGCGAAAATCGCGAGATTTTCGGAAAAGGAAAAAATAAATACCGGTGTAACAAAAGAAGACAATTCAGCTGCCGGAAGAACAATCTTACTTCCTGATAATGGCAATCTTATAAAAGATAAGAAAAACGATAAAAGAAGTAAGACTGCTGAAAGGCTCTATCGCGTTGCAACCGTTCAAGAGCCGGAGCAAAAAGAACTTTCCAGCTTGCCGGAAAAACACAAGAAGGAACTTAACCGCGATACTGACGTTTTTCATAAACAGATTACGAAAAAAGATGCCGGGCAAGCTAAAAAAAATGGCTTAAAACAAGTTAAGGCAGAGTTAAAAAGAGATTTTGAAAAATTGATCGCCAAAACTGCAAAAAAGAAATGGTTTACAAAATTGTTGCC
>JAYEFY010000024.1:0-2836 GCA_034658815.1 Patescibacteria group bacterium
CTCCCTCGATTACCATGATAGTCGCGTTGGGCACGTCAATACCGACTTCAACAACCGAAGTAGCCACAAGAAAATCATATGTTCCATCCTTAAATTGCCGCATAATCTCTTCTTTTTCTTTCGGCTTCATCTTTCCGTGAAGAAGAGCGCTTTTAAATTCCGGAAATATTTTTTCTTGAAGTGTTTTATGTTCTTCCGTGGCCGCTTTCACCTCGCTCATTTTCGATGTTTCGCTCACGAGAGGATAAATAATAAATGCTTGCCTTCCTGAACGGATCTCTTTTTTTATAAACGTGTAAATTTGCTCTCTTCCTTGCGATTGAATGACTTTCGTGGATATTTTTTTTCGTCCTTTCGGGTATTCATCCATAATGGAAAGCTCAAGATTACCGAAAATTGCCAAAGAAAGTGTTCTGGGAATCGGCGTTGCGGTCATGGTCAAAAAATGCGGTATTTTCTTATCCTCGCCATCGTCAACAGTGATTGTTTGCTGTTGCAAATATGCTCGCTGTTTAACGCCAAAGCGATGTTGTTCATCAACAATAACAAGCGCGAGATCTTTGAAACTGACAGACTGTTGCAGCAATGCGTGCGTGCCTATTACAATATCAATGTTTCCGTTGCGGAGTTTTGATTTTAGTGTTTTCTTATCTAAACTGTTTCCGCTAATTTTAGAATGAGCACTCGTAAGTAATGCAACGGAGTGCTTTTTAGAATTAAACAACGAGAGGAATTCTTTGAAATGCTGCAAGGCAAGCACTTCGGTCGGAGCAAGAAGAGCCACCTGGTGTTTTCGAGTAATTACTGAAAGCGCTGCCATAGCAGCTACGACTGTCTTTCCGCTTCCGACATCTCCCTCTAAAAGCCTATTCATTGGTTTTGCTTTTTCCATGTCCTTAATTATCTGCCAGGCTGATTTTCGCTGTGCATTGGTGAGAGCGAAGGGAAGCGATTTCACGAAAGAAGTAATCGTTGTTTTGCTAAAAGGAATTTTTACAGCTCTGTTTTTCTCCCATTGTTGTTTGATCGACAGCGCTTTGAATTGCATCATGAACAGTTTCTCGAACGCAAATCGCTTTTTAGCTGTCCCGGCTTCCTCAAGAGAAGAAGGAAAATGAATTATCTCAAGCGCTTTATCAATAGGCGGCAATTTTTGTGTTTTGAGAATTTCATATGGAATCGGGTCAACAAATTGCACCCTAGAAAGTATTTTTTTAATCATAGCTCTCAGCCAATACGATGTAATTCCGCGTGTTTCCGGATAGATCGGAATAAGAGCTCCAGTTGCGGCGAGTTGATCGCCAACGTCCTTTTTTTGTGATTCGAATTGATGTTTATTGATAAGCTCAAAGTTTGGATGCTGAAAATAGAGCTCGTTTTTTTTATCTAAACTTACTTTGCCGCTGATCTGAACATATTTATTTTCTGCCAGGAAGCGAAGTGGTCCGAAAACATTAAACCATACCGCTTTGATCATGCCGGTATGGTCCTCGATATATATTTCGGTGATTGCCATTTTCTTTCTAAAAGTTCGACTGCGCGTAACTTTTTTTACGACACCTTGGATCGTAACCGTTTCGTTAACCTCGATCTCGCTAATCGTTTTAAATATTGAGTAATCTTCGTAACGGAACGGAAAATGATAAAGAAGGTCATGGACCGTGTATATATTAAGCGTTTGTATTTTTTTTGCACGCGTCTGAGTAGTGTTTGGAAATTTTGTGACCGGATCATCGAAATGAAACATGATAAGTTGAAATAAAAGCGCCCTCGGCAGGAATCGGACCTGCGGCCTTCGGCTCCGCAAGCCGACGTTCTATCCACTGAACTACGAGGGCGTAAAAGTTCATTAAACTGCAAAGACCTGAACAATAAAAAAAGCGCCATCTTATCAAAAGTTTTTCCGTATAGCTGCTTTATTGGCAGGTATATCAAGCAGAACTCTTTATGAAAACAGTTCCATTAAACCTTGAAAGCGCTTTTTTTGTCAATAGGGTGCTTAAACCATATGCTGCAATGAGTCAACAATTGATTCTTCGTGTTCAATTTCCGGTAAAAACTGCAGCAATTTTTTTCTGATCTCAGTCGGATCAGCACTGCCAATCGGGATATGTATATAAGGCATTAATTTCTTTGTACTTTTAAGTGACAGCTCTTTTCTTCCTTGTGGTTCATAAAATATCCAAAAATTTTCAAGCGACGAGAATTCGTAAATGTTATCATGGGCGAAAACGCCTTCAGAAGTTATGCCAAACTTGAATTCTTGCGCTTCGCGTTTTTTAAAAAGATAAAACAAAAGCGCGGTGAGGATCGCAATAATGCTTAACAAAAAATTATCTAAAAAAAGTCCGTATGCGAGCAATGAAGCGATAAGAATAAAAAAACAAATATACCATGTTTTGCTTCTTTCAATGTTATCAGTTTGGCGCGCGCTCCACAAAATCAATGCATTGATCTTGTGTGCTTCCTGTTTCGTATCTCGAACTTCGTTAAGAGGGGTTATCTGCCGTTGCTGAAACAGTTCCATGTTCTTTGTTGGCGAATTTTCTTTCCTATAAAATTTCATAAAAGCTTTTCATTTATGGTATACCGGGCTATTTCCAAACAAGCTCTTAGTAAAATTTCCCAGTCTTTACTAACAAAAACAGCTTGGTGGTAATGGTTTCTATATATCCACTATACCATTGATAATAAATAATGACAAAGAACAGTCTCTTCCAATACAAGATGACCCTAAACTAGCTCTCGGTTTCCAATGCAAAATGACCCCCAAAGAGGCCATTTGCATAAGCGAAAAGTATTCTGCAATGATGGTGTTATGAATATCATCATGAAT
>JAYEFY010000025.1:0-2797 GCA_034658815.1 Patescibacteria group bacterium
ACAGAGGAAGTTGCACGTAATTATGGCATTCAGATAGTCCAATGTACGGGTGAGGCAGGTTGCGAGCTTCTCGATTTCGATGATACTCGTAACTACGAAGTAGCGAAAAGGAAGTTGCAAAAACGGGAGGGGGGTGAAGTGATGGTGAACATGGGCATGTTTGCGCTGAGCGGTGTCATAGCGGAACGCATGCTCGAGGCGTTTAACGGTAATCTGAGGGAACGAAAAGGAAAGTTCAACTTCAGTAACGATTGCATGCCAAGACAAAGTCAAGCTATATATAGATAGAAGTTTAAATATACATACAGTAAGGAGTAGTAAATTTTATGGATGAATATATCATAGACTTGATAAAAATTTTAATTTGGCCTGTATTATTTATTGTTATATTACTTTTATTTAGAAAGCCTATTTCGACATTTATTGAAAATTGGAAAAAAGCTGAATTCAAAGTTGATAAAAGTGGAATAACGGTAGTAGCTGAGGCTGTTAGAAATATAACCGAGGCATCAATTGAAAGAGCAGTAGGTGTTGAAGAAAATGAAAAAGATAGATATATTGAAGAAGGATTTAAGGGTGTAAGTGATACAATAACAAAAATTCAAAATTATTTTGATAAAATAAGAAACAGAAAAATTCTATGGGTGGATGATCATCCTGAATGGAACATAAATGAAAAATCGGCTTTTGAAACTATGGGAATAAAAATTACATGGTGCTTAACTAATGAAGAGTCGTTAAACAAACTTAAAAATGAAAATTTCGATGTAATTATATCGGATCTTTTCAGTGACGAAGGATATCCAAAAGGATTTGACCTTTTAGAGGAACTAAAAATAAAAAAGATAGAGATACCATTAATTTTCTATACAGGTCGAGTAACACAAAATCTAAAAGAAAAAGCGGAGGATAAGGGCGCATATGGAATTGTAGATTCACCCGCATCACTTACCTCTAAGGTTTTATCAGCTATTATTGGGAGTGAAATATGATAACATGGATAACATTTAAAAGAAATATTTCTTACATTTGTTTGGATTGTAATATGTGACTGAAATAACATTAGAAACACAGAAATAGGAAATGGACCACTTTCGCAGTCATCAAATAATTATTCACGCTTGCTATTAGTAGCCCTATTTTATGGGTTTGATTGGGCTTTGTGACACAAATGTCTTAATATCCTCAATCCGCCGAGAAAATCAGTCAAATAACCATAGAGAATAGAGATACACGGATTGTGTCCCAAAGCCGTTTGATTGATTAAGTTTAAATACAATTTTAACTTATTTAAAAATGAGGTGAAGAAATATTCATGTTCGATTACATTGTTGTTGTGGTGAGTGAAGATTCGGAAGTAAAGATGCTGGAGCGTACTTCACTAAAAGGGCTTAACAGCTCGACCTTTGTGCCTGTTTCCGAGAGAGGATGGAATGGTGCCGCCGGTAACGGACTTGGCACACTATTCGCAATAGAAAATGCGAGTAAGGCGATAGGGAAAGACCTTGTGGAAGAAGTGAATAGAGGTAAAAGTGTACTTATTGTGCATACCGCAGGCGAGGGCACTAGAAACATCCTCACAAGGACATGTAAGAACAAGGCATACATTGTAGTTCCAAAACTAATGATATTGGAGGGAGTGATAAAGCAGTTTCAAGACTTTGCCATTCCTTCTCGTATCCTGGTCACATGGGGCGACCAGTTCTTGTTATTTGAGGATAGTGCAGAAGAGATAAGGAAATGTGTGCAAAGCACGCACGTCATGCTCTTTGGCTTAAAGATAAAAACAAAGCTCACAAAGGAGCTCGCATCTAAATATGGCATTCAGATAGTCAGACGTGCTGAAGGTGAAGGTTGTGAACTTCTCATTTTCGATGACACCCGTAACCGCGAAGAAATGAAAAGGAAATTGGAGGTTTACGAACTTCTCGATTTCGATGATACACGTAACTACGAAGTGGTAAAAAGAAAGTTGCAAAAGCGAGGTGGAGAAGTGATGGTGAACATGGGAATATTTGCGATGAGCGGTGTTGTGGCTGAATGTATGCTCAATGCATTTAGCAATAATCTGAGAGAAAGGGCGGGGAAATTCAATTCAGATGAGTTATGGCAATTATGGATTTCGTCTGGACCTGAGCCTGGAGCAGAACCTGATTCCTGGCTCCGGGAGCGTGCGGAAATAATAAAGAGTGCGGTGGCCGAGCCACTTGCACTGATAAAAAGCTTCCCGTTAAGTGCTAAAACAGTGTGGCTGGATTTCGGTACGAACGAGAGTTATTACGAAAACATGATGCGGATTTTGGATCCTGACGATGTAGGGCGGAGAATGCGCGATTTTTTAGATGTTGGTGTCTCGTCGAAAATAAACGGCTGTGACATCCGGGATTCGGTACACGAAACGGTGGAATTTGAGAACGGGTTAGTAAAGAGCAGTGTTTTATTAAATTCAACTGCGAAGCACGCGCAGCTCGAGCATGCATGCGTGATAAATTCTAAATTGAACAGGATACAGGGGAAGAGATGCGTTATTTACAACGTGGTTGATTATGCATCTATAGAAGTCGAAGATTGCTTCCTGGTAGACGTGTTCCATCCTAGCAAAGGCAGGATACGACTTAAAATGCGGTTTGGGGCGGAGAAAGGCGCGAAGGAAAAATGGTGGAGCGCTCGTCTTCCAGGTAATGACTTTTCGCTAAGTGAAATTGCGGATATGATGAAGGACGTTTCTGAAGACGAGATGCTAGCTACAAAGAGAAGGTTTGAACGTCTTGTAGAGGCGAAGATTTCCAATGCTGAC
>JAYEFY010000026.1:0-33742 GCA_034658815.1 Patescibacteria group bacterium
TGAGATCGATAAGATGGGAAGAACGAACTTGACAATGAAAGATCTTGGAAGTAGACAATAAATATTAGAAACAAAAAAGCCGCAGCCCTTGCGGCTTTTTTGTTTTTGTTTCGGTAAAGTTTAGCTTTTGCCTGCTTGCCTAATTTTTGGTATAATGGAATCGTTCCCTTGGTGGAACTTACATCAAAATACGTTTTAGATATAAAGGTTAAAGGATCCTCTAATGTTTGGATTTAAGAAGAAAAAGGAGCAAGAAACTAAAGCTGAAGTGCTTGAATTCAAGGTTGAGACAATGAAGGATGCTTTGCAAATCTCAAAGAAGAGTACAAAAAATAAAGTTCGTTTCGGAAAACGGAAATTCTTTTCGTTTTTTGGAAAAGAAAAACAGACAGACAGACAGACAGAAAAGACACGTATAGTTAAAAAGCCTTCTAACCGTTCAATTAGTCCTTTTTTCACCGGTAAAACATCTTCTGTCATTAAACCAAAACTCTCTTTGCAGCCGGAACAACAATCCATCATTAAGCCTGAACCGAAAATAGAACCGCCGATACCACACGAGGAGAAAGTTGAAAAGAAAATAGAAAAAATTCCTTTGGCTGCGAAACCTGAGCCGCAAATTTCGATAGCACAGAAATCAGTCTCTCAACATAAAATTGAACGCAAACCTGAGTTAGCGCAAGACAAAAAAGTTTCGACAAAAATAGAAAAATACAAAACGGTTGAAAAAAAAGAGGAAAAATTTCTGAAAGAGGAGGCTTTCCGAAAAATTATTGGAAAACCTCTCCAACAACAAAAACACTATCTTAAGCAAAAAAAGCCAGCTTTCAAGTATAAGACTAAAAAGCAAGATACCATTCTTCAGAAAAAGGACGCATCGGGTTCTTTTGCGGAAAAGAAATTAAAAAAACATGAACTACCTAGACAAACAAAAGCTGTTCCTTCTTATATCTCTAAGTACCCGATAAAACACAAACTTGCTTCCCCTGAAAAAGCAGTAATTGAAAAGAAGAAAGGAGCACTAAAAATATCGCAAAAAAAAGATACAGCACGCTACTTAAAACGGCAGAAAGAAGACTGGACAAAAATATTCGGCGTAATAACTGATATCCCCGAGGAATTAAAACAGGAACCTGCTCTTCCCAATCTTTTTGGCTCTAAAAAACCTGTCGGCAGTCCTGAACCAAAAACAGAATCGCGCCTACAACATAAAGATAAAGAGAAAATGGAGGGAAAAGCTATTGGGACTCATCTACCTCCAAAGCTTAAACCGAGAATTCCGGTGACGCCAAAACCTGTTCCATGGCACAAGCCTGTACCAGCGCAAGGTGAGAATAAATATCAAACTCAACAATCACGAAAGCCGCCAACGCAGTTTATTTCAAGGCAAGGACCCTTTACCAAGCTTTACACGCAGACTAAGCAATATAAGCCGCCAGAACAATTTTTAAAAGATCAAGCACCGGCTGGATTAAAGCAAAAACATACTGAGCCGAGCCATGTTAAACCAAAATTTGTTAAACCAAGCCCCGCTAAATCGGAAAAGCTTATTGAGCCGGATCATGCTAAACCGAAATTTGTTGAACGGAAGCCTGCTAGGCAGATTTCCCAAGCATTGAAACAAATGCCAGAAATGTCTCCAAAAACACAGATTGCCCAAAAACAGGAAAAGGCAAAACAGTTTGGTGTGGAGCAAGCTGCTATTGATGAAATATTACAGAAACTCAAGTCAACAAAACAACAAGAAGTAGTACCCGTGCCTGTGCAAAAAGCGCATTCACAGCTTATACGAGAAAAACTGAGACATAAAGCAGTTGAGGACACATTAAAAAGAATTAAGGATTTTGAAAAAACAATCAAAAGATCTAAGCCAGTTGCAAAAACAAAGCCGGCCGGCCATGTTCTTAATTTAAAAGAAGAGAAAGAAAAACCTAAAGCGTTAGTTAATAAGGCCGTAAAGCAAGAAAAGACCTTCCCTGAAAAACCTTTTGGTGAGGATAAATATCCGGCCAGGAATGCACCTGAATTACATGAATACGATAAAAAACAACGAGTGTCCGAAATATTAAGCACAAAACTCGCAAAATATCGGACCAGTCTTAGGAAGAGGAAAAAGAGAAAGATACAGGCACAATTAAATATCGGAAATATTGATGAAATCGTAACTCAACCGCAAGGCAGACTAAATAAACCACTTTTGATTATTGCCGTTATTTTATTGTTCCTAACCGGAGGGTCAGGATACTTTTATTACAAATATGTCTTGAAAAATAAGCCGTTTGAGGAAATCCCATTTATCTCAGACATTAATATATCCGACAAGTTGGATAATCTTTCTTCAGAAAGACAAAAATCCGAAAAACAAATTGCCATACTTAATGAAGCTAATTCGCAGCAATTCAGCAAGAATAAAATGCCCGCGAGTATCAAGACATATATACTCTCAATCAAGAAAACTCCTGAGAAAGCGGTCGAGTTGCGTAACGGATTCTTTGTTCGTCCATGTGACGAAAATAATAATCGGATGACAGCCGTTGACATCCTTAATTCTCTAAACATTGAATTACAAGAAGTTCACCCTTATCTTGATGATGATGTTTTTTTCTTTATCATCCACAACAAGAAGAAGACACTGGATGATCCAATAATTGTTAAGATAAATCTTCTCTTAAAAATCAAAAATGATAGCATGGAAGACGAGATCGCTAAAATAATCGAGTCAGTGGAGACTGTTCTGCCAACTGAGTTTCAAGTTTTATATTTTGATGAGAAAAAGCCGATAGTTCCACGTTCAATCGTTTTTAAGTCGGTTCCTTCTAAAAGTGAGATCGTATCGCGAATACATTATTTCAATTATGTCGCCGGAGATACAACAAAATCGATCGAATGGAGTATTTTGACGGTAAACAACTCGAAATATCTTACCATTACGACATCAAAACACGCTACTGATTCAATGATACTGGAATTTGAGTAAAAATAAGGATTTTCTAAGCCAACTCCTGCTAAAAATTTTATCATGGATACTCGAGATTACTGCTGTTTGCAAACAGCAGTAATAGATAGAATTCAATAGCTCTTACTAACGAAGTTAGTTCAGAAACGATTTCATAAAATTATGTTGATAAGGTGTGAATAACTGGACCTCTAGACACTTGGATTCCTTAAAAATAAAACGCAAATTTTTTGTTTTATTGATAAATAAGGCATTCCTTGACAATTTTATTGACCATTAAGCCAAAAAATGCTATAATGAACACATAGTGAAGTTCTTTAATATCTAATTCTGCTGTATCAAGACACAGCAGAAGAACTCCAATCGCGATTTCCCCCTATTCGTGATTGGAGTTCTTCTGCTGTCCTCAAGAAGGTGATACAATATTGCTAATCTTAGCAATAACCCTAGTAGACCTTCAAAAAACAAAAATAAAAACAACCCAAAATAAAAACAAAAATGGGAAACTCCCTAAGGTACAGTAGAAGAAATATGTGACTAGGGCACATCTATCCCGACGAGATAACTTAAAAGAATGATCTGATTCGCCATCACCCAAACACCCTGGCGATAAGATTTTCAAGATTTTTCGTCGGAAACCGGTGGCGACACGCCATATAATATCATTTTTAGGGTGCTGTCGCCCCGGTAACCAATTTAAAACACCGGCTATAAGTCTTGTTTATGTATTTATAGTGAATCGCTTGAAAGGCGGTTTTTTTATTTCAGGGACTGTCAAGAGGCTGGAGCAGACTTGCCTATCCGCCGTATTGGAAGATAGTTCCGAGTACTCGGGATCCTTTAGCTTCAAAACAATTATTAAAGGCATTATCTTCTACTTTTTGATATCTTTCTTTAACCACACAGTCGCTTCCTTACCGCTAATATTGAACGTTTCGTGATAATCCGCGTCTTCAATGGTAATGGAGGAGCTTTGAATTTTAGTTGCAAGCACTTCTTTCGCTATTTCTTGCTGATATGTTTTGATCAAATCTTCCAATCCCTTGCACCAAAGCAAGATTCTGTCGCTAACATCAAATCCCGCTTTTTTTCGCGCGTTTTGAACACGCCTGATAAATTCTCGCATATTCCCTTCTTGAGTTAATTCTTCGCTTATTGTTGTATCAACGCCTACTTTAATATTTTTTTCGTCTTTAATAATGATTCCGTCAACTCTATCATCAATAGAACCTTGCACCACTTTCTTCACGTTAAGCTCATCGACAATAAGATTTAAAAATTGCTTTTCAAGTTTTACGTCTTTTATATCAATAAACGCACTAGCCAGCGGCTGTCTTACTTTAATTCCCTTTTCCGCCCGAATTGAGAGACCAAGTTCGATTGCTTTCCTGGCGGCTTTCATTTTCCCGCTTAGAGCACCGTCAATCATTTGGTCATCACTGATTGGAAAATCAGCCAGATGAACTGATTCTTCTCCTGTCAAATTTTTAAACATTTCCTCGGCAATAAATGGACAGAATGGAGCAATTACTTTTGAAAGAGCTACCAGCACTGTCCATAAAGTTGAATATGCCTGTTCCTTGTCTTGATCATTCTCGCTTTTCCAAAAGCGCCTTCTTGATCTTCTGATATACCAGTTCGAAAGATCGTCGACGAAAGCATTTACTGATTTTACCGATCTTACAATATCGTACGCTTCCATGCCCTCATCAACAACTTTTATAAAAGAATGCAGTTCTGACAATATCCAACGATCAAGAAGATTCTCTTTGTATTTTACTTCATGCTCATCTATATTTTCCTGAGTCCATTTATCAACACTCGCATAGAGCACAAGAAACGAATAACTGTTCCAAAGCGTCCCTAATAAACGCAATTGAATGTCTCTGACAACTTCTTCTGAGAAATTGACATTTTGGGCATTAAGAAGCGGTGATGATAAAAAATAAAATCGAAGAGCATCCGCTGAGTATTTTTCCAAGACAATCATCGGATCGGTATAATTTCCAGATGATTTTGACATTTTTCGTCCATCTTCACCGGCAATATTACCTGTTATTATAACATTTTTAAAGCTCTCACTATTAAAAATACCGGTGGAAATAACATGCATAACATAAAACCAGGCTCTTGTTTGGCCAATATATTCCGATATAAAATCAGCCGGGAAACTTTCTTCAAATTCTTTTTTATTCTCAAACGGATAATGGTATTGGGCAAACGGCATTGATCCTGCTTCGATCCATGAATCAAATATTTGCCGCACTCGTTTCATTTCCGCGCCGCATTTTTCGCATTTAAACGATATATCGTCCACATAAGGACGATGATAATCTTCCAATTCAACTCCGGATATTTTTTTCAATTCCTCATATGATCCAAATATTCTGATTCTATTACATTGTTCATTTTCGCACTTCCAAACCGGAATTCCAGTTCCCCAATAGCGATCACGAGATATATTCCAATCCGGAGCGCTCTCAATACCTTTTTGAAAGCAATTATATTTCAAAGCTTCGGGATGCCAGTTGATATTTTTATTCTTCTCGATAAGACTTGTCTTTATTTTATCTACATTGACATACCATGCCGGCTGAACCTTGTATATCAACTTTGTGCGACAGCGATGACAATGAGGATAACTGTGCGTTATTTCCTCTTTTTTGAATAAGCATCCCCTTTTCTCGAGCCATTCAACGATCTCCTGATTCGCGTCCCAAACTTTTTTCCCTTTCCATATTCCATCGGAAAATCTTCCTTCATCATCAACATTAAGAATAAGCGATAGATTATTTCTTTCTCTTGCTTTAAAATCATCTTCACCAAACGCAGGCGCTATATGCACAATTCCTGTCCCACCTTCAGTTGTAACAAAGTCTTCAGTGATCATTATAAACGAACTCTCGCCATCCATTATTGACTCTTTGTCAACGTCAAAGATCGGTTTGTATTTAAATCCCTCAATATCCGCACCGGCAAAGCTTTGAATTTCAATATATGATCCTTTGTCAAGAATCTCAAGACGATCTTTTGCAAGTATATAAACCTCTTCCGATCTATTCATACGCACCATTACGTATGTAATCTTGGGATTTACCGCTAAAGCTACGTTCGCAAGCAACGTCCATGGCGTTGTTGTCCAAGCTAAAAAATACGCTTTTGTTTTGGAGTCCGTACCCAGAATATCATTTTTGCTCTCCGCAACTTCAAACTTTACAAACACTGCGGTATCCTTGTCTGTTTCATAACTATTGTCCATTGCTATTTCAAAATTGGAAAGAGGCGTGCTGCATCTTGGGCAATAGAGCGAGATACGGACATCCTCATAAATAAGCCCTTTATCGTATAGCTGTTTAAATGCCCACCACACGGATTCCATATAATCCTTATCCATGGTTTTATAGGCATTTTTGAATTCCACCATGCGGCCAATTCTATCAATGACTTCTTTCCACTCAGACGCGATCTTCGATGTTTCCTCAAGGCATGTCCTATTGAATTTTTCGATTCCAATGACTTCCTCTATTTCTCGCTTGCTTTTGATCCCAAGTTTCTTCTCGACCATATTTTCGGCCGGCAATCCATGGCAATCCCAACCCCAGCGGCGTTTTACCCGATATCCTTTCATAGTCCAATAGCGCGGAACACAATCTTTCACAACTGAAGACAGAAGCGTGCCATGATGAGGAACACCGGTAATAAACGGCGGACCATCATAAAAACTGTATGCTTTAGCTTTATTGCGGCACTTAACAGACTTTTCAAATATATTATTTTCTTTCCAAAATGCTAAAATCTCCTTTTCCATTTCTGAATATTTTTTTCGAGAATCAACTTTTTTGAACATATTTACTAAATTATTTTTTGAGTGCGATGAGTATTTAGACATAAAAAACAGTGCGCGTTACAATGTCACTTTATTTGGAGTATACTTTGGTTTTTAATATAAACTTTGACGTAAAAATGTTATGGATCCGTCTTTTACGAATTTTATATTTTTGCGCACGAAACCTTCCTGTAATTCCGAAAGTTACCGCTTTGCCATCATTTTTTCCTTTATATACCCTCATCGTATCCTGTTTTTACTCTATTGTAAACCCTTAGCACCGCTTCTTGATTTTACGTTTTCATTTGTCATTTATAAAGGACAAATGAATAACAGGATACTACTCTAAATTGTATTAGGCGTCTATTTTGTTACGTTAATTCACTAATTATACCATGAGAAAAATTGATTATTTTAAAATATAATGCTAGAATTTTAGCGTTAGGCAATAACTGGTAATACAAAGCCATGTTAGACAAGAAAACACTTGAAGAACTTAAACAAAAATTACTTGATGAAAAGAAACAGCTCGAAAACGAGCTGGCACAGCTTGCTGATAAGGAAGGAGAAGGCGAATATGAAGCAAAATACGAAGATTACGGGAGAACTGAGGAAGATAATGCCGAGGAAGTTGAGGCTTACACAGCAAACATCAGTATAACGGAAACTCTTGAAAAGAATCTTAAAGATGTCAATGATGCCTTGAAACGAATGAAAAACGGAAAATACGGAATTTGTGAAAAATGCGGCAAAAAAAAGATCCGCGTTGAGCGGCTTAAAGCATATCCAGCAGCACGATCATGTATAGTTTGCGCGGAGAAAAAATAATATGGCGCGGCTTACTTTTTTTTGCCGCCATTGCCATTGATCAATTTACTAAATTTTGCGCGGTAAAGAGCCTCCTCCCTTCGGCAGGAGGATTTTTGGATTTAACATGTAACAAAAATATAGCTTGGAGTATTCCATTAAATGGCTTTTTTTTCTTTTTCGTGTGGATAATGGCATTTGCTTTATTTTTCGCTTTAGCCAGACGATCCTCTTGGAATGTTTTTTTAGTTCTCGTTCTGGCCGGATCTATATCAAATATTATCGATCGCTTTCATTTCGGATGTGTCATTGACTATATTTCTATCGGATCATTTCCAATGTTTAATTTTGCCGACATTTTAATAACAGGAGGAATTATAGCGTTTCTTCTGCAAACTTTTGCCATTAAACAGTCTCAATAAATAATAGATGTCTTCAAAAGTCTACTCCGCTTCAACATTCGGAATGGAAGGAAAAATCATCGAAGTTGAAGTGGATACCTCACCGGGTCAGCATCAATTTAATATTGTCGGTCTTCCCGATGCCGCGGTTAAAGAAGCCAGAGATCGAGTTTCAAGCGCGATCAAGAATTCCGGACTCCGCCCTCCGCATTTTTTCGGCAGAATTACCGTCAATCTCGCTCCGGCAGATCTGAAAAAAGAAGGTCCGTCATTCGATCTCCCTATTGCATTGGGAGTATTACTGGCATCACACCAAATTGAATCGCTCCCGGACAATGCCGTATTCATTGGCGAGTGCGCGCTTGACGGCCAACTTAGAGGCGTAAAAGGAAGTTTACCAATCGGTCTTTCAATAAAAGAAAAAGGATTCAATAATTTTTATGTTCCCACCGACAACGCGCAAGAAGCAAACATAATCGACAGGATAATGGTTTATCCCGTCGCAACACTGGCAAAACTTGTTGGACATCTCAAAGGCACGTCTCCTATTCAACCTATACACAAAGACGACACTTATTTAAAACAACTTGCTCAAACCGATTTTACACACGATTTCGCATACATTAAGGGGCAGGAACATGTTAAACGAGCTCTTGAGATCGCTGTGGCAGGCGGTCACAACATATTACTTTCCGGTCCTCCCGGAAGCGGAAAAACAATGCTGGCCAGATCAATTCCGTCAATTATGCCTTCAATGACGGTTGAAGAGGCCTTTGAGGTAACAAAGCTTTATTCTGTCGCGGGTTTAACCAGCGCCGAGAAACCATTTACTTATCAGCGTCCGTTTCGGTCGCCTCACCACAGCGCGTCGGCCGCTTCTCTCGTCGGAGGAGGCACCTTTCCAAAGCCGGGAGAAATATCATTGGCTAACAGAGGAGTGCTATTTTTAGATGAGTTTCCGGAATTTTCCCGTGAAGTCATTGAGAACCTTCGCCAGCCGCTTGAAGACGGCACAGTTTCTATTTCTCGAGTTCAAGGAAGCATCACCTATCCGGCTCAATTCATACTTATCGCCGCAATGAATCCTTGTCCTTGCGGAAATGCCACAGATCCGGATAAAACGTGCACTTGCACGCTTCATCAGATCAATCGCTATCGGAAAAAGTTGTCCGGTCCGATAATGGACAGGATTGATTTGCATATTGAAGTTCCACGCTTAAAATTCACAAAGTTATCATCGGACAAGCTCGGTGAAAAAAGTTCGTCAATACGGGAAAGGATCACCGCTACTCGTGAAATACAAAACGAGCGCTTTGACAAGCTTGATCTTTTCACGAATGCCGAAATGGAAACAAAACATATCAGAAAGTTCTGCGCGATAGGAACAGAAGAGAAAAAACTTCTTCAAACCGCAATCGATCAAATGTATCTCTCGCCGCGCGCGTACCATAGGCTTCTAAAAGTCGCGCGCACGATCGCCGATCTGGCGCACGAAAGAGCAATATCCGCGCCGCATATAGCGGAAGCAATTCAATATCGGTTTAGGGAGGAAGCGTAATGAAATTTAAAGAAAGTCAAAATCATTATGAAAAGGATAGAAAAAATATGGTCCGAGTTTGTAACTTGGACCAGTGCGCAAAAGGACTCTAGTATCCAAAAGCAAAAAAATAACATGAACGCTTAACAACTTTCCTTCCTGAAGGTTGCTTTATAACCACAACATTTTGAGATCTGTGAACACAAAACAATCCCGAGTACTCGGGATTGTTTTATGTTTGCGCTATATATTATATTCAACCTAGTAAATATACCCCTTAATAGCCCTGCTTTTGGCTGAAATCGTTCTAGAGCTTACCTTTGCGAAGCCTCTATAATTCATCTCGCTTATTGTAACTTTACTGCCTTTTACTTTTGTTACGATTCCAACGTGTCCATACCAACTTTCGCTTGTCACAATAATTGCGCCTTTTTTCGGCTTTTTTCCTGTTTTCGCGCCATATGCGCGCGCGTGATACAGCCAAGTGCCCGCATTTCCTCCCCAGGGCACATGTTTGTGCCGTGAGACATACCAGGTACAGTAACCATACGGGAACTTGTGTCCGCCTTTTGGATTCCGATCAATAATTGAAGGCGCTCTTTTCGCTGATGAATCTCCCGCCGCAACTCCCGAGCCGTAATAATTTCTCTGTCTCAAAAGATTGCTTGGCGTAGCGGGCTGTGGCTGTTCAATCTGTCCATCGGGGATAACCAATTCCATACCAATTTCGATTGCTCCGTCGGCAGACAATTCATTGAACACAATTATTTTGTCTTTATCCGTCTTATATTTTTTCGCGATCTTATCAATTTGATCGCCTTCCTTAACAGTATATTTTACTCCGGTAACCGGCAAAATAAAAATTTTATCGCCAGGCATTATCATATTCTGATCGGCAATATCATTCGCCCACAAGATCGTATTCACTGTAACATTAAAATCTTTTGCGATTGATCCAACAGTATCTCCATCCTTTACTTCGTACACGGCAACGTCCGCGCCTTGATCAAGCAGTTCTCTCGCATCCGGTGTTGTTGCAGTGAGCACCTGATACTGCATTTGATTTTGATTCAAATTGCCGTCTTTTGGTATAAATTCAGCAATACTTCCTCCTTCGTTTGTTATTTGCTCATTGGCTGTTGCCAGCGGCGCTGATGCTAAATTGTGTTTATAGGTATTATTTTTCACTCTCCTTATGATCTTTTCCTCATTCGTTGTTTCTTTTTCAAATACCCCAACTAGGAAACCTTCTTCCTCGCCAACTATTCCTTGAGCAGTATTACCGGCAACAACAAGAAGGGTCACAAAAACAACAACAAGCACTGCGGAGTACTTTCTAAAAAATTCCAAGAGAAGACATGTGCGATTGTTTTTTATGAATGAAAGAATTTTTGTTTCAGTGAACCGCAACGAGTTGATCGTCCTGTGCAACCATTCATGCCAAGCGTTTTCCGCTGGCGTTTTTTTCATTGCATCACTCAAAGCTTCTTTTCGAAGCATTGAAAAATAACGTTTTATGATTTTTTATCCTTGTTGATCGCATATTTATAGAAAGCTCTAGTGTCAGAAAAACATCTGACGCGCTCTCATCACTATGCGACCCGATAAATAATAAGCAACACTTATTCTACTAAAGAGTCTTTTTTTGTCAATAGCACCTGTATTTTCACCGTTATTTAGTGTAGAATGAGCATAATTGACCTATTTATTACTATGGCACACCAAATAAGACAACTTGCCACAGATTATCTTGAATATTTGGAAGTGGACAAGAACCGTTCCCAAAAAACCGTTGAAAATTACGATCGCTACCTGCGCAAATTCTTTTCATGGGCAAAAATCTCCTATCCTAAAGAAATAACCGGAGATCTTGCTCACAAATATCGAGTTTTTCTTAACAGGACGTGCGACAGAAGTGGCAAAACATTAAATAGAAACACTCAAAATTACCATGTGATCGCACTCCGCGGATTTTTGCGTTTTCTGTCAAAGCATAACATTGCTTCACTTGCCGCAGAAAAAGTTGAACTGGGAAGATCTGATGGACGATCCGCAAATTTTTTAACAACAGACGAAGTTAACCGTCTCTTGAACGCATCAAACGGCTCTGCACTGTCATCTTTACGCGATCACGCTATTTTATCTCTATTCTTTTCCTCCGGATTGAGAGTTTCCGAACTTACCAATTTGGACCGAGATCGACTGAATCTTGAGCGCCAAGAATTTTCTATTATCGGAAAAGGATCTAAAATAAGAATTGTTTTCATATCCGACACAGCAAGAAAAGCCCTGGAGAGATATCTTGAAAAACGAATCGATGTAGATCCCGCTTTATTCGTGCGAATAGTTAAAAATCCGGGAAAAAAAGAGGAATCGCTTCGATTAACGCCTCGAAGCATTCAGCGAATGATAAAAAAATACGCAATAAAAGCAGGCATCATTAAAAAAGTCACCCCTCATATTCTACGGCACAGTTTTGCCACGGATCTTCTGCGAAACGGCGCTGATATTCGCAGTGTTCAAGCTCTTTTAGGCCATAGCTCGATCAACACAACGCAAATTTACACGCATGTTACGAATAAAGGCCTGAAAGAAGTGTACAAAAAATATCATGGAAAGAAAATCATCGAAAAAGAAACTGAATAAATTTAATTTATCTGCACTAATTGAAACCACTTGGAAACTCGTAATGGTGAAACTCTAGAAAAAATAAGATGTGTCAATGTTTTTACCCTAAAAAAACGTGGAGAAATCCACGTTTTTTTGTTTGTAAACTGTTTTTGTGGGCAATGGAGGATTTGAACCTCCGACCTCATGCGTGTCGAGCATGCGCTCTAACCAACTGAGCTAATTGCCCAACTGTTTAATACCATACATCACGAAAAACAATAAATCAAGAACAAATTTATGCAGTATTGATACTCAAGGTGCCCAATAAGTGCATTTTACACCACTATTTAAACATGCTAGAGTAATTACAGGTTTTTAGCATTAAAATCGACAATTATGCCAATTGAAGACAATCAAATGATATTTATTATTGCGATTCCGGTTATTGCTTTGTTTATCTGGACGATCATTCAGCAATTTACCATTTCGCGCATCAAAAGAAACCAGAAAGTTATGTTCCAAGGAGTAGAAGATGAGAATTTGGAAAACATCATTGTTGGCATGAAAGAAAATCTCTCCACGATTGACAATGATATAAAAGATCTTTATAAAATAACCAATAGAATACACATGCTGTCGCATTCCGGATTGCACAAAATTGGAATGATCCGCTTTAATCCGTTTCGGGACATTGGCGGAGATCAAAGTTTTTCAGTCGCGCTTTTGGATGGAGATGATAATGGAATTGTTATTTCTTCCCTCTATTCCAGAGAAGGCGTCAGAGTTTACGCAAAACAGCTCAAAAAAGGCATCTCGGAACAACATCAGCTTACAGAAGAAGAGAAACATGCTATTTCCATTGCGTCATCCAACAAAGACGGAACAAAAAACAAAAAGAGGGTCTGATTTCCGCGTATCATTGCTGTTATACTGTTCTCGCTGTTACAACAACTCACTACTACAACATTGACTAATCTTTTATTTCTTGATATAAAGGACTATCGTGTGCGTGTTTAATGAACTCACTCTTATTGATATATTCAATGCCCGACAAAAAAGTTAAAATTCCTTTCCAGATCACCGTGCGAGAATTCGCTCAAAGGCTTGGTTTGGATACTCCGGAAATAATCAAGAAACTCATGGAGAGCGGGATCATGGCATCAATTAATGAGTCGATAGATTACGAAACCGCTGTTATTCTCGCGGAAGATCTCGGCTTCGAAACCAAGCCTGATCAAGCTCTTGAAAGCAGTGAAGTAATAACATTGGAAAAACTGCAGGAAATACTCAAGCATGAGCAGGAAAATAAAGATTTGCTTTCACCTCGTCCGCCAATTGTGACAATTCTTGGACATGTCGATCATGGCAAGACAACACTTCTCGACACGCTTCGAAAAACACACATTGCGGAGAAAGAATCTGGCGGTATTACGCAGCATATTACCGCTTATCAAGTTCGCAAAAAGGGCAGGCTTATCACATTTATTGATACTCCAGGACATGAAGCTTTCCAGTCTATGCGCCAACGAGGAGCCGGTCTTGCGGACATTGCCATTCTTGTTGTCGCGGCTGATGATGGCGTGAAGCCGCAAACAAAAGAAGTTGCGGAGTTTCTTCTTGAAAATAAAATACCCCACATTGTCGCAATTAATAAAATAGACAAGCCGGAAGCGAATGTGAATAAAGTTAACCAGGAACTTGCTGAGATCGGAATTTTATTGGAAGGGTACGGAGGTGAAATTCCCTATAATGAAATTTCAGCGAAAAATAATACGGGTCTTGACAAACTTCTTGACACAATTTTGTTGATAGCCGATATTCAAGATTTTAAGGCAAATAAGGATCGCGGAGCATTTGGAATTGTTCTTGAAGCGCATAAAGATCCGAAGAAAGGGTTTGTCGCGACAATTTTAATCAAAACGGGAACACTTAAAGTCGGGCAGGATGTCATGGTTGGAGATAAATACGGACGTATACGAAACATCAAAGATTATGCCGGACACTCCATTAAAAGCGCCGATCCTTCCATGCCCGTTACAATTACCGGACTTTCAGAGATTCTTAATAGTAATGACGTTTTACAAGTAATGGATCGGAAAATTGATAGAAAAAACCGTAAACTTATACGCGACTCTATAGGATCAGATTCTCAACGAGCGGGAGCAATAAGCTCGAAAGAGTTAATTAAAAACATCGATAAAGCTCTCTTAAAAAAATATTCGGTAATTATCAAGACAGACGTTCGAGGCACGCTTGAAGCAATAAAACAGATACTGGAAACCGTAAAATCTGATGAAGTGAGCCTTGATATTCTTTATGAAGGAGTCGGACCAATTACGGAAACCGATATTCAGACAGCTCAGACAAGTAAGGCAACAATTTATGGCTTCAATGTAAATCCAACATCTGTCGCTAATAGTCTCGCGGAAAAGGTTAATGTTTCAATCAAAACTTATTCGGTAATTTACGAACTTATAGAAGATATCCAAGAACAAATGTCAGAATTGCTTGATCCTGAAATTAAACGAACTGATCTTGGCCGTTTGAAAGTTCTTGCTCAATTCAAGAATTTAAAAAAAGGCATGGTTGTCGGAGGAAATGTGGCTCAGGGTAAAATGGTTAAGGGGCAATATCTAGAGATCATAAGGGATAAAGACATAATTGGAAACGGCGTGCTCACGCAACTACAGCAAAACAAGCAAGATGTTGTTGAAGTAAAAGAAAATATGGAGTGCGGCATTACTTTTGAAGGAAAGAACAAAATTGAAGTTGGAGATATGCTTATTTGCTACAAAGAGGAGAAAATTAAACGAAAACTATAGAGATGTCTCGCCGCATTAAAAAAATAGATGATCTCGTCAGAGATGCAATTGCTGATATTTTAATTAAGCATCTTTCTTTTAAGAAAGGTGTTTTTGTCTCTGTCATAAGAGTTGACACAACAAAAGATCTGCGATATGCTCAAGTGTTCGTGAGCGTTTTTCCTGTTGAGGAACAAGACTACGCGATCAAAACAATTTCAAAAGAACTTTATCGCATTCAAGGGCTGCTCAATAAAAAACTTTGTTCTAAGATACTTCCACGATTGAAATTCGTCCTTGACACCACACAACAAGATATGACCGATATCGAAAAAGTCTTCCGGCAAATTCACGAAGAACACGATAAAGACCGATAATGATACTGCCTCTCTAATCAACAATTGAAAGATTTTGAAAACATGGATCCCCTTGTTGAAAAATTTGAATCTCTTGACCAAGCTCTACGCGATATTTCATCGCCGCTTCTTATCATTCACCCAAAACCCGATGCGGACGCACTGGGAGGAGCATTCGCATTTTCTGATTATCTTTCATGTCGGTTCGGAAAAAACGATCTCATGATACTAAGCGTGGATACTCCCGGACAAGCGCTTTCCTCGCTGTTTCCAATAGGCAGATTGAGCTCCTCAATTCATAATATTGAAGATCACGATGCGTTAATATTTCTCGATCGAGGAGATGTGTTTTATAAGCTGGAATTTGATAAAAAGATCGAATTGCTGAAAAAACAGCCAAAAATTATCAATATTGACCACCATCCTCACACTTTTATTCCCAATGCGCTAAACATCATTGATACAAAAGCTTCCGCAACCACAGAAATAATTTTCCGTTTTTTTGAACATGTTCAATATGATTTCGACGCTAAAATAGCCCAGTATCTGCTCAGTGGCATTTATACGGATACCGGAGGATTTCGCCATAATAATACATCGCCTGAGACATTGGAGATCTCGGGATCGCTTTTAAGAAAAGGCGCTTCGATCACAAAAATAAATCGCGCTCTTTTTACCAATAAGTCGCTTAATACGCTAAGACTTTGGGGAATTGCCCTAGAGCGCGCAAAAATTAATATTCGAACAGGTATGGCAGTTTCTTTCATCACAAAGGAGGATATCAAACGATGCGGCGCTACAACTGAAGATATTTCAGGCATATCGGAAATTCTCAATACCATATCTAATTCAAAATTTTCCCTGATCTTATCCGAACGGGAAAAAAACAAAGTCAAAGCAAGCCTTCGATCAGACGAACATAAAAAGGTTGACGTGTCAAAAATTGCCCGCCAATTTCAAGGCGGCGGGCATAAACTGGCAAGCGGTTTCGAGATCAAAGGGCGTTTACGACAAATAGGAGATAGTTGGATCATTGAATAGGAAAAAATATACTGAACTTGAATACTTTGCCAGATCAATGATCTTCAAAAATTTTCTCAGAAAACTTTTTTTCTGTTAGAATGAAAGAATATTGGCAAATTACGGAACTGTTTTCATTTTGTTAAACTTACTAAGAATGATCAAGATCGGTTGCCACGTTTCAATTGCAGAGGGCATTGAAAAAGCTCCGCGGCGCGCTCATGATATTGGATGTGAATGTTTCCAATTTTTTTCCCGTTCGCCGTACGGAGGAAGCGCGACCGGAATTACTCAGGACAACGCAAGTAAATTCATATCCTCTGCAGAAAAATATGGCTTCACTCCGTGGAGAGATTACGTCATACACGCTCCTTATTTCGTTAATCTTGCCAGTAAAGACAGCAGAATCTATTACGGATCGATCAACGCGCTTCGAAAAGAACTGGAAACAGCGCTACTTGTCAAAGCATTGTATGTTATTATTCATATTGGAAGCTCAAAAGACATGGAAGAACCGGATATACAAAAACAGATCAACGAAAAAGTTCTCAAGGCATTAAGAAAAATCCATGATGGTTATGAGGGAAAAGCGATGCTTCTACTTGAAATTACCGCTGGAAGCGGAAATATTATTGGTGATACTTTTGAAGAAATTGGTTATTTTATCAAAAAAATGAAAGAGGAAGATATCAAAATTGGCTTTTGTTTGGACACTTGCCATGGGTTTGCTGCAGGATATGATTTTAGCGATCCGCAAAAAGTAAGGAAGATATTCACCGAGATCGATAAAGAAATCGGTCTTGATAACTTGAAATGCGTGCATTTCAATGATTCACAGGCGGAATTTGACTCGCATGTTGATCGTCATGAACATATTGGCAAGGGAAAGATCGGCATCAATGGATTAGAAGAAACTATCCGTCTGGTGAAGAATTACGATATAAATCTTATTATTGAAACGGGACATGATAAGATAAGAGAAGATCTGGCTATTACCGGAAAAATGAGAGCTCTGGCAAACTAGTGAAAAATAATCAGTTTAACGGCCTGGCACTAAAAATAAATACTACCAACAAAAACATGAAGCTTCGCGAACTTGAACAAAAAATGCTTGTTTGCACAAAATGCTCTCTTGCAAAAGGACGAATTAATGTCGTTCCCGGAGAAGGATCACCAAAAGCGGACATTTTGCTTATTGGGGAAGGGCCGGGGAAAAATGAGGATGAACAGGGCCGCCCCTTTGTCGGCGCGGCAGGAAAATTTCTTACTGAACTGATCGAGTCGATTGGAATGACACGTGATGATGTATATATCGCAAATGTAGTTAAATGCCGGCCGCCTAATAATCGCGATCCGCTTCCGGATGAAGTAGAAACTTGCTGGCCATGGCTCCAACAGCAAATAGAATTAATCAAGCCAAAGTTAATTGTTCTAATGGGCCGCCACAGCCTGGCTCGTTTTATTCCATCAGCCAAGATTTCCCAAGATCATGGCAGAGTATTGCGAAAAGAATTTCCTCCGCTCGGTAAAGTAATATTTTTTCCATGTTATCACCCGGCAGCGGCGTTATATAACGGAAGCTTGCGAGAAATATTATTGAAAGATTTTAAAAAAATACCGAGAATCATTGAGTTAGTCAAATCGGGAAAGCTTGAAAAAACAAGCGCGGAAGACAGTGCTTCGGAAAACTCGCCGGAAGAAACGGTAAAGCAAAGCACGCTCTTTTAATATTGACCGGTTTGGCGATAGTTGATATTCTTTACAAATGAAGATAATGGTCCGATGGCCGAGTGGTTAGGCAAGGGACTGCAAATCCCTGTACAGCGGTTCGACTCCGCTTCGGACCTCACAAAAGCCTGGGTGGTGGAATTGGCATACACGAGAGACTTAAAATCTCTTGGAACTTTGTTCCTTGCGGGTTCGAGTCCCGCCCTAGGCACCAAACATATCATCTTTTGTAAACACTTCCGTTATGTTAAAGGGTTCGCCATGTTATTCAACATGGTGTTTTGCTGTATAGCAAAACAAGTCCCGCCCTAGGCACCAAACATATCATCTTTTGTAAACACTTCCGTGCAGCTATTTAAGCGCTCACCATGTTATTTCAACATGGTGTTTTGCTGTATAGCAAAACAAGTCCCGCCCTAGGCACCAAACATATCATCTTTTGTAAACACTTCCGTTATGTTAAAGGGTTCGCCATGTTATTCAACATGGTGTTTTGCTGTATAGCAAAACAAGTCCCGCCACGGGCGCATATAACTTTATCTCAAAAATAGTAAAACCTTTAAAAAGGGATTGTTTCTACAGCATCTGCAATTTATCCGAATAATAAAAGTCCCTTTAAAGCGGGACTTTTTTCTTTAACGATCTTTCACATCTTGTGATTATAAATATTCCTTCATTTTACCAATAATTTCATCAAGAGTAAAATTCGACTTGATCAAATAATCATTCGCGCCAAGATCAATTGCGCGATCAATATCTTCTTGGCCATCAAGATTTGAGAGAATAATTACCGGTATGCCACTAATCGACTTATCAGTTTGAGTTCGAACTCTTTCCAAAACTTCAAACCCGCTAATAATCGGAAGAACTAGATCAAGCAGTACAATGCTAGGTTTGATGGAATTGATCTTTTCTATTGCTTCCTTTCCATCTATTGCTGTTTCAACCTCATATTCAAGCATTGTTAATTTCTTTGAACACAAATCACGTAAAAACGATTCGTCCTCAACAATAAGCACTGTCTTTTTATTTTTGTTTATTGGCATTGTCTTTAAAAATAATGGTTATAAATGGCTTCCATCTAATTTAATCTTATATAACAACTGCCAGCATTATTTGCATTTCTTTTAAACCTCTCGTAATTTGCTTTTATTCTGTCTTGTTCACTTTAGCATTATGCCAACCCCAAACCGCCCGGTAATTTTTTCTTTTCGAACAGAATAAAATAGATCTGTGGAGCACGCGGTACATATTTGAGAAACTTCAACATTTGCGCGCGGAACTCCGGCTCTTTTAAGTTGTAAATAATTGGCCTTCCATAAGTCAACTACATTTTTGCCGTTTTTTCTTCTTTGAATAACTTGATCGTCTTCAGAATAAATCTTCTTGAATTTTTCTACAGTATCATTTTCGACCTCAAAACAACACGGACCAATTGATGGTCCAATTCCCGCAATAATATTAGAAGGATCACAATGGTACCGTGAGATCATCAAATGAACGGTTTTCTTAGTTATTTCATTGACTGTGCCTCTCCAGCCGGCATGAACAACAGCAATTACTTTTCTTTGTTTGTCTAACAGCAGAACGGGAACGCAATCAGCTATGAGTGTTAAAAGATAAATATTTTTCTGAGCGGTAACCAATGCATCGGTATCATCAAAAACAGTTTCGCTTTTACCTTTTTTGTTGCTGATGATTTTGGCATCTCCTTTTAAAATATCCATGATGTGGCTACCGTGTGTTTGATTCATATATACGTATGCATTGCTACATGCACCAAGAAGAGAATGGATCATTCTTCTATTTTTTCTTACTAGCGCCGCATTATCACCGACATGCAAGGCAAGATTGAGCGAATGATAAGGCGCTTTACTGAAACCTCCTTTTCGCGCTGCGATAAAATGATCCGCAATATCATTGTATTTTAGCAGATTATCAAAAAAGAAAATTTCACTATTTTTAATATTCTTGCGTGTCATTGGTTTGCTTATGTAATTCCTTGGTTGTTATGAAACAACTAACATTAGTATAGCACTGTATGTTATATTCAAAAAGACCCGGATGATTCGGGTCTTTTTGATGAACTATTTTAAGGCCTTTACTTTTCTATCATCGCAACAACATTTCGCTTGCCCCATTGCAAGGCCTCGATTCTGCTTTCAAACCACATATCAAAGTGATTTCCTTTGATCGCACCGCCCCTGTCTTCGCAGATATATGTTCCCACGTTATCAATGCGTATTTTTGTTCCAAATGGATATTGGGGCGGACACGCCATAGTACCCTTGTGCACACGAGTGCCACTCGCCGTTATAAACGGGTTTCCCCAAGTTTGATCCGGGGTTGAGGAATATCCTGTAACAAGAATCGCCATTGTTCCTTTAGGCGGAGCATAGGTATCAAGACGCGGTCTGTAATGCATGAGCCGTTTTTCATTGTGCTCCTTAACCTTCTTTTGTTCAATAGTAAGCACTTTAAACACGCTTTGTGATAATTTTTTTCTATTCTCGTTTTTTGTTGTTACTTTTTCAATATTTCCTTTTGAAATTGTAATAATGCTGCTGTTATTATTTTTGTTTTGATGCGTTTGTGTATTTGTAAGATCGTTAGTCAATGCGATGGCGGGAAATGTGAATATAACCAGCGCAAATGATGCAGTGATTGAACGCATCAAGAAAATTAAGTTATTATTCCCGGTCCGGGACTGCCTACCTGCCCATTTTGACAAAAATAGGAGTAATAAGCAGATTTACCGGCACAAAAGTGAAAATTGCAAGGTGCCGATAAAAATTAACCATGCCTCAGGTTAACTCGCAACTGTAGCATATTTTATGATTTTTGTCAAGCAAAAGGGGTAATGTCTAAACACATTTGGCACTTTTTGCTAGAATAGGCTTTAAGCAGCTAATTCTGGCTAAAATGTGTACACAGATGTCAAAAACAATTAAGGAAGAACGTTTGCGGTGGATCAGACCGATCATTAACAAGGAACTAAAAATTGTTGATATTGTCAAGATTTGTCCGTATAGTGAAAGAAGCTTGAAAAGATGGTTGACTTCTTTTAGAGAGCTGGGAGAAAAAGGGCTGGAGCCAAAGAGCACCCAACCCAAGACTTCTCCTTTGGAAACTCCCATCAGGATTAAAGAAGAAATAATCTCACTTCGGAAAAAGACAGAGCTGTGTGCCAAGAAACTTCATTGGAGATTACAAAGAACCAAGAATTTGTCTGTCCCCGTCAGCACTATCGGAAAGATCCTCAAGCAGGCAGGCCTGACAAGAAAGTACCGGAAAAAGAAAGTTAAGTATAAATACGTCAGAGCCAAGAGGAGACCGGGAGAATTGGTTGAAATAGACGTAAAACACGTACCTGATCCTGTTTTGGGAAGAAAGTATTATCAATATACCGCCATCGATACAGCCAGCAGATGGAGACATTTATCCGTCTATGACGAAGAGTGTACTTTTCACAGCGTTAAGTTCCTGAAAGAAGTTAGGAGAAGATTTCCTTTTCGGATCCTTGCTATTAAAACAGACAATCATTCCACCTTTACCAACTACTACCTGGGGACCAACAAAAGAAGTGATTTAACCGTGAAAGCCATTCATGCCCTGGACAGATATTGCGCAGAAAAGAATATTGTTCATTACTTGATTGACAAGGGCAAGCCCGCTCAGAACGGAACCGTGGAGAGGAGCCATAGAGAAGATCAAGAGAAGTTTTATGAGAGAAATGTTTTTAAGAGCATACAGGGGCTGAAGAGAAAGATTCGTTCGTGGAATAATTATTACAATGACCTGGAGCACTGTGGCTTGGACGGAAAAACTCCCAATGAAATGTTAGAATTAATTAATAGAAAAGTGCCAAAAGAGGTTAGTTAGAACAAATATCCGGCAAATCCACCCTTTAACTCTTTTATTCAAAGACATTAAAAAAGCGGTGAGTTAATGTTTCTTAACTTCACCGCTTGCTTCATATGTCATTCCCATGAAAACGGGAATCTAGAGTACTTGCAAAGTACAGCTTGCTGGATTTATTCCTCCGCCTGGCGGAGAATTTCCGCGTAGTCGGGATGTTCTTGGAGAAATTTTTGAATGGCTTTTTGTTCGGCTTGTCTTTGTTTCTTTAATCCTAAGCTGATTATTGGAAAGACAAAAAGCGTAATAAACATACCAAGGAGGATTAATCCGCCCCAAAATTGCCAATGATGCGAAATTAAAGTATGTTCTGCAAATTTTGCATTTGCAAGGATCCAAAAACCGAATACTGTTAGAAAGCCGAGAATAGATCCTCCTACTATTCCTCCTATTACCCCTCCTATTATTCTCCATTCCCTAACTTTATTTTTCAGATATTCTTTCTGTGCCTTCCTTGCCTCCTCCAATTTCGTCTCGCAAATTTTTCTCCCGATCGGTTCCATCTTCCCGCATTCGGGGCATTTTTCTTTGAGCGGATTTCCGCATTCGCTGCAGAAATTACCAAATTGATTTTTGCTTTTACATTTTGGACAGATCATTTTTTACCTCCTTTTTAGGTTTAGGCGAATTGCGCGTTGACAATTCACATCTTCATTATTGTTTTTAATATCTCGCCAATATTTTGTGTGCTATCTCCTTTATTTTATTTCCTATATGGCACAAAAAATAAAATAAGCCTGCCACAATAGGGATAACAAAAATAAGGTATCCTGTCCATAATCCATGTAAGTTGCGTATTTTATCTGCGGGATTTTCATATCCAGTTCCTATCATCAATTCCTTTTCAAATTTAATGGTTAGAATATAAGAGGAAAACATAAGTAGAAATATCAAAAAAAAGATTTTCTTCCAATGTTTTGTGGACTGATAAGAAAACGCTGTTGCGGCATATAATGTGATAATAAGGACAGGCGCAAATTGAACAAGAGTATCTATTGCATTGAGCTTGCACACTTCTTCTATAAATTTGTATAGTTCTTCCATCATCTTTTCTCCTTTTTTCTTTGGCGTGGGCTGTCCACTTTTGCGAACAGCCCGTTGGAAATCAGTTTAATTTTTGTGATAGCACTTTTCTATAAAGTACTCTCTGTACGTGTTATCCATAAACCAATCCGCTCTCCAAGCGTTTTCATATAATCTTTTATACTCAGCTAAACTGCCATTTGTTTTTCTTGGCCGCGAGCAAGAAGAGTTGAGCCAAAAAAGTACTGTCAGGGCAACCATCATGCCAATTCCCGCTATCAGTCGGGTGGTTAAACCTGGGGTTATATCAATTGAAATCACTATGCTACCAATAAGCACTACGAATGCTATAGCAAATAGTATTATCCTAGTAGCTTTTCTTGAGAAACTGTTCCGTATTTGATAATCTTCCCTTACAGAATCATAATATAACTTACTGGCGTCAAACGATTCTTTATTGAAATTACTTATAATTTCAATTAGATCTTCTGGACACTTTCCTTTATTTTTAGCACTTGGATTATTATCGGGCTTCCATGTAATTCCTATTTTTGTGTCAAAAGGAGGCATGGGAGATTCGTAAGTAAAAAAGCCATAAAAAGATTCGACTTTGCTCTTGAAGCTAGAAGCTCCAGCTAAGATATTGTTCTCCATCAGATATCGCTCATGTTTTTCAATGTGCTTAATAATCTCTTTCTGATGTTGCTCGTACTCTCTTTGTTCTTCCAATGTTGCTCCTATCAACTTTTCCATTAGCTTTTCTCCTTTTATTCAATTTTCAAACAACTTTTCATTTTCAAATCAGAACAGTTTATGATGAGCGGAAATTTGTAAAATGTCAATGGTTGTAGATGACTTAATGCTTAAAAACAGCTAAAAATAAGGATTTTAAAATAATTTTATCAAAATTGTTGACAAAAAGCGGGAGATTTGGTAGAATGATATTGGGGTTTATGGATTTATAGTGAGCATTTCTTTTTTAATTAAACTTTTCAAATCCCCCTTAATCCCCCTTTTCCAAAGGGGGAGAAAATTCTCTCTCTTTTCCAAAGGGGGAGAATAAATAATAAGAAATATGGATCAGGATTTATTAAAACTTTTGGAAAACGCGGGTTTTACGGAAAAAGAAGCACGAGTATATCTGGCGCTTTTAGAATTGGGACAGGGAACGGTGACGAAAATTTCCCAGCTGACCGAGCTTAAACGATCCATTATCTATGTGATTTTGGAAGGCCTTATTAAAAGAGGCTACGCCAGCGAATTGCCGGACAAAAAAATCAACAGCTACCAAGCAATTGACCCGTCCGCCATCCTTAATCAGCTCAAAATAACCGCCAAGAATTTTTCTGAAATGCTGCCGATTTTCAGAAGCTTGCGTAATAAAGGCAGAAAGCGTCCCAAAATTACTTACAGCGAAACCAAAGAAGGAATTTGGAACATCTACGAGGAAATGAACCGTTCGGAAAAACCGTTTTTCATTTCCAATTATGTTCGTCTGGAAAAATGCTTTCCCGGCTCGGTGGAAAAATGGATCGGCAATGTCCGGAAAGGAATTTACCGTCCCGAGGCGCGCCATCTTATTCCAAACGACGCGGAAAATAAAAAAATAGCCGAAAAGTTTTTGCGATTGCCGGTTGAGCAGGAAATTAGAGCTTTAGAAAAATTGAATAATAGCCGAATGGATTTTACGCTGTATGACAATAAGTTGGCTATTACTTCGTTGGAAGAAAACCCGTTTATCGTAGTGATTGAATCGGAAGATCTGGTTAAATCTATGCGACCGATTTTTGAATTGGCGTGGAGTAAAGGGAATATCTTGAAAAAATAATATTTTTATGGGACTGTTTCGTAACGAAATTCTGGTTTTGCAGCAGAAAGAGTGTTTGAGGGCAATCTTTTTATAATTGCAAAAAATATTCTTCCATTTTTCATAATATAAAAAACCCGGTAAAATACCGGGTTTTTACTTGTCTTAAGACTTTTTTATCTGCTCAAATATCGCATTCTCCGCGTTAAGAAGAGTCCCGCAAGAACCATTATCGTTAACGTGGCGGAAATGAGCAGTATTATCATAATTCCAACACCGGAAGCCGGCGCGACTTTCAGAGCCCTATATCCAAAGTCCGCTTTAGTATGATCATCATGATTATTCTTTAGGCGCACATTGGTTTTGTTGTCCTTTTTTCCGTCAGGATCGTATGTTTGGATATGGCCTTCAACATCCGTGTCTTTAACCCTTACTCGATACTTACCTTTGCATAAATCTTCAAACTTATACTTTCCTTTGCTACTGGTTTTATCCCTAAATACTTCATCATCGGAATTCCCAAACTTGTCATCTGAACCGGCCCATGTTAACTTCATGTCCACTTTTGCCAAACCCTGTTCATTTGCATCCTGAACACCGTCGCCATTTATATCATTCCAGACATAATTGCCGATACTGCCATCACAATCGCCTTTTTCCTCTTCTTCCTCCTCCTCTTCTTCTTCCTCGATCATACAATCGGCGCTGCATCCGTCGCCGCTAATATTATTCCCGTCATCGCATTCTTCGCTTGGATCGAGAACGCCATCGCCGCAAGAAGGGCATATACAATCGACTTCCGACAAACACGCATCATTTCTGCAATGATCCTGATAACAGGAATATCCTCCGTCACAACCGATACTCAGAGTGCATTGATCATCACAAGTTTCCGGTTTTTCACAGTTTGCGCTACATCCGTCTCCATTAATATTGTTTCCGTCATCACATTCTTCGCCGGAATTAAGTATTCCATCGCCACATACCGATCCCATTATTGTTTCCTCCTCGCAAATTTCCGTGCAATATGTACAGCTTTGGCCATAAGTAGGCGTGCATTTCTGACCATTAAGAGAACCTTCATCGCATTCCTCGTATTGTGACTCAAGATTGCCATCACCGCAATACGGTCCTTTTATTGTTATGTACTCACAATTTTCAGAGCAGTATGAACAATCATCGTTATAATCCGCAATACATTTTTTGCCATTGTCATCACCCTCATCACATTCTTCGCCTTTTTCCACTTCATTGTTTCCGCAAATTGGACATTCTACCAATGCCCAATAAATACTGTCCTCTGTGTTCAGGCTAAGAGTATAATTTCCCTGTTGTTCAACAAAATAATCACCAACCACGGCTCCCTGTATTCCATCTGGGAAAGGCTGATCATATGTTCGATCAACAAGCACACCATTATTTCCTTCGACTTTTACAGTTAATAATCTCGTGTCAATTCCTCCACCCGGAGCACCGATCGTATACTTATCAAAAAAAACATACGAGTACTCGCCTGGTGTCAGAAACATTACGTTCTCTTTGTTGTCATTATAAATAAACTGAAACGTGTTTATGTCATAAACAGGCCTGGTCGAATCTTGAGCGATAAACCCATTTACACCCCGAGCTCCATGATCGTGCGACCCCGAAATACCTATTGTCGAACCATGATCAACATCGCGTAAAATTCTCATCCTTCCGTCGGTGAAACTCAATGTATCCAGTGTTGCCGAATGCCCATCAACAGTTACAGATACTTCAGCCTCTTTAGAAGCAAAAACCAAAAGTTGATTACGATTGATATCAAATTCAGTTTCAATAGGGCCAAATGGATCATCGCTTTCATAAAGATAAAGCTCCCCTTCGCCACTGCACGACCTTATGGGAATACTTCTAACATGAGATTGGGGGTAACGTGGAGTTCCTTCATGAACACTTGTAATGGCACGTCGCAAATCCAATTCTCTTTCCTTGGAAATTTTATATGTCACTGAAGCCGCAAAAATAACAATGACTCCAATGATAACGATAACAGCAAATATTTTTTTCATTTTTTGATAAAGATAGATTATAATTATTATAGCATATTACTTTACTTATTCAAAAATTAGATCCGAGTAAACAGAAAACATTACATGCTAAAAATTGTTTATGGGGCTATTCCCGAACACGCTTTCCTGCCTACTGACAGGTGTTAGCGAAAAGTCAGAATTTCAAGATGAAGCTCCGTGCACTCACATACGCAGTACCAATGTCTCTTGCTTCTTCGGCGGACAAATAAAAAACTCCGAATACTCGGAGTTTTTTATTTGGAGTGTCTTAAAGAAGACTAGAGAAGAGATTTCTACTCTGATAAGTTGACAAAAATATGTTTTGTCTTTTTGTTTTTGTTCGTATTTAATTGTAAAGTACAAATTAAAATATTTATGGGATTGTTTCCAATCTAGCTCCGTCGGCAAAAATTAGGAAATTTTATTCACAGCGAAGAAATAAAATTTTTGGTTATGCATTAGCATAGGCAATAATTTTTTTCAAAGCTGTGGGTAAAATGAACAATTTTTGGTAGGAGCTAGTTTGGCAACAGTCCCTGGGATTGTTTCCAAACTAGTCTCGTTAGTAAAAACTTGGAGTTAGTTTAGGAACAGTCCCTTAATATCAAAAAGCGCTATCCTTAGGAGTGACATACGTCAAACAGTTTCTCTTCTTCCCTTTCAAGGATCCAGACATTCCCGATCATAACCACACACGCCAGCATAAACCCGGCTAAAATAACATTTTGTGAATTAATTACTCTCTCTTTTGCAATCAAGGAAGCAGGCTTCATTGATGCAATAGCACTCAAAGTTTTTTCGTTCTCTTCTTGGTCAGCATTTAAAATATATTCCGCGTAGGCTCCTTTGGGAACTCGAAAATAGAATGCTTCATGTTCGTTGGACTGAGCTTTCACAATAATTGCATCCTCGTTGAGATTTATTTCCTCAAGAGAAATAAGACTCATGTATCTGTGGCTTTGAATTTGACTAAGAGGAAAATAGCGGCTTCCCACCTGCACTTCGACATTTAAAGGTTCGCCGGAAAGCTTCGCGTAAACGATCATTTCACTTTCGTCCGTTCCCGCCCATGGGCGCACTGAAACTTCTTGGAGCTTTATTCCATCACTTGACTTTTCGTTATTCTCTGATCCCGCTACTATGCTATTTCCGTTAAGCGGATCTCCAAAAAACTGGACAGCCACCTGCGTTTCTTTCCCGTTTATAATTCCTTTCATGACTGCGACGCCAATTTCTTTATATCGTTCAGACACAATATTTTCCCGATGAGTCGCGCTCTTCATCCACGCGCGATGAACCGAGGCCACCGATGAAAAGTCCATTGCAAGATTTTCTCCGGCATACCTATATCGATACTCGACTTTATCCAGCCAATACCATGGATTTACACTTTGTGGAGATGTGTGCGAAAAATAATTATTGCCGATCATATCCTGGGCTTTGAGAAATGCCGCCTTATTAAGCATGTTATTTTCTTGCAATTCTTGAAGACCAAGCCTTTTTCGCTCACGGTTGGCTTGATCAATAATCTCCTTTTCAATACCAGGATCAGAAGCGCAAGCATATTCAACAATAAGCAACGAGCATAGCACTGCTATGCAAAGAGCTCCTACCCTTATTTTGTTTTTCGACTTCACATTCATAATAAGTTGATTGTATTTTTGTTACGGGGTTGTTTCCAAACACGCAAAAAGGCGATTCACCCTTGAATCACCCTTGATACTACCACACCTCTAACTACCAGTATACACTACTCAGCCAACTTTGTCAACTTCTCTTTTGTGATTCGCGCAACTTTTATCCGATGAGGCTTGGGTAGGAATATTAGAGCTGTATCATTGCATCTGATATCTGCGCGCTTTAAGTGTGTTTTTGGATTCTCTTTTATTTTACGGATCATTACTTTCTTTGCCGCTTTATTAATAAATGGAGCTAGCCTCGTAATTTCAAGAAAAAACTCCAATACTTTTTGGGCAAGTGATGGATTTTCCAAAATTTTAAATATATCGGCCTCGGTTAATTCATCTTTCCTGTAATTGGGATAACAAGAGCGTACCCATTGTTCATTTAACTGCAAAAAGCGTTTGTGAATTGAACCGCCAACAATAGGAAAAGAGAATGTAGTAAAATAAGCGCAATAAGTGCTGTGCTCTTCAAGAATAAGCCCAACTTCTGTTATGTAGTGATTTAAGCAAAAACGTTTTTCAACTTTTTCGCCATGTCTTCGTTTTCCCAATACGTGCAGTATAATTCCTATAAATAGCCGCCCGATCCATATTCTTCCTTTTGCCAGAACAAGAAGAATGTCCCAGTCGCTTTGTTTTCGCGCGTTCTTCATCGACAGCGTTCCGGTGACAAAAACTCCTCGCACATAAGGAATAAAACGAAACAAAGGCGTCCACCTCTTTATTTTTTTGATATTCGCAACTGACACTTTCTGCCTGCGTAATCGTTTCTCAATAAGATCTTCATCGCCTTTCAGCGCAATAAATCCTTTTTTGACACAGAGATATTTTTTTAGAGGTTCCGTTTTTAAAATACTTAATACTTGAAAAAATGAAACGGCTTTTTTGTTCTCTTTTGAGATACAGTATCTCCATAGCTCGAATATCGTGAGTGGATACTTCATGGCATTGAAATATGCCATGGTATATAAAATGTCATTTTTAAGCGATGTGTTCATTGATTTATGAAAACATTTTTCCTGTAGGAGTGTATGCTTTTTTAAGTTTTTTTGATGTTCCCTCAAAAATAATATTTCCTCCTTCTGAACCGCTGCCGGATCCAAGTTCAATAACCCAGTCGCTGGCGCCAATAACATCAAGATTATGTTCAACAACGAGTACAGAATTACCGGCGCTGACCAATCCCTGTAAAACAAGCAAAAGCCGATGAACATCGCTAAAATGAAGTCCCACGGTTGGCTCGTCTAAAATATAGAGAGCATTGCCGTTTGATTTTCTCGCAAGCTCGGTGGCAAGCTTGATTCTCTGCGCTTCCCCTCCGGAAAGTTCGTTTGCATTTTGGCCTAATCTTAAATATCCGAGTCCTACGTCTTTAAGCGCCTTTAATTTTTCAGCAATAAGCCGATTGGAATTGAAAAAATGATATGCGTATTCAACACTCATATCAAGCACATCAACAATCGTTACACCATGGTACTGTACTTCAAGCATTTTTTTATTGTATCGCGTTCCATTGCAATAGGGACAATTGGCATACACATCATCAAGCAAGTGCATTTCAATGCGCTGTACTCCCTCCCCTTGGCAATATTCACATCGACCGCCTCGCATATTAAAAGAAAAATAACTGGCTGTATACCCATGCTTTTGGGCAGCTTCAGTTGCGGAAAATAATTTTCTGATATGACCGAATACTCCGGTATAGGTTGCGGCGTTTGAACGTGGTGAACGCCCGATAGATGCCTGGTTAATTATGACAATCTTTGAAACATTTTTTATTCCTTGGATATCTTTATACCGGCCAGGCTCATCCATGGATCCGTGAATTTCTTTTCTTAATGCCTTTGCAATAATATCGTTCACTAAGGAACTCTTTCCGCTCCCGGACACTCCGACAACCGAAACAAACTTTGCCAGCGGAATTGCAACTGTAACATTCTTAAGATTATTCTGGGACGCTCCAATTATTTTGAGCATATTTTTGGACACTGTCTTTGACTGCTTTCTGGAAGGTTCGCAAAGTACTTTTTTAAATAAATATCGCGCTGTCTCGGTTTTTGCCTTGCGAAGCTGATCGAACTGACCTTGAAAAATAATCTTCCCCCCGCCTTCTCCGGCTTTCGGTCCAATATCAATGATGTAATCAGCGGCATTGATAATGTCTTTATCGTGTTCAACAACAATAATTGAATTGTTGGCTTTTTGTAATTTTCGAAGAGTCTTAATGAGTTTTTGCGTATCTCTTGGATGCAAGCCGATTGACGGTTCGTCAAGAACATATACAACATCCGATAACCCGCTAAAAAGCTGTGTCGCCAAACGAACTCTCTGAAACTCTCCTCCTGATAATGTCCGCGTACTGCGATCCAGATTTAAATATCCCAACCCAACGTCTTCCAGGGGCTGAAGCCGATTAACAACTTCGGAAAGAATTTGTGAAATAACTTTTTGCCGGTTTTGTTTCTCATTTTTCAATGGGTGTTTTTTGTGTTGCGCAAAAAAAACAATAAGCTTTTCGATTTCCATCGCTACAATTTCATCAATTGTTTTTCCCAATACGCGTACGTTCAAATAAGGTCTTTTTAATCGTTTTCCACCGCATACGGTACAAATTTGTTTGGATAAATATTTTTCAGTTTCATTCCGAACAAAAGATGAATTAGCCTTTCTGTGTTTTTCTTCAAGTTCTTTTGATATGCCTTCAAACAAAATTTCTTCTTTTGTTCCTGATTTCGTTTTAATTGTGATCATTTCATCACTTCCATAAAGAATCTTGTCTGTCTTGCTTTTAGGGATTTTTCCAACAGCAACATTCAAACTGAATTTATATTTTCGTGACAGCGCTTTTAAAATTTGCGCGTGCAGTGAATCATTATTCACCCGACCCCCGGCTCTACTCCATGGCATTATGGCACCTTCATTAATCGAAATTGCTTTACTGGGAATAACTTTCTCCGGGTCAGCGCGATAAACTTCTCCAAGACCGGTACATTTCTCACACGCGCCTTCGGGAGAATTGAAAGAAAAATTTTTCGTTGTTATCGATTTGATCTTAAATCCGCATTTTGAACAACAGTAATGTTTACTATAATGCAACTCTGTTTCGTTATTAACAAGAACTACCGCTTCACCTTTGGAAATTTTTGCCGCAGTTTGAAGCGAATCAACGAGGCGCTCCCTGTCAAAATACTTTGGGTCATATGAGATACGATCAACAATAACTTGCACTTTTTTATCATCGTTGAAGTTTTCTCCGTTGATCTGGCAGATCATTCGAATCTTTTTATCAATTCGAATTTTCGAATAACCATGGCTCGCAATGGCTGATAATTTGTCCCTGATCGTTTTTTGTTTTCCCGTCCATAAGCCGAGTATTATGATCTGCGTGCCTTTTTCCATCTTTTTAATGGCATTAATGAGCTTTTGCTCATTTTGTTTTTGCATTTCCGTTCCGCACTGAGGACAAAAAGACTGGCCCGCTCCGGCGTAGAGTATCCTTAGAAAATCATACGCGTCCGTAATTGTACCGATAGTTGAGCGCGGATTACACGCATCGCTTTTTTGATCGACCGCAATAGCAGGTGAAAGATTTTCTATTCGCTTTACTTTTGGTTTTTTAACTGAATGAAGAAAAAAACGGGCGTGAGAAGAAAGATTTTCGACATAGCGCCGATAACCTTCCGCGTAAAGAGTATCAAAAGCGAGAGAAGATTTCCCGCTTCCCGAAACACCGGTTACAACAACCAGCTTGTGTTTTGGGATCTCAATATCAATATTTTTGAGATTATTCTGCGACGCGCCTTTTATAATGATCTTGTCTCGCATATTCATATTGATAAATGGGAAAGTTATACCTAAACGTAGAGTGTACTACAGTTTTATCAACAAGTAAAGAGCTCGTTTTTTCTGTCAATGACAAATAGAAATAATACCTTGACAAACTTTTTTTAGTCTGTCAAAGTATAAAGTCATCTAAAGTTTGGTTTTCAGAATTTCACTCGCACCTGCTTTTTTGGCTTGGAAGTAATCTCATTAAAACATCTATACCCTGACACCATAAGATCCCGGGCATTGCCGGGATCTTATGGTGTTTAGAAATAACATGTCTAAAAAGCTGTTTTTGTATTTGTATCAGATAACTTTAGACGTGAATTCATAACATACGCACAAAAAACATAAAATAAGGAACTGTAAAAAGGAACTACTTATAAGAAAACTACTAAAGGTTAGGAACTTGTGATGAGTATTTCTTCAGATTATCCAGCTGGTTTTCATTGAGTGTCTTTGATTTTTCAATGGCATCCCTGATGAGTGTTTTTGCAAACGATATTTCGGTTCCAACATAGACACCTCCTGTATGGCCAACATATTTTTGAAGATAATCCTCAATATAGATCTTGTGTTCCGCGGTCAGGCTTGAGTCATTATTTTTTTCGAGAAAATTGCCCAATGCCTTTCTCGCAAGCGTTGTTCTGCTGTCACCGCGAATAGCAGCTTCGATGAACGCGTCATCGGATTCCTCGCTGATCGATATCTGGCTGTCTTGCTGCGACTGATCGATTTTAACCGCGTCTGTCTCATCTGCTGCTGTCTCTGTTGATCTCTCAGCGTCTTCTCCTTCGCCTTCATCACCAATAATCGTGACTGCATCCCTATCATCTTCTTCCATAAATTCTTCGATAGCAACTTCGCTCTGATCGAGCGGAGATTCAGCTCGTTTGGAATATGAATAGATTCCCGCGGCAATTGCAACAACAATTAAAACAGAGAAAATAATTCTAATATTATCTTGCAACCAGTTTTTGAATTTCCCTCCGTTGTCCAAATCTTCTTGGACTTCTGGAGCATCTTCCATTATATATCACCCGCCTTTCTAGAACTTCTCGCTTGACAAAGCGAATCCAAAAAATGAAAAGACTCACATTTCGCCCTGCCAACAGAGAAATTAATTGTTAATGTTCTACTTGCGCTAAAAAACGCATACTATTCTCAGTCTAACAAAAAATATGCCTTCGTCAAGCATTATTTTGCTATCTTCGGCGGTTTTGGTTAAAAAATGAAAGGTCTGAAACAAAGTTTGTTCAGTTCTAGTATATTCCAATCCTAAGATGTCCCTTTTTACTCATCTGCGGTAATGATGTTTCTTTTTAAAAAAATTAATTACTTTTTAAACAATTTATCTTTTTCTTTTTTCATCTTTTCTCCAAATTCAATGT
>JAYEFY010000027.1:0-10558 GCA_034658815.1 Patescibacteria group bacterium
CAGAAACGTTCCCGGAAAGATGAAGATGTTTTTTCTTAGGCTCATATATTTATATTTTATTTATATTTGAACAATTGGTCAGTTCATTCAATTATGATGTCGACTTTTTCGGCCAGGAACTTCTCGCCACTATCGTCCATCCACCCGTTAAGGCGCACGCATACTTGGGATGATCTATCGACGGCGTTAAAATTAGTGGGAGTATATTCTTCAGACATATTTGTTTCTTCATCAAGTCCGGTCGTATCTTCATCGGTATTTGCGTAAACATGTGTCAAAACTGAAAACTTGGTTTTCCCGTCAGTGTAGATGATGTATTTTTTATGCTTTCCCAACGGATCAATATCTAACACAAAACTTTTGGCTTGGCTATTGATCTCGATAACTTCTCCGGTCAGCATCTTGATGTAGCCTTTTTTCATCATTTTTAGGCTGTGCTTCCCTTCTTGGCGCGCAGCTTTTTTGGAAGTGTCAACGGCTTTCTCCGTTACCAGCTTCGTTTGAAGAAACGCTCTATCTGACTTTACTCTCAAAAAGAACAGGAACCCGGCGCTTCCGACAGTTGCCGCGAAGAGAACCGCTATTAAAATTTTTGTTCTATTGGTCATTTGTTTTGATTATTTTGTTTATAAGGTGGAATCCAAGTTCCAAACTGTGCGATCGCGCGCTTTACATTAAGTATATCACTTTTCTGTTTTTTTACCAACACGCGGGTTGCCTATGTGTGAATACTTTAGTATGCTGAGAAAGTACTACTAAAATTAAGGCTTTATGAAAATTCTTGATAAATTATTCGGCAATGCCCAAAATCGCGATATAAAGCGAATGCAAGTTATTGTTGAACAGGTCAACAAACTGGAACCTGAAATGAGAAAATTGTCTGACGAACAATTTCCCGAAAAAACCGCAGCATTCAAAGAGACATTGCAAAACAAAAAAGACGATGAGATTTCAAGCAAACTTGACTTAATGCTTCCCGAGGCATTTGCGCTTGTGCGCGAGGCCGCGCGCAGAATAATCAGCGAACGCCATTATGATGTCCAGCTTCTTGGCGGGATCGCTTTACACGAAGGCAAAATCGCTGAGATGAAAACAGGAGAAGGAAAAACACTCGCCGCAACATTGGCAGTATATCTCAACGCGCTTGCCGGAAGAGGAGTCCATATTGTAACGGTAAATGACTATCTGTCAAAACGAGACGCGAATTGGATGGGGGCGGTCTATCATTTCCTAGGGCTGTCAACAGCTTGCATCAATCATGACGCTTCATTTCTTTATGAGCCAAAAATAATTGATAAAGAAGAAGTTAGCATCGAAATGGAAAACTTGCAATCAGTGCCCAGAGCTCAGGCGTATCAGGCGGATGTGCTATATGGAACAAATAATGAATTCGGTTTTGATTATTTAAGAGACAATATGGCTCAAAGCATTGAGCAGATCGTTCAACGTCCGCTGTATTACGCTATTGTTGATGAGGTGGATTCGATTCTTATAGATGAAGCGAGAACACCGCTTATTATCTCTGCTCCTGATACGGAATCAACGGAAAAATACGGACAATTCGCGCGTCTTGTTCCACGACTCAAAAAAAAGGAAGATTATGAAATTGATGAAAAACTGCGCAGTGTTATTCTGACTCAAGAAGGAATTTCCAAAATGGAAAAATGGCTGGGCATCGGAAATATTTATGAATCAAGCAAAGTTTCTTATGTACACCATCTTGAACAGGCGCTAAAAGCCAATGTCCTGTTCAAGCTCGATCGTGATTATGTGGTAAAGGATGGAAATATCGTGATCGTTGATGAGTTTACGGGACGGCTAATGCCCGGAAGAAGATATAGTGAAGGATTGCATCAGGCTATCGAAGCGAAAGAAAGCGTAAAAGTGCAGCGTGAGTCGCGGACGCTTGCGTCAATTACTTTTCAGAATTATTTCAGGATATACAAAAAGCTTGCGGGAATGACAGGAACCGCGCTTACTTCGGCTGAAGAATTCCATAAAGTGTACGAACTTGAAGTTTCCGTCATTCCGACGAATCAGGAAATGGTGCGTAATAATATGAGAGACGTAGTTTACAGGACGGAAGATGAAAAATTCAGGGCGATCATTAATGAAATTATTGAGTATAATAAAAAAGGGCGGCCCGTTTTGGTGGGAACCATCGCAATTGAAAAATCAGAATATTTAGCCGCTCTTTTGAAAAAAAGCGGAATTGAACACGAAGTGTTGAATGCAAAGAATCATGAACGCGAAGCGAATATTATTGTAAAAGCCGGACAAAAAGGTGCGGTTACCATTGCCACAAATATGGCAGGAAGAGGAACAGACATAAAGCTTGGAGAAGGAGTGGAAAATCTTGGAGGTTTGCATATATTGGGCACTGAACGCCATGAAGCAAGAAGAATTGACAATCAGCTGCGGGGGCGCGCGGGACGGCAGGGAGACCGCGGATCAAGCCAATTTTTTGTTTCGCTCGAAGATGAATTGATGCGAAGATTCGGAGGGGACAGAATGAAGAACATTATGAAAAAACTTGGTCTTCCCAAAAACCAGCCAATTGAGAACAAAATGATCACAAAGTCTATCGAATCGGCGCAGAATAAGATCGAAGGATTCAACTTTGATATCAGAAAGCGCGTTCTTGAATATGATGATGTAATGAATAAGCAAAGAGAGACGATCTACAACCGCCGCAGAAAGGCATTGTGCAAAAAAAACATAAAAGCTGATATTCTTAATATTTTTCTGGAAGAAATTGAAGCAATTGTTGCGGCGCACACTGTATCTGAAGACGAAGACCAGTGGAGTATGAAGGAAATTTCCAAGGAGGTTAGCGCAATGACAGGCGAAAAAAATGACAATATCCATAAAAAACTTATTGATATCAAAAAAGATAAAGGTTTTTCGCAAAGTGCGGAAAAAAAAGGCGCTATAATTGAATTTTGTATACAGGAGGCAAAAAAGCAATACGCTGAAAAAGAAAAGGAAATTGGAAGTGAAACAATGCGCGCTATTGAAAAAGCTATTTATTTAAGGACAACGGACAGTTTCTGGATGGATCATCTTGAGCAAATGGAATATGTTCGTGAAGATGCCGGATTGCAGGGATATGGCCAGAGAGATCCTTTAATGATATATAAAAAAGAAGCATTTGAGATGTTCCAATCCCTTTTATCAAAGATCAATCACACAATTGCAAACGCGGTGTTCAGAGTCTTTTCTACAACGGCTCAAACCTCTCCGTTCGCAGGGGGCGGCAATTTTTCTTATTCAGGCGGACAGCAAGTACAGCAATTTGATTCATCAGATCAGCAAGCTCCTGCTCAGCAGAAGGATTCAAGAGAAAAGAGCAAAGCAAAACCGATCATTAACAGTAATGATGTTGGAAGAAACGACCCTTGTCCTTGCGGAAGCGGAAAAAAATATAAAAAATGTTGTTATTTAAAAGAGCAGTAAGAAGGCAAGCCTTATCTTAAGCCAATGCATTTCTCGAAAGGAAAACTTATGGATTTTAATGTCTGGTGGTGGGGAGGGCTTGCCCTTTTTTTATCTCTGTTTCACGGAAACCATATTCTTAACAATGACGAAGGCGTTGTTATTGACGGCGCATGGAATATGCTGCATGGACGCCAGCTTTACATTGATTTTTTTGAATTCATCACTCCGGGAAGTTTCTATCTGGTTTACATTCCATGGAAAATACTCGGACCTCATTACTGGATTGCCAACGCAATTGCCATTGCGGTTGTGTTTATTTCTGCCGTGGGAATTTATAAAATGTGCAAAATGCTGACAACAAACTCTTCATCGATTATTCCTCCGGCAATTTTTATCTTTTCGTCTTTCAATTGGCCCATTATTAACCACAATATGTTCAATATTGCTTTGATAATCTGGGGAACATACTTTTTCCTCAAAGGAATTAAAAGCAAAAACACCAGTATGTTCGTTTCCAGCGGATTATTCATCGGATTGTCAATGTTATTTCTACAGCACAAAGGAGCTGCTGTTTTTATCGCAATGAGCGGATTTCTTCTATTTTTGAGATTTATTTACAAGCAAAGATATTGGACAAGATCGCTGATTGCGCTTGTCGTATGCTCTCTCATTCCGCTCCTTGTTTTATTCAAATGGCCGCTCGAAATTCTTTATTCAAATCTTATGCAGTTCGTCTTGTTCCAATGCGCTGAAATAAATAAAACTTCTTTGATTTTGTCAATATTTTTCCTTTTTATACTCCTTGTTTTTATATTCACCATTAAGAAAAACAGATCAAAAGAAATTACATTTCTGTTCTTTTTGCAATTTGTGTTACTGCTGACAACCTTTGCCAGGTCGGATAGTTTCCACGTAGGGATCGCTATTTTTCCAATACTGGTCTTGATGCCGATCGTAGCTGAAGCCCTTAAAAACAAAGAACAAATAATTAAACTGGCTTGCGGTTTTTTATTTCTTATCGCGTCATGGCTTATCGTGTATCCATCGATCAAATATGTAACCACCTTTCCTCTTTTCTATTCAGTGAAAGATGCCGGTGCAATTGAATATATCAAACAACACTGCGATGATAAATACGATCTTTATGCCGGCCCATTCATGCCGGGAATGTACTATGAAACAAACAAATTAAATCCTACTTCATATTCGTGGCTTATAACAAATCATCACACGAAAAAACAGTTTGCGCATGCCTTAACGCAGCTTGAACTGCATAAACCGAAATGCGCGGTGACAGATTACAAGAATGTCCGGAAATTTCGCTGTACGCAAAATAATCTTGTTGATGCGTATATTCAGAAAAACTATAAGATCGTTGAAACTGTTGCGGATGTTCAAATTTTTAAGAGAAGATAGCTGTTTCATCAACACATTGCCAACATTTACTTGAAATAGAGCTTGACAACATTTTCTCCTATGCTATATTTGACTCTGACGTTGTTTGTAGGGGATGGAGATAGCTGTCAATGGAAAATAAAAATTTTATTTCGAAAACTTACATGATGAGTTTCATCATAAACATCAAATACAAACTTAGCGGCTGATATCCAATAGCAAGTTTTGCTTTTGATAACCGCCGTTAGAGCGGTTTTTTGTTTTGAAATATTTTGTTCATTTTATAAAGGATCATCTTGAAAATAGTCTCTTGTCTTACCGGTTCTGCCCGTATCGAACAGTACGTTCGGGCAAGCAGGCATTAGCAAAAATTAACAATTTTTGGCAGGGGGTTAATTTAGAGACAGTTTTCATGAGTCAAAAGAAATACCAAAAGGGGAAGAGCAACACGGGTCGTTGCAATGGCGGCACTCGCAAAAGTTGCTCCCTCTTTTGGTGAATCTTTTGCCGGCAATCCCTTAAATGCGGAAGTTGGTAAATATTTTGATACCTTGACAATTGAATCCACGTACCACATGCATTATTTATGTCATGTGGTAAAAAACGACAACACATTGCATTATTCAATTTTTGTAATGTGCTAGTTATACGTAGATGCAATACACCAAAGCATATGGTGGATGCCTAGGCTGAAGCAAGCGATGAAGGACGCAGTAGCCTGCGATAAGCCTCGGGGAGCTGGCAAACAAGCGCTGATCCGGGGATTTCCGAATGCGGAAACGCGATAGAGTAAACCTCTATCAGTCCCGAGTAATCGGGATGGTAAACCCGTCGAATTGAAACATCTTAGTAGGCGGAGGAAAAGAAAACAATATCGCCAATGCGTTGCATTGGCAAGTGATTCCCCAAGTAGTGGCGAGCGAACGGGGAAAAGCCTAAATCCCGAGTTACTCGGGAGGTTGCGAGATAATTATGTCCCGTTTCGACGGGAGCAAAGAAAATGGATTTCTAGCCAAAGACCTTTGGAAAGAGGCGCCACAGAAGGTAATAGCCCTGTAGGCGAAAGAATGACATTCTTGTTGTAATTATTCTCAAGTAGGGCGAAGCCGGTGAAACTTCGTCTGAATCCGGGAGCACTATTCTCCCAAGGCTAAATATAGCTTCAGACCGATAGTGAACAAGTACCGTGAGGGAAAGGTTAAAAGAACCCCGATAAGGGGAGTGAAATAGATCCTGAAACCATATGCTAACAAAGAGTCAGAGTCGCCACACCTATGAGGCAATAAATAAAGTTAATTAACATTTAGCTATTAATCAACTTTGTTTATTGGTGCAGTTTATTTTTTGGATAAATTGCCTTATAGGTGTGGCGATAATGGCGTGCTTTTTGTAGAACGAGCCAACGAGTTATTTTGTATGGCAAGCTTAACCCTGAATTCTCGGGGGAGGCATAGTGAAAGCGAGGCTTAACCGCCGTTCGCCAGTGCTTCGCACTAGCGCGCGGACAAACGCGCTAATAGTCTGCGCGAGTCAGCGTGCCAATGCGTTGCATTGGCAAAGTCGTATGAAGTAGACCCGAAACCGAGCGAGCTATACTTGAGCAGGGTGAATCCCGAGTAACATCGGGAGGAGGCCCGAACCCACCAGTCGTTCAATTCTGGGGGATGACTTGAGTATAGAGGAGAAATTCCAATCGAGCTCGGAGATAGCTGGTTCTTCCCGAAATAGCTGTAGGGCTAGCGTTGAGCAACTATCTGTGGGAGGTAGAGCTACTGGAAGAGTTGATGTGGTTTCGGCCAAGTCTCCTCTACCAAACTCCGAATGCCCATAGAACTATCTCAACAGTCAGAACTCCGGGTCTAAGCTCGGAGCTCAAAAGGGAAACAGCCCAGATCGCAATCTAAGGTCCCAAAGTCTATGCTAAGTGGAAAAGGAAGTGGAGTTACTCAGACAGCTAGGAGGTTGGCTTAGAAGCAGCCATCCTTGAAAGAGTGCGTAACAGCTCACTAGTCTAGTGGCTCTGCGCCGAAGATGTAACGGGGCTAAGCATAGCACCGAAGATGCGAGCCGGTGCAAACACCGAAATTTTCAATTTGAAATTTCCAATTCACAATGAAGTTCCAATGATTCAATTTTAAATTATTCTCATTAGTAGTTATCTAAAATTTGTTCATTGGAACATATAAGAATTGATTAAAAATTAAAAATTAGAAATTAAAAATTGAAAATTGCGGTGCTTGCGCCGACGGTAGGGAAGCGTTCCTATTGCTGTGAAGCTAAACCGTGAGGTTTAGTGGAGCGATGGGAAGTGAGAATGTTGGCATAAGTAACCACAATGTAAGTAAGATTCTTACACACCGAAAGTCTAAGGTTTCCTGGGCGATGATAATCATCCCAGGGTTAGGCGATCCTAAGGCGAGTCCCTGGCACGGGCTCTTTGAACCAATTTCCAACCTGCCTGCCGGCAGACAGGTTTTCATTCAGGTAGCAATGAATTAATTTTCAATTACGGAATTAAGACATTGGAACATTGAAAATTGTTCAGAAATAAGAAATTATGAATTAGAAATTGTGTTCGAAGAACATGTGCTGGGGGGTAGTCGATGGACAGCAGGTTAATATTCCTGCCCTGCCGCACTATTCGATGGAGTGACGCATTTTAGTAGTCCTTGCCGGTTATTGGATTCCGGTAGGAACGCTGAGGGTGCCAGATAGGTAAATCCGTTTGGCATCAACCCAAGGCGCTTCTGGAACCTGGCTATTGGCTGGGGAACAAGGATGAGCAAAGTGCCGGGAAAAACTTCTAAGATTAGTAGTGCGGTATCCGTACCGTAAACCGACACAGGTAGACAGGGCGAGTAGCCCAAGGTGAATGGGAGAACCCTCGTTAAGGAACTCGGCAAAACAGCGACCGTAACTTAGGGATATGGTCTGCCGCCACACCTTTTGGGCACTTATACAATCCATTTTCAAGATTTTTTAATTAAGAAGAATCAGGAAATTGTTATGGTTGAGTGTTTAAAAGATTAGCGCAAAGCGCTAGTGCCTAAAAGGTGTGGCGGCCGCAGCTAAAGATGCCTGGCGACTGTTTATCAAAAACACAGGTCTCTGCTAACCCGTAAGGGGACGTATAGGGGCTGACGCCTGACCAGTGCTGGAACGTTAAAGGGAGCGGTGCAAGCCAATCCCCGAAGCGCCAGTGAACGTCAGCGATAACTATAATCGTTCTAAGGTAGCGAAATTCCTTGTCGGCTAATTACCGACCCGCATTAAAGGCGTAACGACTGGGCAACTGTCTCAACGAGGGGCCCGGTGAAATTGCAATGGGAGTAAAGATGCTCTCTACCTACGGCAAGACGAAAAGACCCCGTGGAGCTTTACTACAACTTGGCATTGGATTTGAAAATATGCTGCCGAGCATAGGTGGGAGACTTTGAAGTCCCGATTCCGGTCGGGATGGAGTCGCCAGTGGAATACCACTCTGTATGCTTTTAAATCCTAACCCTGGTCTGTTATTTGAACTTTTTCAAAGCGGACTTTTGAGCATGTAGTAATAGATTTCACAATTGATATCTATGGTTCTATTGATATCAATATTTTATTATGCATGTTTGATTGTATCGCTAATTCTATGAAGCTATTCCTAAACACGCTTTTGCGGTGTTTAGGAATAATTCCTCTGCAAAAAGAGTTCAGATACCAGACCGGGAACAGTGCCTGGTGGGTAGTTTGACTGGGGCGGTCGCCTCCTAAAAGGTAACGGAGGCGCTCATAAAGGTTGGCTAGCTCCGGATGGAAATCGGAGTGATAGGACAAAACCACAAGCCAGCTTTACTGCGAGACGGATATGTCGAGCAGTTACGAAAGTAGGATTTAGTGAACCGACCGTTGCATATAGATGCGCGGAAGATCAGCAGATAAAAGTTACCCCGGGGATAACAGGCTAATAGCGCCCAATAGTTCACATAGACGGCGCTGTTTGGCACCTCGATGTCGGCTCATCTCATCCTGGGGCTGGAGAAGGTCCCAAGGGTTTGGCTGTTCGCCAATTAAAGAGGTACGCGAGCTGGGTTCAAACCGTCAACAAAGGAACCAAAAAGATATCGATTCACACGGCGGCTTTCTCGAGCAATCGAGTTTGAAAAAACCGACTCATATCGGAGAAGTCCTAACGATATATTCAAATTAGACATTCAACCTGTCGTATGTTAGGATAATTCCGAGGGAAGTTATAAGTCTTGTACAAAAATTTCATGAACAAGTTTGACAAATTAAAGGAAATCGACAAAGCATATTTGGCTGGATTTCTAGACGCAGATGGAAGTGTCTACGTCAAGTTAACCAAGAATAAAACTTATCGGTATCGTTATCAAATTAGTTCATACATTGCTTTTTATCAAAGCAATAAACATCTTGATTTCTTTGAAAAATTGCAAAGAAAATCAGCTGCAGGTTATTTGAGAAAAAGAAAGGATGGGATTATTGAATGGATAGTCGGAGATGAACAATCGCAGCTGGATATGATCAAGGCTCTTCTGTCTTATTCCCAACTAAAAGAAAAACAATTACGGTTGATGAGAAAAATTATCTTGTCAAAAAGAAAGGTAAAAACCGGAGTTGACTTTCTAAGAATTTGCAGATTGGTTGATCGTTACAAGCAATTAAATTATTCAAAAAAGAGAATTCAAAACAGCAAAGAAGTTAAAAAATTGTTGTGCAAAGAAGGCTTATTAACCCCGTAGAGACTTGATTCTTTGATAATGGAATCAGATTCCAATTAAGTAAGTTGGAATAACACGTCGGTCTCCCGAAGAATTTGGGATGATGGTATAGTCCGATCCATTTGGTAACAAATGAAAATATATAGCGTAAGACAGGTTGGTCTCTATCTGCCGTAGGCGTCGTTGCTTGAGAGGATTCTTTCCTAGTACGAGAGGACCGGAAAGAGTGAACCTCTGGTCTATCAGCTGTCACTGCCAAGTGCATTGCTGAGTAGCTACGTTCATTCGGGATAACCGCTGAAAGCATCTAAGCGGGAAGCCCACCTCAAGATAAGGCAACCATAGATCTCCTGGCAGACTACCAGGTTGATAGGCTCTAGGTATAAGCGCGGTAACGCGTTCAGCCAAGGAGTACTAATGATCTTCGGTATTTATTCTTTTTGGTCTTGCGCTCGAGATGAAGCTATATGCTCCATTTCTTTGCAAGACCAAGTTATAACTAGCGCTTTAGAAAAATTGAATTCGCTATTTTGGTATTTTTGGCGGCAGCAGTATATTTATTTCGATTTTATAGTGTCTGGTGTTGTTAGCGGAGCGGATACACCTGTTTCCATCCCGAACACAGAAGTTAAGTGCTCCAGCGCTAATGGTAGTCCCGCCTTGGCGGGGTGAGAGTAGGTCAGTGCCAGACGCTATAAAATCGAAAGCCGATTCACTTGGCAAGGCGCAAACTAAACTTTTTAACGGAACAATAAAAAAGCCCTTTACATTGCGTGCAGAGGGCTTTTTGCTGATTTAATTTATGCCTGATAGCGGGCGGGATTGTTTTCAAACTAGCTTTTTGATTGCCCACGAGGACAATAAATGTTATAATTTTGCTGGAACTGTTTCCAAACTAACTCCAGCTAAAAATTATTATCGGTTTTTGGTAGAAGGTGGTTTGATAATAGTCCTTTACTGTAACTCGGTAAAATAAAACGAAAAATGGTATTGCGGCAAGCAAA
>JAYEFY010000028.1:0-2596 GCA_034658815.1 Patescibacteria group bacterium
AACTCAACACGTTTGTTATCATCCCAAATAGATATATGAGAAGTTTTGGAAGCTACATAAATGTTAGGAATAACTGCCTTAATCAGCTCGTAATCGCAGTTGAATATTGACACTAGCTGAACGGGGGAAAACCCTGCCATTATAAATGCTCGATCTTCCTCGTCTCGTATTGGTCGCCCATTATGTCCTTTCAGTCTTCTAACAAAGACATCACTATTTATGCCGACAACCAGATAGCCTAATTTTCCGGCGCGACATAAATATCTCAAGTGGCCTCCATGTATTAAATCAAAACATCCGCTTGTTAAAACAATTTTATTGCCTTTAAGTTTTGTTTCGGCGCAAGCTGATCTCAGATTATCAGTGCCATCTATTATTTTTTCTTCTGGATTCATGAATATACCTCCTATTTCAAAGATGTGACATTATTCTCAACATCAAACATTTCAAAGTGCTTATAGACAGAATATGGGAGAAATACTTTTTTTGCAAATATTTTTCGCTTTATTATTTGTCATCATAAGCAATAATGAAGGGTTAATTGATTATCAAAGGGAAATTATTTAGTCGCCAAAACTTTTTCTTTTACGATCAGGCTTTTCATTCTTTTCGATTATTCCTCAACCGCTTCAAAGTTTTCTATCATTTTAACAAGAATTATAGGGCAATTGTTCCTTGCTGTGTTATTCACTTTCCGCCCAACAAATCCAACAGCTTCGCGAGAGGCTGTTTTTGTTTTCGTTAAACAACTCACAAGCTAACCAAAAACTTGATTTTTGTTAAACTTATGCTATTTTCTATTTAAGGAGGTCAAGTAAAAACTTGACTTTGTTTTTTAAAAATAGCAAATCCATGGCTTTCTTTAGCCAAACAACAGGACAGGAGGAAAAATTATGTTAAAGCGCTATAGCAGAGATAAAATGAATGACATTTGGTCGGAAGCAAACAAGTTTCATAACTGGTTGTTAGTCGAAATCGCCGTTCTTAAAGCAAGATGGCAGATTGGTGAGTTGACCCATGAAGTTCCTTCGGGACTAGCGGAAAAGATTAGCATTAATTCCAAGGAGATCGATAGAATTGAGGAAGAAACAACAAAACACGATGTAGTTGCTTTTCTTACGCACGTATCGCCCCAGTTCCCCGAAGAGTTGCGTCCTTGGTTGCACCGAGGATTGACTTCGTATGACGTTGGGGACACAGCTTTAAGTTTGCAAATGCGCGAAAGTGTGGATATTCTCATTCAAACGCTTAGTAAGTTAATGAATGTGATTAGGATGGTCGCCCTGGCGCACAAGTACGCGCCGGAAATCGGACGCACTCATGGTATTCATGCCGAACCGATCACGTTCGGAGTCAAGCTGGCGAACTGGCACGATGAACTCAAGAGACATCTTGACCGTATGCAAAAGTTGTTAATCTCAGTTGCTGTTGGAAAGATCAGTGGCGCAGTCGGTATGTACACGATTGATCCCAAAATCGAGGAACTGGTTTGTGAAAAATTGGGACTCAAGCCTATTATCACCACACAAATCATTTCACGTGACATCGTAGCCGAATATATGGCCATCTTAGGCATAGTAGCCGCCACAATTGGAAAGATCTCAACCAATCTCAGGCTGCTCTCGCAGACAGAGATCGGCGAGATTATAGAGCCGTTTGGCAAGAACCAAAAAGGATCATCGGCGATGCCGCATAAGAAAAATCCAATCGGAAGCGAGAACTTGTCGGGTCTGATGCGTGTTGTCTGCTCAAACGTTCAAGCAGCCTATGAAAATTTGGCTACTTGCTGGCATGAGCGCAGTCTTGATAATTCCGGTTCCGAAAGAGTAATCATTGCCGATTCATCAATTCTTTTGGATTACGCCATGGCACGGCTTACCGGCATCGTTGAAAAAATGCGAATTTTTCCTAACAGAATGTTGGTTAATCTCAATCAGACCAAGGGGCTTATATTTTCTCAAGAGGTTATGATGCTTGTGGCCGAGAAGAGCAAGCTGCCGAGAGAAAAAGCGCATACTATTGTTTGCAACATAGCTCTAGAATGTTGGGAAAATGGCACGGATTTTCTGGAAACTCTACTCAACAACGATTCCATAATGCGGTTCGTTGACGAAAAAGAGATGAGATCTTGTTTTGATCTCAAGAGCAAATTGTATTATGTTGATTACATTTTCGACAAAGCGTTTGGCTATCATGATCAAAAACAATGAAAAGGAGAAAGATCGTGGAAAAAGGAGCAGTTCTAACAGAAGGCAAAACTAAACGATTATACGAAGTCAAAAACGACGAGCATCTTTTGATCGTTGAAAGCAAAAATGACATCACCAAGAATGATAATCCGGATGAAACAAGGCTAATGGATTCAAAGGCCGAGCTCTCAACCACCACCACCAGCATTGTTTTTGAGCTCCTGAAAAAGGCCGGTATTCCCGTGGCTTACGAGCGCCAGCTTTCAAAAACAGAATTTTTAGCTGTGAATTGCAAGATGATCATGCTGGAAATTATTATCAGGCGCTACGCTGTTGGAAGCTATCTCGATCGTTATCCGAATTTTGGAAAAGAAGAAGGAGAAGTTCCATACCGTTTTCACCGATTG